>JAIXTK010000464.1 GCA_027483995.1 Acetobacteraceae bacterium
CGGCGAGCGCGACATCGCGCTCGATGATTCCGTGCTGACCGCGCTGGCCGCGCTGCCGCCGGAGCAGGCGGCGCCGAAGCTGAACGAGATGCTGGCGAACGGCCTGCGGCCCACGCTGTTCCTCGCCCAGCTGTCGAACCTGCTGGCCGGCAACATCTCCATCGTGCATGGCGTGGTCGGCTCCTCGCGCACCTTCATGGGTGAGGAAGGGGCCGGGGTGGATGCGGTGCGCACCGCCGTGGCCCGCATCCGTGCGGGGCAGGGCGAGCTTTTTCTCGTGGGCGGCTCCCACAACGCCCAACGGCCCGAAACGCCGATGCACTACGCCATGGGGCACGCGCTGCTCGCGGGGGAGTTCGCCCCCGTTCGTGCCCGCCAGCAGGGCGGCGGCGGGATGGTGCTGAGCGCGCTGGGCTGCTTCCTGGTGATCGAAAGCCGCGCCCATGCCGAGGCGCGCGGCGCCACCGCCATCGCCCGCATTGCCGCCGTGGAATCCGACCGCTGCAACCGCAGCCCCGGCGCTGCCACCGCCAACGCACAGCGACAGCTGGCCGCCATGACCCCCGGCGAGGGGGCGGCCGTGCTCTCCGGCGCCAGCGGCGTGGCCGCGCCGACGCAGGAGGAGCTGGCGTTCCTGGACGGGCTCGGCCTGCCCATCCGCGCCACCGCCACCGCGCTGGGGCATTCCATGGAGCCGAGCTTCGTGGCCAA
This sequence comes from Acetobacteraceae bacterium, assembly GCA_027483995.1. GTDB lineage: Bacteria > Pseudomonadota > Alphaproteobacteria > Acetobacterales > Acetobacteraceae > CAMDGX01. The sequence goes on from JAIXTK010000464.1 coordinate 712, forward strand.
CCTGGCCCTGGCCGCCGATGCCGTCTCGCGCGGCAGCCTGTTCGCGCCGCTGGAACCAGGCGAGGCCGCCATGCCCGGCCCGCTCTCCCAGGCCCTGGTCACCGCATGGGGCCACTGGCGCGGCGAGGGCATGGCGCTGGTGACGAAAGCCTAAGGAGGGCGCGATGGCACATACCGATTCCCACGGCCGCCCGATCGTCGTCGTCACCGGCATGGGCGTGCTGACCTCGCTGGGCGAGGGGCAGCGGGACAACTGGGCGAAGCTGACCGGCGGCGTCTCCGGCATCAAGCGCATCAGCCGCTTCCCGCTGGACCACATGCGCACCACCATCGCCGGCACGGTGGATTTCGTGCCGGCCGATCCGTTCTGCGCGCCCGAACTCTCCCAGCGCCTGGCCGACCGCGCTGCCGAGGAGGCCATCGCGGAGGCCGGCATCGGCACCAAGGGCAACTTCCCCGGCCCGCTCTTCCTCGCCCTGCCGCCGGTGGAGATCGAATGGCCGCAGCGGCAGGCACTGGCCGCCGCGACCGGCCGCAACGACGGCGTTTCCTATGCCGACCTGATCGCGGTGGCCGACCAGCCGCAATTTCGCGACACCTATCGCCGCTTCCTGTTCGCCTCGGTGGGCGAGCACCTGGCCGACCGCTTCGGCACCAGGGGCAACCCGATTGCCACCTCCACCGCCTGTGCCTCTGGTGGCACCGCGATCCAGCTGGCGGTGGAATCGATCCGCGCCGGCCTGTCGGAGGCCGCCCTGGTGGTGGGCACGGATGCCTCGGTGAACCCGGAATCGCTGATCCGCTTCTCGCTGCTTTCGGCGCTGTCCACCCGCAACGACCCGCCGGAGGGGGCCTCGCGCCCGTTCAGCAAGGACCGCGACGGGTTCGTGATGGCGGAGGGGGCAGGGGCGCTGGTGCTGGAGAGCATGGACCACGCGCTGGCCCGCGGCGCGCGCATCCTGGGTGTGCTGGCCGGCTGCGGCGAACGGGCCGATGCCTTTCATCGTACCCGCTCCAGCCCCGACGGCAAGCCGGTGATCGCCTGCTTGCACGCTGCCCTGGCCGATGCCGGGATCGGGCCGGAGGCGGTGGACTACATCAACGCCCACGGCACCTCCACGCCGGAGAACGAGCGCATGGAATGGCTCGCCGTCTCCACCGTGTTCGGCGACCGGGCCGGGTCCATCCCGATCTCGTCCAACAAATCGATGATCGGCCATACGTTGACCGCCGCCGGCACGATCGAGGCGGTGTTCAGCCTGCTGACCATCCGCAACGGCCGCATTCCGCCGACGATCAACTATCACGACCCCGACCCCGCCCTGCCGGTGGATTGCGTGCCCAATGTGGCGCGCGATGCGGCCGTGTCCTGCGCCATCTCCAACTCCTTCGGCTTCGGCGGGCAGAACGTGTGCCTGGTGATGCGGGCGGAGCCGGTCTAGTGCCCACAGCCCTCGTGATCGGCGGCCGCCGCGGGATCGGCGCCGCGGTGGTGGAGGCCCTGGCCGAAGCCGGCTTCGATGTCACCTTCACCCAGCGCTCCGACCCCGACGGCACCGCCGCGCGCTTGGCCGACCTGCACGCCCGCTTCCCCGGCCGCAGCTTCGCCGCTCGTGCGCTGGACTTGGCCGACCGTGCGGCCGTGGACGGCTTCGCCGGGGAGATCGAGGGCGGTGGGCCGCTCGGGGCGCTGGTGCATGTTGCCGGCACCACCTACGACCAGCTGGCCGCGATCATGGAGCAGGACCCGGCCGAGGCGCTGATGCAGGTGAATTTCTGGTCCTTCGCCCGCTTGGCCCGTGCCGCCGTGCGGCCGATGATGCGGGCGCGGAACGGAAGGATCATCGCCGTTGGCTCCGTGGTCGGTCAGCAGGCCAGCCAGGGCAATGCGGCCTACGGGGCGAGCAAGGCGGCGCTGGCCTCCTATGTGCGCACGTTGGCGATCGAGAGCGCCAAGCGCGGGGTGACGGTGAATTGCATCGCGCCGGGCTTCGTGGAGACCGAGATGGTCGCCGCCTTCGCTGACTACCGGAAGGCGACCGAGACCCGCGTGCCGGCCGGGCGCTATGCCGCGCCGGATGAAATCGCCGCCGTCGCCGCTTTCCTCGCCTCGCCCGGTGCTGCCTATGTCACCGGCACGGTGATTCCGGTTGATGGCGGGCTGACTGCCTCGCTCGGGATTCCAAGAAGTTAAGCGTGTTCTTTTCTGAAGAAAAGAACCAAAAGACTTTTGTGTGTTTGCGGTGGAGAGGCTGCAGCAGCCTGGCTTACTGTACCTTGGCGTAGATGAAGCAATCGCGCGGCTCGGCACTTATATTGGGGTGGATTGCCCAGCGCCGGGCGACACCTTCGAAGGTCATTCCCGCTTTTTCCATGACCCTGGCCGAGGCGCGATTCTCCACGTCGCAGCAGTCGCCGATCCGCCAGATGTCTGGTTGAAGCAGGGCCCAGCGGCTCACCTCACGCAATGCCTCGGTCATCAATCCCTGTCCCCAGGCGGGTCGGGCCAGGACATAGCCGTAGCCCAGTGCGTGTGGCCGCTCCTGCCGCAGGTCGAACGCGCCCAGGAGCGCGCCGTTTTGCCGGCCTATCAGCACATAGGTCCGGGAGGAGGCAGCACCCATGCAGCGTTGGACGTAGGCATTCGTGTCATCAAGCCTGCGATGCGGCCGCCAGGCCAGGAAGCGGGTCACGTTTGGATCCTGTGCATACCCATCAAATATCGGCTGTGCATCGCTCTCTACGATGGGCCGGAGCGTCAGGCGGTCGGTCTGGAATCCATCCGGGAACATTGGATGCAACGTTGCCATGTAAGTTCGGCCCAAACGGGAAAAGTCTTTTTGCTTCTTTTTCTTCAGAAAAAGAAGACTCCTTGCTTACTCACAGCATGATTGAGTTGCGCAGAAGCACGACACCCGCACTTCGGTATCCGCCCGCGCCAAAGCGTAGTCCAG
>JAIXTK010000330.1 GCA_027483995.1 Acetobacteraceae bacterium
AGCAAGGCCAGGGGCTTTGCCCCTGGACCCCACCTGGCCCGGCGCGCGCCTTGGCGCGACGGACCTGAGGTCCCTGGCCCACGTTAGCTTCCGCCTTCGGCGGGGAGGGGCCATCCGGGTCTCTCCACCGCCTCGACGGCCCCTCCCCGCCGAAGGCGGAAAAAGTGAAGGGGTCTGGGGCCTAAGGCCCCAGCGGGTCCAGGGCAGAGCCCTGGCCTTCCCTTCCTTCCCCGCGCGCGCGTTCGGCGCTAGGCTGCCGCAGCGACGTTGCTGGAGGAAATGACATGGCTCACACGCTGGAGAGTTTTGCCAAGGCTTGCGCGGCCGCGATTGCGGCGGATCCCGGCCCCGGTGGGCGGCAGAAGGTGTGCGAGCTGGTGCGCGAGGTCCTGCAGGACCAGGCCTTTGTCGCCGCCACCATCAAGGCGGACGGGCCGGAGCGCCAGGTGATCTATGAGGACCCGATCCACAAGTTCGCCATTCTTGCCCACAGCTACCACGGCGCCAAGGACAGCGCGCCGCACGATCACGGCCCCACCTGGGCGATCTATGGCCAGGCGACCGGCGAGACGATCATGACCGATTGGGAGAAGGTGGCAGAGCCGAACGGGGATGAGCCCGGCCGCGTGAAGCGCCTCCGCGACTACAAGCTGACCCCGGGCATGGCTTATGCGTATGAGCCTGGCGTGCTGCATTCGCCGCGGCGCGATGCCTCCACCACCCTGCTGCGGATCGAGGGCTTCAACCTCGGCGGCTACAAGCGCCACAAATACGTCGCGGTGTGAGGCGGCGGTGTCCGACCTGTCGGGGCTGCGCGTTGTCCGCCTGAACGCCGCGCTGTTCCCGCCGAGCGCGTTCGAGCGCGCGGAGTGGGCGCGGGCCGGCCTTGTGCCGGTGGAGGCCGAAGCCAACACGGTGGAGGAGCTGATCCCCCTCGTGGCCGAGGCCGACGGCGTGTTTGCGATCTCCGTCTCGTTGCCCACCCCGGTGGTGGCGGCGATGAACAGGTGCCGGGTGATCTCCCGCCTGGGCACCGGCACGGACAAGATCGACGTGGCGCTGGCCAAGCAGCGCGGCATCCTCGTGACCAACGTGCCGACCTTCTGCATCGAGGAGCAGGCCGACCACACCATGGCGTTGCTGCTGGCCCTGGTGCGCAAGCTGCCGCCGATGCAGCGCGCCATGCGGGCCGGGGCCTACAACGCCGCCCAGGGCGTCTCGCGCGGCAACCGGCGCATGAACGGGCAGACGCTGGGGCTGGTCGGCTTCGGCAATTCCGCACGGTTGACGGCCCAGCGCGCCCGCGGCTTCGGCCTGCGCGTGCTGGCCACCCGGCGCAGCGCCACGCCAGTGGACCCGTCCTTGGGCGTGGAGATGACCGATCTCGCCACCGTGCTGCGCGAGAGCGACTACGTCTCCCTGCACCTGCCCCTGGCGGCCGAGACGCATCACATGATCGGCGCGGCCGAATTCGCGGCGATGAAGCCCGGCGCCCTGTTCATCAACACCTCCCGCGGCGGCCTGGTGGACGAGGCGGCGCTGGAAGCAGCCTTGCGCAGCGGCCATCTCGGCGGGGCAGGGCTGGATACGTTCGAGCGGATCGACGTGTTCGCCGAGAACCCGCCCATGCCGCACTGGAGCCTGCTGGAGCTGGACAACGTGATCGCCACGCCGCACGTGGCGGCGAATTCGGTCGAGGCGGGGCAGGACGTATCACGCGGCGGAATCGAGAATCTCTGCGCCGTCCTGCGCGGCCACTGGCCCCGGCCCGGCCACATCGTGAACGAGGGCGTTGTGCCGCGCGTGGCGCTGGCGCCGTGGCCCGAGGACTAATTCAGCCATGAAAATCGCGGTTTTTGGCGCCGGTGCCATCGGCGGGCACCTGGCCGCACGTTTGGTGCGCGGCGGGGCGGATGTCTCGGTGATCGCCCGCGGCGCCCATCTGGCGGCCATGCAGGCACGCGGCATCCGCATCGTCTCGCCGGATCTGGAGGATACCCACCCCGTCCGCGCCGGCTCCGACCCCGCCGCGTTCGGCGTGCAGGATGCCGTGCTGGTCACGGTGAAGGCCCCGGCCCTGCCCACGGTGGCGCAGGGCATCGCGCCGCTGCTGGGCCCGGATACCGCCGTGGTGTTCGTGATGAATGGCATCCCCTGGTGGTATTTCCACGCCCATGGCGGCCCCTGGGACGGTCGGCGCTTGGCGCAGGCCGACCCCGGCGGCGCGGTGTGGGATGCAATCGGGCCCGCCCGCGCCATCGGCGGCGTGGTCTATTCCGCCTGCACCGTGATCGAACCCGGCGTCATCCAGGTGGCCCACCGCCGCAGCCGGCTCTTCCTCGGCGAGCCCGATGGCAGCCTCTCGGCACGCATGGCCGCCATCGCAGCCCCCCTGCGCGAAGGCGGCTTCCTGGTGGATGAAAGCCCGCGCATCCGCGACCTGGTGTGGCAGAAGCTGGTCGGCAACCTGGCCAGCGGTCCATCCGCCGTGCTCGGCGCCGTGGCACCCAAGGCCTATTCCCTCGAACCCGCCGTGGAACGCGCGGTGCGTGCCAGCTACGCCGAGGGCCTGGCCATCGCCGCCGCCATGGGCTGCCGCCCGCAGGTGGACGTGGACAGCCAGATCGAACACGGCCGCGCCATGACCCACCGCCCCAGCATCCTGCAGGACCTGGAGCTGGGCCGCCCCATGGAAATCGACGGCATCTACGCCACCGCGCTCGACCTCGCCCGCCTGGCCGGGGTCGCCACGCCGACGCTGGACATGATGGTGGCGCTGATGAAGGTGCGTGCCCGGATGGCGGGGCTGTACTAGCCCCTGGCCGGTTTCAGAACGGCCGCTGGCCCACGTAATTGCCGGGCGGCGTGTAGTTGCAGACCCAGACTTCGGAGTTCCCGCAGCTGGCCATGCCGCATCCAACATGGGTGGTGCCGCGCCACACCACCTGGGTGTAGTGGCCGCAGACCTTGCCCGGCGCACATGTGTTGCGCGCGGCGTCGTAATCCCGGCGCTCGCCCACCCACATCCCCACCACCTGGGCCGGTGACAGCGCCTGCCCACTCGCCCAGGCCAGGTTCTCCCCCAGCCCGGCCGCGCCGCTATGCCGCATCGCGCAGCGTGATTCACGCAGTTTATCGGCCCAGCGCTGGGCGGTCACGGCCAACTCGGCGGACCACTGCAGCGGCGCCACGCCAACGGCCTGCCGCGCCTGGTTGTGGGCGGCCAGCGTGCCATCGAAGCGCTGCGGTTCCGCAGCGCCGCGCGGCTGGGCGGCGGCGGGCAGGGCCAGGGCAAGAAGCGCGAACAGCTGGATCGCAATCATGCCCGGCACCCTCCGCCTATACGTCGAGGTTGGCCACCTTCAGCGCGTTGCCCACGATGAAGTCGCGGCGTGGTTCCACCACGTCGCCCATCAGCGTGGAGAACACGCCTTCGGCTTCCTCGGTATCGCCCACTTCCACCTGCAGCAGGGTGCGCACGGCGGGATCGAGCGTGGTCTTCCACAGCTGGTCCGGGTTCATCTCGCCCAATCCTTTGAAGCGCTGGATCGACAGGCCCTTGCGGCCCTGCGCGATGATGCGCTCGAAGGCGGTGGCGGGGCCGGCCACCTGCGCCTCGCTGCGGTCCAGCGCCAGCAGCGCGGGCTCGGCGAAGCGGCGGGCGAGTTCCTCGGCGCGGTCGTTCAGCCAGCGCGCCTCCGCACTGCGCATGGTGGCGGCATCCAGCTTGTGGATCTCCGCCACGCCGCGCACGGTGCGCGCCAGTGTCAGCCCGCCACCGCTATTGGCGGAAACCACCCAGCTGCGCTCCGCCGGCAGCGACACGGCATTGAGCCGTGCGGCAAGATCGGCGGCCACGTTGTTCACCCGGTTCTCGTCGGGCGTCAGCGCGCCGACGATGGCCGCCTGCTCCAGCAGGAAGATCGGGATGCCGGAAGGCGCGCCCAGGCGCTTCAGCCGGTCGTGCGACAGGCGCAGGAAGGTGGAATGGCCGCGCAGATCCTCGCCGGCCAGCACCTCGCCATTGGCGTAGCCCAGCCGGGCATCGGCCAGCACCTTGTCCAGCAGGAAGTTGTCCAGCGCGTCGTCGTCCTTCAGGTAGCGCTCCTCGTTGCCGCGCTTGGCGCGATACAGCGGCGGCTGGGCGATGAACAAATGCCCGCGATCGATCAGCGGCCGCATCTGGCGGAAGAAGAAGGTCAGCAGCAGGGTGCGGATGTGGGAGCCGTCCACATCGGCGTCGGTCATGATGATGATCTTGTGGTAGCGCAGCTTGCCCACATCGAAGCCGCCCTGCTCCGGCTCGCCGCGGCCGATGCCGGTGCCGAGTGCGGTGATCAGCGTGCCGATTTCGGCGCTGCCCAGCATGCGGTCGAAGCGCGCACGCTCCACGTTCAGGATCTTGCCCTTCAGCGGCAGGATCGCCTGGTTCTTGCGATCGCGCCCCTGCTTGGCGGAGCCGCCGGCGCTGTCGCCCTCGACGATGAACAGCTCGGATTTCGCCGGGTCGCGCTCCTGGCAGTCGGCCAGCTTGCCGGGCAGGGTGGAGACATCCAGCACGCCCTTGCGGCGGGTCAGCTCGCGCGCCTTGCGGGCGGCCTCGCGCGCGGCAGCCGCATCCATCACCTTCTGGATGATCGACTTGGCCTCGCGCGGATGCGTCTCGAACCAATGGGCCACGGCATCGGACACGGCGGCGCGGACCACCGGCGTCACCTCGGAGGAGACCAGCTTGTCCTTGGTCTGGCTGGAGAACTTGGGGTCGGGCACCTTCACCGACAGCACCGCCGTCATGCCCTCGCGCATGTCCTCGCCCACCAGGGCCAGGCTGTCCTTCTTGCCCATGCCCTCGGCATATTTCGACACCACCTGGGTCAGCGCCGCGCGGAAGCCAGCCAGATGCGCCCCGCCATCGCGCTGCGGGATGTTGTTGGTGAAGCAGAGCATGGTCTCATGGAAACTGTCGTTCCACGACAGCGCCAGCTCCACCTTGATCTCGCCATTCGGCCCGATGCCGGCGCCGTTGACGCTGATCGGCGGGGTGACCACCGGGGTCTTCGCGCGGTCGAGCCAGTTCACGAACTCCACCAGCCCGCCATCGTAGTGGAACACCGATTCCACCGGCACGGCATGTCGCTCGTCGCGCAGCACGATGGCCAGGCCGGAGTTCAGGAAGGCCAGCTCGCGCAGCCGGCGTTCCAGCACGGCGTAGTCGAACTCCACCTTGGTGAAGGTGCCGGTGGAGGGCTTGAACGTCACCTCGGTGCCGCCCGGCGCGTCGGATGGCCCAACGATCGCAAGCGGCGCCTCGGCATCGCCGTGGCGGAAGCGGATGAAATGCTCCTGGCCCAGGCGCCAGATGCGCACCTCCATCCATTCCGACAGCGCGTTCACCACCGCCGCACCCACGCCATGCAGGCCGCCGGACACCTTGTAGGAGTTCTGGTTGAACTTGCCGCCGGCATGCAGCTTGGTCAGCACCACCTCGGCGGCGGAAACGCCTTCCTCGTGGTGGATGTCGGTCGGAATGCCGCGGCCGTTGTCGCGCACCGTCACGCTGCCATCGCCGTTCAGCGTCAGCGACACGCGGTTGGCATGGCCGGCCTGGGCCTCGTCCACCGCGTTGTCGATGATCTCGAAGGCCATGTGATGCAGGCCGGAGCCGTCATCGGTGTCGCCGATATACATGCCCGGGCGCTTGCGCACGGCATCCAGGCCGCGCAGCACGGAGATCGAGGCGGCGTCGTAGGCGTCGTTGTCGGGGGCGGCCTCGGGGGTGGGCGCATCGGGCTTCGGCGCGGCGTTCTCGGTCATGCCGACAGGGTGCTCCGGGGTGTCAGGGGGAAGGGCGCAACATAATGGATTTTCTCGGATTTGGCCAGTTTTCCCAGGCCATCAGGGGGGCATGGGAGGGGTGAAATCCGGCACCTGCGCCAGCCCGCCGCCGGTGGTCTGCAGCAGTTCCGCCGCACCGCGCAGTTCGCCAAAGGTGGCCTCGTCCGTGCCGGTCAGGAATACCTGCGCCGGCAGGTCCAGCAGGGCGGCGAACAGGGCGGCGCGGCGGGCGGGATCCAGGTGCACGGCGGGTTCGTCGAGCAGCAGCAGTGGCGCGAAGCCGCGGGCGCCGGCCAGCAGGGCGGCATGGGCCAGCACCACGCCGATCAGCAATGCCTTCTGCTGCCCGGTGCTGGCCAGCGCGGCGGGCAGGGCGGTGGCGCCATCCTCCAGCCCCATATCGGCCCGATGCGCGCCCAGCGAGGCGCTGCCGGCGGCGCCATCGGTGCCACGGGCGGCGGCCAGCGCCTCGCGCAGCCAATCCTCCACCGCCAGCGCCGGCTCCGTGGCCAGCCGCTCGGCGATCGGGCACAGCAGGGTCATCCGCGCCGCCGGAAAGGCACCGGGCGGCGGCACGGCGTTGAGCCGGCCCACCAGCGCCATGCGCGCCACCGTGGCGGCCACGGCGTGGCGGGCCATCGAATCCTCCAGCCCGCCGAGCCAGGCAGGATCGCGCCGCCCTTCAGACAACAGGCGGTTGCGCCCGGCCATGGCCGTGTCATGCGCCGCCACCTCCCGCGCATGGGCGGGTTCCAGCGCATACACAAGCCGATCGAGGAAGCGGCGCCGCCCGCCGGCGGCCTCCTGGAACAGCCGGTCCATCTGCGGGGTAAGCCACACCGCGGCAACCAGCGATGCCACCTCGGCCTGGTTGCGCGGCGGCAGGCCGTTCAGGCGGAACACCCGTCGTTCGCTGCGGCCATCAGGCGCCGAGCCGGTGCCGATATCCACCGCCGCATGCGGCGTTTCCAGCCGCGCCGCCACGGCCCATGAGGCCGCGCCAAGCCGCTGCAACTCCGCCACCCGCGCCCCACGCAGGCCGCGGCCGGGCACCAGCAGGGAGATCGCCTCCAGCAGATTGGTCTTGCCGCTGCCATTCGGCCCCGCCAGCACGCTGATGCGGCCCTGCGGGTGCCAGGTGAGGGCGGCGTAGCTGCGGAAACCGGTCAGCGACAGGCGGGACAGCCGCAGTTGCGGCCCGGCCATCACCCGCCTCGCAACGTCATGGACGCGGGATCAGACCCGCATCGGCATGAGGACATACAGCGCGCTGGCGTCGGCGCTATCGAGCACCACGGTCGGCGCCGCCCCGTCGGAGAAGCGGAACTCCACCACATTGCTGATCTGGTCGGTGATGTCGTTCAGGTAGCGCGCCTGGAAGCCGATCTCGAGCGGGCCGGCCTCGTATTTCACCTTGTCGCCATCCAGCTCCTCGCTGGCGGTGCCCTGCTCCGGGCTGGAGGCCGACAGCACCAGCAGGTCGCGGGCCAAGGAGAGCTTCACCGGGCGCGAACGCTCCGAGGAGATGGCGGCCACGCGGGCCACGGCCTCGGCGAAATCGCCCTTGTTCACCCGCATCACCTTGTCGTTGTCGCGCGGGATCACCCGCTCGTATTCCGGGAAGGTGCCGTCGATCAGCTTGCTGGTCAGCGTCACGGTGCCGACGCGGAACTGGATCCGCGTGTCGGACAGCGCCACTTCCACCTCGCCGGTGGTCTCGTCCAGCAGCTTGCGCAGCTCGCCCACCGTCTTGCGCGGCACGATCACGCCGGGCATGGAGCCGGCCCCTTCCGGCAGCGGCTCCTCCACGCGGGCCAAACGGTGACCATCGGTGGCCACGGCGCGCAGCACCTTGGCGCCATCGGCCTCGGTCTGGTGGATATAGATGCCGTTCAGGTAGTAGCGCGTCTCCTCCGTGGAGATGGCGAAGCGCGTGCGGTCGATCAGGCCACGCAGGGTCTGCGCCGGCAGGGCGAATTTGTGCGGCAGGGTGCCGGCGGTCATGGCCGGGAAATCCTCGGTCGGCAGCACCACCAGGCTGGTGGCGTAGCGCCCGGCGCGCAAGGCGAGCTGGGCATCGCCGCCGGGGCAATCCAGCTCCACCACCGCGCCATCGGGCAACTTGCGCACGATCTCATACAGCGTGGAGGCCGGCGCCGTGCAGGCGCCGTTGCGCACGCTGTCGGCGGCCACGTCCTCGACGATGGCGATCTCCATGTCGGTCGCGGTCAGCGTGAGCTTGCCGTCGCGCACCGCGATCATGACGTTGGCCAGGATGGGGATCGTGTTGCGCCGCTCGACCACGCTCTGCACGTGCGCAAGGGCCTTGAGCAGGGTCGCACGGTCGACCTTGAACTTCATCGCATGATCCTCTGAGGCGGCGGCCGATTCGCAGGCAAACCGGTCATCCAGTTTACCGCGGTTTTGCGCACCGTGAAACACGATGCCAAATTTCGCTCTGCCTCGAACATTCCCGGGCGGGAATTCAGCTCTCCAGCATCCGCCGCAGCAGCTCCACATCCTCGGCGAAGGACGCATCGCGCTCGATCAGCTCGGTCACGCGGGAGACGGCGTGCATCACCGTGGTGTGGTCGCGATTGCCGAAGCGCCGGCCGATTTCGGGCAGGGAGCGGCTGGTGAGCTGCTTGGCCAGATACATCGCCACCTGCCGCGGGCGGGCCACCGCGCGGGCACGGCGGGCGGAGGACATGTCCGTCAGGCGGATGTTCCAGTGCTCGGCCACCCGCTTCTGGATCTCCTCGATCGTCACGCGCCGGTCGTGCGCCTTGAGGATGTCGTGCAGGACCTCCTGCGTGGTCTCCAGCGTGATGGCGCGCCCGAACAGATTGGCATGCGCGATCAACCGGTTCAGCGCGCCTTCCAGCTCGCGGATGTTCGACGTGATCTTGTGCGACAGGAATTCCAGCACCTTGGCGGGCACCGAAACGCCGGCGCGGGCCACCTTCGCCTCCAGGATCGAGACGCGCAGCTCGAAGGTGGTGGCATGCAGGTCGGCCACCATGCCGCTGCCCAGGCGCGTGCGCACCCGCTCCTCCAACCCCGAGAGGTCGGAAGGGGATTTGTCGGCAGAGACGACGATCTGCTTGCCGCTCTCCACCAGGGCGTTGAAGGTGTGGAAGAATTCTTCCTGCGTGGCGTCCTTGTTGATGAGGAACTGCAGGTCGTCGATCATCAGCACGTCGACGCTGCGCAGCTGCTCCTTGAACTGGATCGTGGCCTGGCTGCGGATCGCCGAGATGAAGCGGTACATGAACTTCTCGGCCGACATGTAGGCCACGGTCACCGGCCCGTCCGGCCGGTCCTGGGCAGTCAGCTCCCAGGCGATGGCATGCATCAAGTGGGTCTTGCCCAGGCCGACGCCGCCATACAGGAAGAGCGGGTTGAAGCCCTGGCTGGCCGGCTTCTCCGCCACGCGGCGGGCGCAGGCATGGGCGAATTCGTTCGGCTTGCCCACCACGAAGCTGTCGAAGGTGAAGCGCTGGTCCAGCGGTGCGCTGGCCTCGGCGCGGTCTTCGCCGCCCTTGGTCTCCGCCACCTTGGCATCCACCTGGATCAGCGACTTGGCCTCCAGCGGCCGGAGCGGCCCGGTGGGGCTGCGCGGCGGCGGGCTGACGCTCTCGGCCAGGCCGGTGCCGCCCCCGTTGCCCACGCCCACTTCCACGCGCCGGACGGCGGGCAGCTGTTCCTGCCACAGCGTGGTCAGGCGGTCGCCGAACTGGGCGCGCACCCAGTCGCGCAGGAAACGGGTGGGCAGGTGCACGGTGATCTCGTCGCCATCCAGGCCCACCAGCGTCATCTGGCGCAGCCAGGTGCGGTATTCGACCTCGCCGACCTCCTGCTGCAGGCGGCCGCGGACACGGGCCCAGAGGGTGGCGAGCTGTTCGGGGGGCAGGTAATCCATTGCTGCTGAATGCTCCCCCTCGCCATCGCCGTTAAACACCAGCCGCTCCATCACCCCTCCCGGCAGGCCGCGCTGTCGCGCAGCATGCTCCCGTCGGTGGCCGGAACAGGGTCCGCCATGACCGCCGAAAACGGCGGGACCACGGGCATAAGCCTCTTCCCGGCCGAAGCAGGACCGGATCGTCCGGAGCCCGCTGGCAGAGAAATGACTAGGCCGAAACCAGTCCCAAGGCAACGCCAAAGTGGCGGAGATAAGTCGATTTGCGATGTCTTGGAAGTTACGACAAGTATTCGTGGGGGGTTTTATTGAAGCGATGCTATGTCGCTTCAGGGCTCCGCGCCAAGCTATTGATGGCTATGGCGCAAACGCGCCGGGGCACGGGCAGGCCCCTGCCGATGCCGCGCTGCGGCACCGGCCATCCGGTCGGCATTCAGCCTGCGGCGACGCCGAGCGACTTCACGCGGGCCGACAGGCGGGAGATCTTGCGGGAG
>JAIXTK010000459.1 GCA_027483995.1 Acetobacteraceae bacterium
AGACACCGCCGCGGTCGCCCGCTGCACCGCGCTGGGGGCGACCTCCGCCGACAGCAGCGCGGCCCTGGCCGGCTGCGACGTGGTGTTCACCTCGCTCCCCATCCCCGAGATCGTCGAACGCGTCATCGCCGGCCCCGGCGGGCTGGCGGAAACGGCCCTGGCCGGCACCGTCGTCATCGACCTCTCCACCAACTCCCCCGAAACCGCCCAGGCCATGGCCGCCGCCCTGGCGGCCAAGGGCATCGCCATGCTGGAAGCCCCGGTCAGCGGCGGCGTGGCCAAGGCGGAGGAAGGCACCATCGCCATCATGGTCGGCGGCGACGAAGCCACCTTCGAGGCCCAGCGCCCGCTCTTTGCCAGCTTCACCGCCAATGCCTTCCATGTCGGCGCCGTCGGCATGGGCAGCGTGGCCAAGCTGATCAACAACATGCTGGCCTTCTGCAACATGGCCGCCGCCGCCGAGGGCCTGATGATGGGCGCCGCCGCCGGGATCGACCTGCAGAAACTGGCCGATGTCGTCTCGGTCAGCTCCGGCGCCTCCGGTGCCTTCACCTCCATCGCCACCAAGTCGATGGCCGGCACCTTCGCGCCCGGCTTCGCGCTGGATCTCGCCCACAAGGACCTGCGCCTGGCCGTGCAACTGGCCGACAAGACCGGGGTGCCCGGCCTGGTCGCGCCCAACGTCCTCAACCTGCTGCGCGCGGCGCGGGCGCAGGGGCTGGGTGGGGAGGATACCTCGGCCATGATCAAGGTTTATGAGGGGATTATGGGAAAAGAACTAAGGAAGTAAGCGGTTCTTTTTTGAAAAAAAGAACCAAAAAACTTTTATGAGTTTGGTGCGGGTCCATCCGCATCAAACTCACAGAAGTCTTTTTGCTTCTTTTTCTTCAGAAAAAGAAGAATCTTGCTCACTCCGGCTCCGCCACCTGGGTATAGAGCGCCGCCTCCGCCCCCCACACCAGCGCCCATTCCCGATCGCCGTGGGAGAAGTGCCACCACTCCCCGTTGAACGGCGCGAACCCCGCCGCGACCATCGCCCGGCGCAGCAGCGCGCGGTGGGCCGCCTGCTCCGGCGTGAGCCCTTCGGCGAAGGTGAAGATCAACGGCGAGGCCCAGTCGGCATAGAAGGTGCCCATGTCCAACGCCACGCCGGCGCGCAGGATGGTCACGTCCACCGCCCCACCGGTGGGGTGGCCGGCGACCTCGGGCAGGGCGGCGAAAAGATGCGCCTCCTCGTCCAGCGCCTCAGGCGACCAGTCCGGGTGCGCGGCCTCGGCCCGCGCGCGGGAGGCGGCGAAACCCTCGCGCTGGGCGGCCAGCGAGCGATAGGCGTAGAGCAGTTGCAGCGTGCAGACCGGGTCTTCCGCCCGCAGCGCCCGCACGGCCTGGCGCAGCCGGTCGAGCGTGCCCTGGCGCAACCAGGCGTAGGGCAGCGGCGGGCCGAAGACGAGGCCGGGCTCCGGCGCCAGCCGCACCAGGGGCTCCCCGCTGTCCCGCACCGGAACGGCGCGCATGGCGGCGGCGGTGAAGATCTGGCGGTCGTGCAGAACGTGGTCGGGCGTGTGCATCAGGGCTCCTGGCGGGCGGTTTCGTCCTGCACCTCGGCAATAACAGCATCCAGCAGCCGGGCGGCGAAATGCGGCGGCAGGGCCTCGCCGATCAGCACGATGCGGGTGGAGCGGTCCTCGCCGGGCCAGGCGGGAAGAAGTTCGGGCGCGGAGAAGACATGCTGCACGCCATGGATCACCGCCGGGCGGCCGGGCGATTCCGCAAACTCCACCAGCCCCTTCAGCCGCAGCAGCCGCGCCCCGCAATGCTCGGCCAGCGCCTGGATCAGCAGCGTCAGCGCCAGGGCCGGCACCGGCTCGGTGCGGAGAATGGTGGCCGAATTGATCCCGGCCGTGTGCAGCGCCACCGGCGGGAATTCCTGCGGCAGCCGCCCAGCCGGCGCCAGCAGCCAGCCCGCATCCACCGGGCCCTGGATGGGCGTGGCGGCGGGGTTGAGGGCTGCGAGCCGGGCGCGCAGCGCGGCGCTGGGGGCGGTGCGATCGGTCTTGGTCAGCAGGATTCGGTCGGCCATGGCCACCTGGCGGCGCGCTTCCGGGTGGCGTTCCAGCGTGGCCTCGCCCAGCTCGGCATCCACCAGCGTGGCCACCGCGCCGATGGCAAAGCGCCCGGCCAGCGCGCCATCGCTCATCAGGGCGGCCAGGATCGGGGCCGGGTCCGCCAGGCCGGAGGTTTCCACCAGCACGCGGGCGAAGGCGATCTCGCCGGCCTCGCGCCGCCCTTCCAGTTCCAGCAGCGTGCGCACCAGATCCGTGCGCACCGCGCAGCACAGGCAGCCTGTGGTGAGCTGGATCAGCGATTCCGTGCTGCTGGCGATCAGCGCGTGATCCAGCGCCACCGCGCCGAATTCGTTGACGATCACCGCCGTGTCGGCCAGCCTCGGGTCAGGCAACAGCCGGCCGATCAGCGTGGTCTTGCCGCTGCCCAGAAACCCCGTCACCACGGATACAGGTATCATGGACAATCCCGACCACATCATCCGCGACATCGCAAGCCTGCGCGCGCTGTACGGGGAGCCGGCCGGGGCGGCCGTCACCAAGCAGGTGGACCATTTGCACCCGCACTACCAGGCGCTGATCAAGGCCAGCCCGTTCTGCGTGCTGGCGACCATTGGCGAAACCGTGGAGATCACCCCGCGCGGTGATGCCCCAGGCTTCGTGGAAATCCAGGACGCCCACACGCTCCTGCTGCCAGACCGCCGCGGCAACAACCGCATCGACAATCTGCGCAACATCGTCACCGACCCGCGCGTGACCCTGCTGTTCCTGATCCCCGGCGTGGGCGAAACGCTGCGCGTGGTCGGCACGGCCCAGATCAGCGTGGACCCCGCCTTGCTGGCGCGCTTCGTGGTGAACAACCAGCTGCCGAAAAGCGTACTCGTGGTGAAGGTGCAGTACTGCTTCTTCCAGTGCGCCAAGGCGCTGATGCGCTCCCGCCTGTGGGACCCCACCGCCCAGATCGAGCGCACCGCCCTGCCGAGCAACGGGAAGATTCTGGAAGACATCACCAAGGGCGAGTTCGACGGCGCCGCCTACGACCAGATCGCCCCGCAGCGCCTGAAAGACACGATGTACTGATGGGGGACGCTGGCACCGCGCTGTCCCTCGGCGCCGCGCTGGTCTCGGCCGGCGGCGCACTGTGGGCGTTCTGGAGTGCTCGGCAGCTGGAACGGGACAAGTCGGCGTCTGCCGAACAGCTGAAGCGGCTGGAGGCGCAGCTGGGCGCCGAAGGCCGGCTGCAGGATGCCCGCACCCGCTACGAGTGGGAGGCCCGCAAGCGCCTCTACGACGAGGTGGAGCCGGTGCTGTTCCTCACCGGCGAGGTGATGGAGATGACCTTCGCCCGCATCGCCAACATGGCGCAGGCCGGCGCGGCGGGGCATCTCGGCCGGCAGCCGGCCAGCTGGCTGCGCGGGCCAAGCAACTACTACCTGCTCACCTCCGTGTTCCGCGTGCTGCGGCCGCTGGCCTGTCTGCGGATGATGACGGAGAAGCTGACGCGGCTGGATTTCTCGCTCGATGCGCGGGTGCAGGCCGCCTATGTGCTGGGCAAGATGTATCGCGACGTGCTGAGCGGCCCGTTCGACCTCGCCGCACAGCCACCGGTGCGGGCCTATCGCTACGTGGGTCACGAGACGAAGGCAGAGTACCAGGTGGATGACGAGCCCGTGCAGCACATCCAGCACCTCTATACCGACGAGCTGGAAGCGATCGTCGATACGCTGCTGGTGCGCGACCCCGAAGGGCGGGTGTCGCTGAAGCGCTACGGCGATTTCCGCGCTGAACTGCTGGACCCCACGCACGAAACGGCGCGTCGCCTGGCGCCGGCGCTGTTGCTGTTCCGCGGCATGGCACCCGAGACGCGGCCGGTCCTGTGGCGATCAATGCTCGCCTGCGCGCTGCTGGCGAAGGTCACGCTGGATGTGCTGGCGGAACGCGGCGGCAGCGGCCGGTCCCTGGGCGGCCGGCTGGCGGAGGCGCTGCGCGGCGGCTGGGTGGCGGAGCTGCGGGCAGGCGGCAACGCCGATCCGGCGCTGGAGGCAGAGCTTGCTGCCTGCGTGGCGGCCCTGCGCGGGCGGCTGGAGGGCAACCGGGTGG
>JAIXTK010000163.1 GCA_027483995.1 Acetobacteraceae bacterium
AACCGGTAGCGGCGGATCGGGGAAGGAAGGCAAGGCCAGGGGCTTTGCCCCTGGACCCCACCAGGGACCTGAGGTCCCTGGACCCACAATAGTTCCGCCTGCGGCGGGAGGGGCCGACCGGGTCTGTGTCGCGCGCCGAGACGGCCCCTCCCGCCGCAGGCGGAACAAATGTGGGTCCAGGGACCTCAGGTCCCTGGCGGGATCCAAGGGCAGAGCCCTTGGTCGGGGTCCGGGGCGGAAGCCCCGGCATTGCCTCGGTGCGCACATGACGCGCTACATCTTGCAGCGGTTGGCGTTGTTGCCGGCGTTGATGCTGGTTTATTCCTTCGTGATTTTTGTGATCATCCAGGCCCCGCCGGGTGATTTCCTCACGCACTACGTTGCCACGCTGGCTTCGTCCGGCTCCTCCATCAGCATGGAGCAGATGGAGGGGTTGCGCGCCAGCTATGGCTTGGACCAGCCGTTCATCGTGCAGTACTGGCTCTGGCTGAAGCACATCGCGATCGGCGACATGGGTTTGTCGCTGGAATACCAGCGCCCCAATGCCGAGCTGATCGGCGAGCAGCTGGCCGCCACCATCGCGCTGGCGTTGTTCTCGTTTGTGCTCACCTGGGCGATCGCCGTGCCCGCCGGCATCTGGTGCGCCACGCATCAGCGCTCGTTTGTCGATCACCTGCTGACCATCGTGAACTATGTCGGCGTTGCCACGCCCAACTTCATGCTGGCCCTGGTGCTGATGTGGGTGGGCTTTGCCTGGTTCGACATCAGCGTGACCGGCCTGTTCAGCGAGGCCTATGTCGATGCGCCGTGGAGTTTTGCGCGCGTGATCGACATGCTGTCGCACATGTGGCTGCCGGCCCTGGTGCTGGCGATTGCCGGCACGGCGCGCCTCACGCGCATCATGCGGGCGAACCTGCTGGATGAGCTGAACAAGCCCTACGTCACCACCGCCCGGGCCAAGGGCCTGTCGGAATGGACGCTGGTGCTGCGCTATCCCGTGCGCCTTGCGCTGAACCCGCTGGTGAGCACGATCGGCTGGTATCTGCCGGCATTGTTCTCCGGCAGCCTGATCGTCGCCACGGTGATGAATCTGCCCAATATCGGCCCGCTGCTGCTGCGCGCGCTGATCAACCAGGACATGTATCTGGCCGGCGGCATCCTGCTGATCTACTCCTTCCTCACCATCATCGGCACGCTGCTGTCCGATGTGCTGCTGGCCCTGATCGACCCGCGCATCCGGATGGAAAGCTGATGTCGCAGGTCGCCGCCGCCGAAGGGGCCGCCGTGGAAGACCGCATCGCGGTCGCCTCCAACTGGAAGCTGGTGTGGTGGCGCTTCCGCCGCCATCGGCTGGCCCTGGTCAGCGCCGTGCTGCTGCTGCTGATGTATGGCGTGGTGCTGGTGCCGGATTTCTTCTCCACCCAGAACCCGGAACAGACCGACGCGCGCCAGGCCTTCATCCCGCCCCAGGGCCTGCGCCTGTTCCATGAGGGAAGGCTCGACCCCTGGGTGCCCGCCGTCACCGGCAAGCGCAACCCGGTCACGCTGCGCATGGAATGGACCGTCGATCCCGCCAAGCGCGTGCCGGTCAGCTTCTTCGGTAAGGGCCACACCTGGCACGTCCTCGGCCTGATCGAGACCAACCGCCATTTGATCGTCTCCGCCGATCCGCGCCAGCGCATCTTCCTGCTGGGGTCCGACCGGCTGGGCCGGGACCAGTGGTCGCGCATCATGCACGGCACCCAAACCTCCATGACGGTGGGTCTGGTGGCGGTGGCGCTCTCCACCTTCCTCGGCGTGTTGCTCGGCGGCCTCAGCGGCTATGTCGGCGGCAAGACCGACAGCGTGATCCAGCGCCTGATCGAACTGCTGCAATCCGTCCCCACCATCCCGATCTGGCTGGCGCTGGCCGCGGCGCTCCCGCGCGACTGGACGCCGATCCAGGTCTTCTTCGCCATCACCGTGATTCTCTCCCTGATCGGCTGGACCACGCTGGGCCGCGAGGTGCGCGGGCGGTTCCTGGCACTCCGGGAGGAGGATTTCGTCCTCGCCGCCCGTCTGGCCGGCTGCTCGCGCCTGCGCATCATCCTGCGCCACATGGTGCCCACCTTCGCCAGCCACATCATCGCCACCGCCTCGCTGGCCATCCCGGTGATGATCATCAACGAGACCTCGCTCTCCTTCCTTGGCCTCGGCATCCGCCCACCCGCGCTCTCCTGGGGCGTGCTGCTGCAGGAGGCGCAGAACATCCAGTCCCTCGCGCTGGCCCCCTGGCTGCTGATCCCCGGCCTGGTGGTGATCCTGGCCGTGCTCGCCTTCAACCTCGTGGGCGACGGCCTGCGCGACGCGTCCGACCCCTATGCCAACTGAGCCCCCCCTCCTCCAGGTCAAAGACCTGCGCGTCACCTTCGGCATGGACGAAGGCACCATCCGCGCGGTGGACGGCACCAGCTTCGATGTCCACCCCGGCGAGGTCGTCGGCATCGTCGGCGAAAGCGGCTGCGGCAAGTCCGTCACCATGAAGGCGATCCTGCAGCTCATCGAACGCCCCGGCCGCCTCGCCTCCGGCGAAATCCTGTTCCGGGACAGCAAGGGCAGCCAGACCGACCTCGCCAGGCTCGACCCGCGCGGCCCCCAGATGCGCGCCCTGCGCGGCGCGGAGATCGCCCTGATCCCGCAGGAACCGATGGCCGCCTTCAGCCCCGTCCACACGGTCGGCGCCCAGATCATCGAGGCGATCACCCTGCACGCCTCGCAGGAAGGCCGCCGCGTCAGCAAGGCCGAGGCGCGCGAAACCGTCATCGGCCTGTTCCGCGATGTCGGCATCTCCATGCCGGAACAGCGTGTGGACGCCTATTCCTGGCAG
>JAIXTK010000049.1 GCA_027483995.1 Acetobacteraceae bacterium
CAAGTTTGGGCGGGGTTAGCGGAAGCGGCGCGCGAGCCTTGTCTGCCAACGGCAGAGGAGGGGAACGACGACCAGTTCCAGGAACAGCGCCGCGCCCATGGGCATGCCGGGCCAGCCATGCAGCGGCACCGCCAACAGCCTGCCGAGGCCGCCGAGCACCACGATGGCCGAGAGGAGCCGGAAGCGGCCGGTCTGATTCGGCAGGCCGGGGATGCAGCTCCAGAAGGCGAGGCCGATACCAAGGAGCAGGCCGGAGAGATAGCGGAAATGGCTGTCGGATGCGGCATCCCAGACCGCTCCCGTCATGCCGGGACCAAGAAGCACACCGGCCCCGCCCGCCAGCACCGGCACACAGCCCGCCAGGGCAACGCTGCTCCGTGCCAGCCGGAGCTCGGTTCGAGTGTCCACTCTACCCAAGTCTCCAGTCTGGCACGGGCCAAGTCATAAAAGTTTTTTGGTTCTTTTTTTCAAAAAAGAACGCCCTTACTTACTTCGCAAACTTACCCAGCAGCCGAACATGGCTGCGCAACCCTTTCTGGAAGCATTTCACCTCGAACTTTTCATTGGGCGAATGCACCTGGTCGTCATCCAGCCCGAAGCCCATCAGGATGCAGTCCAGCCCCAGCTCGGTCATGATCGTCTCCACCACCGGGATGGACCCGCCCACGCCGGCCAGCACGGCGACCTTGCCGTATTCCTCGGTCAGCGAGTTCTGGGCCGCCTTCATGAAGGGGCTGTCGAGCGACATTTCCAGCCCCGAGGAGAGCCCGAAGGTGGAGAATTCCAGCGTGGCATCGGCGGGCACGCGGGCCTGCATGAACGCCTTGAACCCGGCTTCCACCGCGGCGGGGTCCTGGCCGGGCACCAGCCGGAAAGACACCTTGGCGGAGGCTTCGGAGGCGATCACGGTCTTGGTGCCCGGCCCGGTATAGCCGCCCCAGATGCCGCAGATATCGCAGGTCGGCCGGGCCCAGAGCCGCTCCAGCGCGCCGCGATCGGTCTCGCCATAGGGCACCGACAGGCCGATATCACCGAGGTACTTTTCCTCACTGAAGCCCAGCGCCGCCCACTGGTTGGCCTTGGAGGCGGAGATGTCGCGCACGCCGTCGTAGAAGCCGGGCACCTGGATCTTGCCATCCGGCGTCTTCAGCTGGCCCAGCGCGGTCACCAGCGCATTGATCGGGTTCAGCGCGGAACCGCCATACATGCCGGAATGCAGGTCCCGGCTGGCTGCCTTCAGCGTCACTTCCATATAGGCCATGCCGCGCAGCGAGGTGCCGATGGAGGGGGTGTCGATGTCCCACATCCCGGTATCGGAGACGATGCAGATATCGGCCTTCAGCTCCTGCTTGATGGCCTTCACGAAGGGCTTGAAGTTGGCGCTGCCGGTCTCCTCCTCGCCCTCGATCAGCACGGTCACGGGGCAGGGCAGGGTGCCAGTGGCATCGAACCAGGCCTGGAAGGCGCCGAGCCACATCGAAACCTGGCCCTTGTCGTCCACCGCACCTCGCGCATACACGCGATCGCCATGCGGGCCGGCCACGCGGGTGGGTTCGAAGGGCGGGGAATTCCACAGCTCCAGCGGGTCCGCCGGCTGCACGTCGTAGTGGCCGTAGTAGAGCAGATGCGGCCCAGTGCCGGGGCCGGCATGGTGCATCACGATCGCCGGGTGGCCGCCGGTCTCGCGCAGCCCGCCGCTGAAGCCCATGGCGAGCAGCTGGTCCACCACGTACTGCGCGGCGCGCCGGCAATCCTCGGCCTTGGTCGGGTCGGCGCCGATGCTGGGGATGCGCAGCCAGTCGATCCAGCGCGTTTCGGCCTGGGTCATCAGGGCGTCGGCTTTGGCCAGAACGGTTTCGGTCGGGGACATGGCGGTTCCTTGAGTCAGGCGTCGATCGATCAAGCGTCGGGCGGGACGGTGCCGGGGCGCGGGTCGATCGGCAAGAGGCGATCAAGGCCCGATACCTGCTCGAACTGCCCGGCGGCGGCGAGCGCCAGCGCCTCGCCACGGGTGGGTGCAATGATCTGCAGCCCGATCGGCCGCCCGAACCGGTCGAACCCGCAGGGCAGGGAAACGGCGGGGCAGGAGGTCAGCGTGATCGCCGAGGTCAGCGTGCCGCCGGCGATGTAGTTGGTGAGCTTTTCCCCGTCGATCGTGTCCCGCGCGCGCAGCATCACGTCCCAGGCCGGGGTGGGCGCGCC
Organism: Acetobacteraceae bacterium; assembly: GCA_027483995.1. Lineage (GTDB taxonomy): Bacteria > Pseudomonadota > Alphaproteobacteria > Acetobacterales > Acetobacteraceae > CAMDGX01. Next base: position 2,203 of record JAIXTK010000049.1, read on the forward strand.
GGGCGTCACAAGGATGTCGTAGGTCTCGAAGAAGGCCACGAACCGGCGATGCAGGGCCGCGCGCTCGCGGTCCGCCCAGGCCAGTCGGCTGGGGTTGCCCTGCAGCGCCTGCTCGGTGTTCCAGATGATATCCGGCTTCAGCTGGTCGCGATGGGTCTGCATCTGCAACTCGCGATCCACCAGGAAATGCTGGGAGCGCAGCGCCAGGAAGGTCTCCTCGGCCGGCCCGAGCTCCGGGAAGGCTTCCTCCACGATGTGCCCGGCGGCTTCGAACTTGCGCACCTCGCGGGCACAGATCTCGCGGGTTTCGCGGTCCACCGGCACCCGCCCGCCATAATTGGCGGTAAAGGCGATGCGCAACTTGCGCGGCGGCGCGGCAACGGCCTGTGCGAAGGATTGCGCCGGCGCGTCGAAGGTCATCGGATCATGCCGGCACAGCCCGGCCATCGCATCCAGGAAAAGGGCGAGGTCCGGCACATTGCGCGCCATCGGGCCCTGGACGGAAAGCGGCGACCACAGATTGTTCGGCGTGCCCCGCGTCACCCGCCCAGGCGAAGGCCGGATGCCCACCACCGAGCAAAGCGTCGCCGGCCCGCGCAGGGAGCCGCCATGGTCGGAACCATGCGCCAGCCAGGCAGTCCCCACCGCCAGCGCCGTGGCACCGCCACCTGTGGAGCCACCGCAGGTGAGCGACGTGTTCCAGGGGTTGCGCGTGCGCCCGAACACCTCGTTGAACGTGTTGCCGCCGGCGCCGAACTCCGGCGTGTTGGACTTGGCATAGACCACGCCCCCCTTGCGCTCGATCCGCTCCACCAGCGGGTGCGATTTCGTCGGCACATGGTTGGCGAAGATCGGCGAGCCATAGGTGGTCCGCACCCCCGCTACATCCGTCAGGTCCTTGATCGCCACCGGCAGGCCCGCAAGCCAGCCGGCCTCCCCCGCCGCCTCCCGGCGCTGGCCCGACATCAATGCGCGGGCATGGGTGCGGGCGCGGTCGAAGCACAGCGTCGGCAGCGCATTCACCGGCGCCTCCACGGCGGCGATGCGCTTCTCCACCGCATCGAGCAGGTCGAGCGGCGAGATCTCGCCCTTCTCCAGCCGCGCAACGGCCTCGGTGGCGCTGAGGCGAATAAGGTCTTCGGACATGGCATGGCCCTCCTGCCGGGATTTGAGCCGGTGGGGCGGAGGGACGCAAGGCAAGGCAAGGCAAGGCAAGGCAAGGGCGAGGCAAGGATTCACCGCCAAGCCGCCAAGGGCGCACAAGGGGCGCCAAGGGGACACCAAGGGGCCAAGGACCTTGGCGTCCCCTTGGTGCGCTTGGCGCCTTGGCGGTTCGCCTTTCTTCGCTGCCGCGCCCATGCCAGTCTGCACCGCATGAGCACCATCGATCTGCGATCCGATACCGTGACCAAGCCCAGTGCCGCGATGCGCCAGGCCATGGCCCAGGCCGAGGTCGGCGACGACCAGTACGGCGAATGCCCCTCCACCAACGCGCTGCAGGAAAAGGTCGCGGCACTCCTGGGCAAGGAAGCGGCGCTGTTCGTCGCCTCCGGCACCATGGCCAACCAGGTCGCGCTGAAGCTGCTCACCCGCCCGGGCGACGACGTGATCCTCGGCGCCGAATCCCACATCGAATGGCACGAAACCGGCGCCGCGGCAGCGAACTCCGGCGTGCAGTTCCGGGTGGTAGGGCAGGGCGGACTTTTCACGGAGGCCGATTTCCGCGCCACCTACCGCGCCCCCGGCCACGTGGTGCAGCCGCCCACCGGGCTGGTGGTGATCGAGAACACCCACAACCGCGGCGGTGGGCTGGTGTGGAACCAGGATGACGTGGTGGCGATCTGCGGCGCCGCCCGCGAACTCGGCGTGCGCAGCTATCTCGACGGCGCGCGCCTGTTCAACGCGGCCACGGCCAGCGGGCGTTCACTCGCGGAACTGGCCGCCCCGTTCGATGTGGTCGGCGTGGCGCTCTCCAAGGGGCTCGGCTGCCCGGTCGGCTCGCTGATCGCCGGGCCCAGGGAGTTGATCAACGCCGCGGTACGCCAGCGGCGCATGTTCGGCGGCGCCATGCGCCAATCCGGCATCGTGGCCGCGGCCGGCCTGCATGCGCTGGAGCACAACCTCGCGCGCCTGGGCGAGGATCACGCCAATGCCCGCGCCATGGCCCAGCGCATCGCCCAGGCACCGGGCGTGCTGCTGGATCTCTCCACCGTGCAGAGCAACATCGTCATCTTCCGCTGCGCCGAAGCCGCGCCGGATGCCGCCACCGTGGTGGCGCGGGCAAAGGCGCAGGGCGTGATGGTCAGCGCCTTCGCCGCCCGCACCGTGCGCGCGACAACACACCTGGATGTCAGCCGGGAAGATTGCCTGCGCGCCGGCGAGGTCCTGGCCTCGGTAATGCAGGGCTGATGGGGGCGCACGCCGCGTTGACCCGCGGCGGGCGAGGTTTAGGCTTCAAGAAAATGGATGGCCGGGGGATAACGGCGTGGCGATGAAGCGATTCCTGGTGCTGGCGCTGGTGCCGGCATTGGCGGGCTGCACCAAGATGGGGCCGGATTTCGAGCGGCCGGAAGCCTGGTGGAAGCCGGCGAGCTGGATGGCCGCTTCCCCCGTGGCACCCCAGCCGGCCCCCACCAGCGTGCCGGTGGCCGACCCGTTCGATGCCGCCTGGTGGAAGATCCTCAACGACCCGCTGCTGAACGAGATGCAGGAGCAACTGGCGAAAGCCAATCTGGACCTGAAGACTTCCGAATTCCGCGTCGCCCAGGCCCGCGCCCAGCTTGGCATCACCGAATCCGCCGACGGGCCGCGCGTGAACGCCAATGCCGGCTATGCCCGCGCCCGGTCCTCCCAGCGCGGCATCACCGCACGGGTGGCACGCAGCTACGAGCCGTACGACCTGTTCCAATACGGCCTCGACCTCTCCTGGGAGATCGACCTCTGGGGCCGCGTGGCACGCCTGGTGGAAGCCGGCGAGGCCCAGCTCACCGCCGTGGAGGAAGCCCGCCGCGACCTCCAGGTGAGCACGTCGGCCGAGCTGGCACGCGCCTACATCGCCCTGCGCGGCGTGCAGCGCAAGGTCGCGATCGTGCGTCAGAACCTTGATATCGCCCAACAAAACCAACGCCTCACGCGGGATCGCGCCGCCGGCGGCCTCACCACCGATCTCGATGTCGCCAATGCCTCCGCCCAGGTCGCCAGCGTGGAAGCACAGCTGCCGGTGCTGGAGGAGCAGCAGGCCCGCCTCTCCAACGCCATCGCGCTGCTGCTGGGCGAGCAGCCCGGCGCGCGCCTGTCCGCCCTGGCCGTGCCGCGCGCCGCCCCGATGGTGCCGCCGCGCGTGCCCGTCGGCGTGCCCGGCGACCTCACCCGCCGCCGCCCGGATATCCGCATGGCGGAAGCCCACCTGCACGCCGCCACCGCCGGCATCGGCGTGGCCACCGCCGATTTCTACCCGCGCGTCACGCTCAGCGGCTTCGGCGCCATCCAGGGCCTGAACGTCAGCAACCTGCGCGAGGGCGCGGCCCTGGCCTACAGCATCGGCCCGAGCATCCAACTGCCGATCTTCGAGGGCGGCCGCCTGCGCCGCACGCTGGAACTGCGCGAGGCACAGCAGCAGGAAGCCGCGATGCAGTGGCAGCGCGTGGTGCTGGGCGCGCTGCATGAGGTGGACAACGCGCTGACCGCCTACGGCACCGAACAGCGCCGGCGCGACCGCTCCGAACAGGCCGTGGCCGCCGGCCGGCAGGCACTGGGCATCGCCCGGCTGCGCTACGAACAGGGCGTGGCAGACTTCCTGCAGGTCCTCACCGCCCAGCGCGCGCTGCTGGTGGCGGAGCAGGAAATGGCCGATGCCACCACCAATGTCTCGCTCAACCTGGTGCTGCTCTACCGCGCCCTGGGCGGCGGCTGGGACCCGGCAACGGCAGCCCCGGCGCCGGGGCGCCCCCCCGCCCGGACCTAGTCTTCCCGGCCGGGAATCGCCAGCCGCAACGCCTCATGCGGCTGGGCATAGATGTGGAACGCCGCGAAGGAGGTTTCGTCCGGCTGCAGCGGGTCGTACGGGTAGAGGTTCGGCAGCACCGCCGCCAGCCGCCATTCCGGAAAATGCCGCGCCACATGGCTGGTGAAGCGCCGGTGGCGCACATGCGGGCTCGCCCAGCCCTGGTCCACGTCGCTGGCATACACCACCACGTAGCGCCAGGAATGGTCGAACAGCGCCTGCATGTAGGCGGCGAACACCTCGTCCTCCACCAGGTGGTAGATCACATCCAGCGAAAGCGTCAGCTCGGCCGCCGCCAGCCCGTCGCGCTCATGCATCAGCCGGAACGTGCGCCCGGCATGGCCGGCAAATCGCGCCCGGCATGTGGCGATCGCGGCCGGCGAGACATCCAGCCCGACATAATCCGCGACCTCCAGCATCGCGAGCTGGTTGCCGTCGCCACAGCCAAATTCCATGGCCGTCGAGATGCCGTTGTCCCGCACCAGGCGGTTCAGCACGGTCGCCTTGAAGCCGGCGAGCCGCCCATAGGATCCGGCGCCGGAATGGCCACCATTGCGGTAGCGCTGCTCCCAATAGGCGGCTGAAGAGAACGCGTGCTGCGCCGGGGAGAGAGGGGGGGCGAGGGTTTCGGGCATGCGGTGCCTTCCTGGCCTGCGTCACTGTTGAGACCATCAGAGTGCGTCCGCGACATGAACGATTGGCTAACCCGCCCGGATCGGCCACGCGCCGGATTGGAATTCCGCGCCGGGCCGTCTATGTCCTTCCAGTCAAGAAGAACGCCTCACCGGAGCAGAGCATGAGCCACGAATCACTCGACGACCGCCGCCGGGCCCTGGAGGAGGCGTTCTTCGCCAAGCAGGATGCGGTGCTGCGCAAGAAGCTGGCCGAACCCGCCGAGCTGCGCGCCAAGAAGGATGCCTATTCGGCCGTCTCCGGCATCACCGACGAAGCGGTGCTGGATGCGCTGGCGAAGCTGGATGTCACGCCGGAAACCCTCGCCGCCCTCTCCCTGGTGCCGCTGGTGGCGGTGGCGTGGGCCGATGGCAGCATCGATGCCAAGGAGCGTGCGGCAGTGCTGCGCGCAGCCGGCGAAACCGGGCTCACCGCCGGCGCCCCGGGCCACGCGATGCTGGAAACCTGGCTGCAATCCGCCCCGCCGGCCTCCCTGGTGGAAAGCTGGAAGGGCTACATCGCCGCCATCACCGCCGGCATGGACCACGCCGCCCGCCGCGCGCTGCAGGCCCCGGTGATGGACCGCGCCCGCCAGGTGGCCCTGGCCGCCGGCGGCTTCCTGGGCATCGGCATGAAGATGTCGGACTCCGAGGAGAAGATGCTGAACGAGCTGTCCCGCGCCTTCGGCGTCTAGGCAGCCGGCGAAGGGGCGCGCGCCGTGGACCGGCTGCGCGCCCTGCGCCTGTTTCTCCGCATCGCCGAAAGCGGCAGCATCACCGGCGCCGGCCGCGCCATGGGGCTGTCGCGTACCGCGGCCTCCAAGGCCCTGGCCGAGCTCGAATCGGCCCTCGCCCTGCGCCTGGTCGATCGCACCACCCGCCACGCCACCGCCACGGAGGCCGGCCGCATCCTGCAGGCCCGGCTCGGCCCGGTGCTGGGCGAGCTGGACGCCGCCGTGGAGCACGCCCGCACCCGGCACGACGAGCCCGCCGGCGTGCTCCGCGTCGTCGCCCGCCGCTACTTCGCGCTCCGCCACGTCGTCCCGCGCCTCGCCGCCTTCCGCGCCGCCTGCCCCGCGGTGGAACTCGACCTCACCCTCACCGAGGCGCCCGGGCTGGCGCCCACCGATGGCGTGGACGTGGCAATCCGCCTGGGCATCCCGGCCGAGAAATCCTTCGTCAGCCACCGCCTCGCCGATGGCGCCCGCGTGCTCTGCGCCGCCCCCGCCTACCTCGCCTCGCGCCCGGCGCCTTCTCGCCCCGAAGACCTCGCCGGCCACGATTGCCTGGGCTACCGCCGCGAGGCCGAGCCGGTGATCTGGCGCGCCGAAGGCCCAGGCGGCCCCCACCGCCTGCCGGTCCACGGCCCCTTGCGCGCCAATAGCGGCGAGGCCTTGCGCCTGGCCGCGCTCGACGGCCTCGGCCTCGCCCTGCTGCCCAGCTGGATGGTCGCCGACGACCTCGCCACCGGGCGCCTGCTGCCACTGCTCCAGGACTACAGCATGTCCCCGCTGGGCTACGACGAGCCGATCTGCGCCGTCCACGCCGCCGCCCCGCGCGTGCCCGCCAAGATCACCGCCTTCATCGCCCATCTCCGCCAGTTCTGGCCGGATTGATGCCCAGTTGGGGACAGTGAGTTCCCAAGTTTCCATCTAGTCCCGAAATCGGGGAATCTGGCACTGAGTCGGCCAGGGAGAACCACCATGCTCACCATCGAACCAAAAGGCCCGGTACTGGGCGCCACCATCACCGGGATCGACCTCCGCGCCGGCGTGTCGCCAGCCGAAGCAGAGGCCCTGCGCGAAGCCATCGCACGCCATTCCGTGCTGCACCTGCCCAACCAGCCAGTGGACGACGCCGCCCAGGTCACCTTCTCCGAATTCTTCGGCGCCCTGGAATCCACCCGCGCCGGGGCGGATGGCGAAGGCAGCAAGCTCATCGTGCTCACCAATATCGGCCCCGACGGCACGCTGGCCGCCCCCACCGCCCGCCAGGTGCTCAACAACCGCGCCAACCAGTCCTGGCACCACGACAGCAGCTTCAAGCCCGTGCCGGCCCGGCTCTCGATCCTCTCGGCCCGCGAAATCCCCTCGGCCGGCGGCAACACCGAATTCGCCAGCATGCGCGCCGCCTTCGCCGCCCTGGCCCCGGCGGAACAGGCCCGGCTGCACCCCCTCCAGGCCGTCCACGACTTCACCTGGTCCCGCCGCCGCGTCGACCCCGCCCTGGTGACAGAGGCCGAAGCCGCCGCAAACCCGCCCGTGCGCCAACCCGTCATCCGGTCGGAAAACCCCCACGGCGCCGCCCTCTACCTCGGCGCCCATGCCCGCACGATCGAGGGCTGGGACGAAGCCGAAAGCCGGGCCCTCATCGAACGCCTGGTGGCCTTCGCCACCCAGCCATCCTTCGTGTATTCCCATCGCTGGGCACCGGGCGACATGCTGGTGTGGGACAACCGCGCCGTCATGCACCGCGCCACCCCGTTTGCCGCCAGCGGCGAGCGGCGGCGGATGGTGCGAACCACGGTGGCAGGCTGAGGACACGAACGATGCAGATGAACGACATCCCCTTCGGCACCACGGACTGGTCCGCCGTGCCGCGCACCGAGCATCCCGGCGAAACCGGCATGGCGCATTGGCGCACGCACCAGTTCGGCGCCATCCGCGTGCGCATGGTGGAGTATTCCGCCGGCTACCTGGCCGACCACTGGTGCGAGAAGGGCCACATCCTGCTCTGCCTCTCCGGCGAGCTCGAAACCGAACTGGCCGACGGCTCCGTTGCCATCCTCACCCCCGGCATGAGCTACCAGGTCGCCGACGGCGCCATGGCCCATCGCAGCCGCACCAAGGTGGCAACCACGCTGTTCATCGTGGATTGAGGCACCGCCTCAGGCCTGGACGGTCGCCTCCATGCACAGCGCGCCATCGTCGCGCCGCACCCACAGCTTCGCGCCCCCTGCATCCGCCGAGCCATGCACGGTAAAAGGCGTCGTATCGAACACCGGCGACAACGCCCGGAAACTGAAGGATTTCACCACCCGCGAATCGTTGCGCGCGAACAGATCCAGCAACAGCGTCGCCAGCAGCGGCCCATGCACGATCAGGCCGGGATAGCCTTCCTCGGTCGTCACATAGCGCCGGTCGTAATGGATGCGATGCCCGTTGAAGGTCAGCGCGGAATACCGGAACAGCAGCACATCATCCGGCACCACGTCTCGCCGCCACGCCGACTCCGCCTCCGCCTGCTTCGGCACCGCCGGCGCCTCCCCGGGGGCCGGCGCATCGCGATACACGATGTCATGCTCCTCGGTGATCGCCACGCCCGCCGCATTGGCGATCTCGTGCCGCACCAGCACGAACACCAAATTGCCGGAGCGCCCGGACTTGGCGCTCACATCGGCAATCGTCGAAACCCGCCGCACCTCCTCGCCCAGAAGCAACGGCGCACTGAAGGTCAGCCGCCCCCCGGCCCACATCCGCCGCGGCAGCGGCACCGGCGGCAGGAACCCGCCCCGCTTCGGGTGCCCATCCGGCCCGATCCCGGACTGCCGGGCCCGCGGCAGGAAATACAGCCAGTGCCACAGCGGCGGCAGCGCATCGCCCTCGCGCGGCTCCGGATCATCCCGGTCCAGAGTGGCCGACAAGGCGGCGGGCGGAAACAACCCCAGCCGATCCTCCAGCACTTCCTGGCGGCCGATCCATTCGCGCAGCACGGCGATGTCCATGGGCGTCTCCTCTCGCACACACGGAAGGGGCAGGGCAGGAGCCACGCTGTCAAGCAGGGTTGCGGCCGGCCGCGAATACTGCTGCCGTGCGGCACCCCCGGGAGAAACTTCCATGAACGAGATGATGCGCGAAACCGTGGCAGCCGCCACCACCAGCACCGATTCGCGCCCGGTGCGCGAACAGGTCACCGCCGCCGAATGGCAGGCCCGCGTGGACCTCGCCGCCTGCTACCGCCTGGTGAACCACTATGGCTGGGATGAGATGGTGGCCAACCACATCTCCGTCTGCGTCCCCGGGGAGGACGGCACCTTCCTGCTCAACCCCTACGGCCTGCTCTACGACCAGATGACGGCCTCCTGCTTCGTCAAGGTCAACGCCGCCGGCGAGGTGCTGTTCGATGCCACTGGCCTGGGCTGCAACAAGGCCGGCTTCGTCATCCACAGCGCCGTCCACATGGCCCGCCCGGATGCCGCCTGCGTCATCCACACCCACAGCCTCGCCGGCATGGCCGTCTCCGCCATGAAGGTCGGCCTGCTGCCGCTCGCCCAATCCGCCATGCGCTTCATCGACATCGGCTACCACGAGTTCGAAGGCCCCGCCGTCCACCTGGAGGAGCGCGAGCGCCTGGTCGCCAATCTCGGCGACCGCGAGGTGATGATCCTGCGCAACCACGGCCTGCTCGTCACCGGCACCTCCATCCCGGAGGCCTTCAACAACCTGTTCCGCCTGGAACGCGCCTGCGCCCTGCAGGTCATGACCCTGTCCTGCAACACCGAGCTGCACATGCCCTCGCAGGAATCGGTGAACGAGACCAACCGCCTCTTCAAGCCCACCGGCATGCGCCGCCGCGGCCTGCTGGAATGGCCGGCCCTGCTGAAGCGCCTGGACGGGATCGACCCCAGCTACCGCGACTGACCCATGCGCGTGCCGGCCGCCCCCCATCCTTCGGCGATCGTCTTCGACTGGGACAACACCCTGGTCGATGCCTGGGCCGGTATCGTGGGCGCCTTGAACGAGGTGTTCCGCGAATTCGGCCTGCCGCCCTGGACGCTGGAGGAAGGCCGCCAGCGCATCCGCGGCCCGATGCGCGAATCGTTCCCGCCACTGTTCGGCGACCGCTGGGAAGCAGCGGTCGCCGCCTTCGGCCCCGCCATGGCCCGCGTCCACCTCGATCACCTCGCCGTCCTGCCCGGCACGGTGGCGATGCTGGATATTGCGCGCCGCGTCCCCCTCGGAATCGTTTCCAACAAGGCCGGCCCCTTTCTGCGGCGCGAAGTGGAACATCTGGGCTGGCAGCCGCGTTTCCGCAGCGTGATCGGCGCCGGTGACTGCGCCGCAGACAAGCCACACCCCACTCCGGTCTTTCATGCACTCTCCACGATCGGCGTGCAGCCGGGCCCCTCGGTGTGGTATATTGGCGATACGGCGCTGGACCTGAAAACGGCCCACGCCGCCGGCTGCACCGCGGTGCTGCTGGGCGATGCCGCGCACGATGGTGGCCTCGCCTTGATGCAGGGAAGCGACTGCCCGCCGGGACTTCACTTCGCCGACGCCGATGCGCTGGCCCACTACCTGAAGGAGAACCTGCAGGAGGGGTGAGCGAGCGGTGAAATGCCCCTTCGCCCGGATGCGGTCGCGCCACGGCCGCCACGGGAGACAGGGGAAAAACAACAACACCGCCCGCCGGCAGGTCCCCTGCGGGGCGACATTGAAGGATTCCACCTGTGGCCAACGAGAAGTCGCAGAATGTTCAGGATGTCTTCCTGAACCACGTGCGCAAGAACAAAACCCCCGTCACCGTCTTCCTGGTGAACGGCGTCAAGCTCCAGGGCATCATCACCTGGTTCGACAACTTCTCCGTCCTGCTCCGCCGCGATGGCCACACCCAGCTGGTGTACAAGCACGCCATCTCCACCGTCATGCCCGGCGCCCCGATCTCCCTGTTCGATGGGCCGAAGGTTGAAGGCGCGGTCGCCCCCGCCGGCGGCAACACGCTCACGCTGGGCCAGCGGGAGGCAGCCACCGCCCGTGCCGAGTAAGCCTGGAGACGAAGACTTCTTCGAGGATGAGGATCGCCCGGCGCTGGATGGCGCCGGGTGGACCGCCAAGCCCACCACCGTCATCACCCGCGCCGCCGTCATCCTGCCCTGGGAGAAAAGCGGCGATTCCGGCATCCGCGCCGCGGAGGCCCGTCTGGCCGAAGCCGTGGGGCTGGCCGCCTCCATCGGCCTGGTGATCGTCCACACCGCCATCGTGCCGCTGCGCGCCCGCCGCCCCGCCACCCTCATGGGCTCCGGCCAGGTGGAGGGCCAGGCCGTGCCGATCAAGGCGGAGCATGTGGATGTCGCCGTGGTCGATGCCCAGCTCTCGCCGGTCCAGCAGCGCAACCTGGAGAAGGAATGGGGCTGCAAGGTCATCGACCGCACCGGCCTCATTCTCGATATCTTCGGCGAACGCGCCCGCACCCGCGAAGGCTCGCTGCAGGTCGAACTCGCCCATCTCGAATACCAGCGCTCCCGCCTCGTCCGCTCCTGGACCCATCTGGAACGCCAGCGCGGCGGCTTCGGCTTCCTCGGCGGCCCCGGCGAAACCCAGATCGAGGCCGACCGAAGGCTGATCGGCGACCGCATCGTGCGCCTCAAGCGCGAGCTGGAGCAGGTGCGCCGCACCCGCGGCCTGCACCGCAGCGCCCGCAAGCGCGTGCCGTACCCCATCGTCGCCCTGGTCGGCTACACCAATGCCGGAAAATCAACGCTGTTCAACGCGATGACCGGCGCCGAGGTCATGGCCAAGGATCAGCTCTTCGCCACGCTGGATCCCACCATGCGCGGCCTCAAGCTGCCCAGCGGCCGGCAGGTGATCCTGTCCGATACCGTGGGCTTCATCAGCGAACTCCCCACCGAACTCGTCGCCGCCTTCCGCGCCACGCTGGAAGAAGTGGCGGAGGCCGACGTCATCCTCCACATCCGCGACATCGCCCACCCCGACAGCACCGCCCAGCGCGCCGACGTGATCGCGGTGCTCGAAGGCATGGTGAAGGAAGGCACGCTCGATGAAGCCTGGACCGGCCGCAGCATCGAGGTGCTGAACAAGGCGGATCTCATGGGCGGCGTCGATGCCGTGCCGCTCCGCCCCAACTGCATCGCCGTCTCCGCCGTCACCGGCGAGGGGATCGATACGCTGAAGGCGGAGATCGACCGCCGCGTCTCCACCGGCATGGAAGTCGCCCGATACGACCTGCCGCACGGCGATGGCCAACGCCTCGCCTGGCTCTACCAGCACGGCGAGGTGGTGGCGCGCGACGATGGCGAGGAAACCGTCCAGGTCACCGTTCGCCTGCGCCCGGAAGACCGCGCGCGTTTCGAAAGGCTCGACCGATGACAACCCTCACCCGCACCGATGCCCTGCGCGTCGCCGCCATCCTGCGCGCGGCCGCGGCGGCGGAAATCACCCCGCGCTGGCGCAACCTCGCCAGCGGGCAGGTCCGCGCCAAGACCGGCCCGCTCGACCTCGTCACCGATGCCGACGAGGCCGCGGAACGCGTGATCGAGGCCGCCCTGCTGCGCGCCTTCCCCGGCTGCGCCATCGTCGGCGAGGAAGCCGCCTCCGCCGATGCCTCCGTGCTGCAACGCCTCAAGGGCGCCGAGCTGGCCTTCGTGATCGATCCGGTGGACGGCACCACCAATTTCGCCGCCGGCCTGCCGCTGTTCGGCTGCATGGCTGCCGCCGTGGTGCATGGCGAGGTGGCACTCGCCGTGATCCACGATCCCGTGGGCGACGACAGCGCCATTGCCGTGCGCGGCGACGGCGCCTTCACCCTGGCGGCCGACGGGCGTGAGGTGGCGATGCAGGTCGCAGCCCCGGTGAAGCTCGCGGAAATGAGCGGCTGCGCCTCCTGGCGCTATCTGCCGGAACCCCAGCGCCGCCGCGTCCATGCCGGGCTGCTCGATGTCGCCGCCAGCATGTCCTATCGCTGCGCCGCCCATGAATACCGCCTCGCCGCCGGCGGCCACGTCCATTTCCTGCAATATGGCCGCCTCTACCCCTGGGACCACGCGCCGGGCTGGCTGCTGCACAAGGAGGCCGGCGGCTACTCGCGCCGCTTCAACGGCAGCGAATATGATCCCACGGAAACCGGCGGCGGGCTGATCTGTGCGCCAGACCGCGCCAGCTGGGACGCCCTGCACGCCGCCCTGGTCGCCTGATTTTTCGGAGCCCCGTCATGGCCGCCACCGTCTTCCTTATCCGCCACGGTCAATCCACCTTCAACGCCCATTACGAAGCGCACGGGGTCGATCCCGGCCATGTCGATGCCCGCCTCACCGAGCTCGGCCACCGCCAGGCCGCCGAGGCGCGCGGCCGCATGGCCGCCCTGATGGCCGAGATCGGCCGGCCGGAGCTGGTCACCTCCACGCCACTTACCCGGGCCCTGCAAACCACCCAGGCCATCTTCGGCGGCACCGGCGTGCCGGTGGAAGTCACCTGCAAGCACCGTGAGATGCTGGAGGCCTTCTGCGATGTCGGCCGCTCCCCGCGCGAACTGGCAGAGGAATTCCCCGGCCTTAAGTTCGACCACCTGGATGATCCCTGGTGGCACAATGGCCCGCTCAACGAGCGTGGCCTGCCGATCGAACCGCACGAGGTCTTCCACGGCCGCGTCACCCATTTCGGCCAGTGGCTGGCGGAGCACCCCAACGCCACCGTCGCCGTCGTCGGCCACGGCACCTTCTTCCGCCAGCTCACCGGCCGCGGCTTCGCCAATTGCGAGATCCTGCCCTGGACCCCGGCGGCCTGATCCCACCCCGCGCAATGGCCGGCTCGTCCAGCCATCGCGCGGCCCCACCCTTGCCATCCATCACGCCGCGCACGGCTGGCCGGCGCATGAAGCGGGGCCTGCACAGGGCCGGGGCAGGGCGCCCATCCTAGGAAAATAATTTCTCGGCAGCCCTTGCGCTGCCTGCTTTATCGCATTATCTAACTAACGTGTTATCCCTTTCGGGCCACCTCACCCACATCGTCGCGACCATCCGCGCCGCCATCGGTCTTCTCATCGCGCCCGTACCGGCACGGGAGTCGCACGCCCAGATGGTACAGAAGCTGTTCAACCGCGTCGGCCGCGTAGCCCGCCTCTTCGCGCGGCTGTACGACCTCTGGCGCGCCAACCGCCTCCCGGTCCCGCGCGCCCCCCGCGCCGGCACGGCGAAGGCCCAAACCGCGCCGACGCGCCCGCTCTCCCCGCCGATCCCGCGCGCCAAGGGCTGGTTCATGAACGCCGGCCGGCACCATGCCGGCCTCGCGCATTTCCAGCTCAACGCCTTCCTGGCGCGTGCAGACCTCCCCGAATTCCTCGCTGCCGTCCCGCAGGCCGGCCGCTATCTGCGCCCGCTCTGCCGCCTGCTG
>JAIXTK010000044.1 GCA_027483995.1 Acetobacteraceae bacterium
CACCGACACCATGCGCGCCCTCATCCTGGCCAGCGCCGAAGCCACCAGCCAGGACCCCGACGGCCCGTTCCGCGCCAGCCACCGCGTGGTCGCCGACCACCTGCGCGCCACGTCGTTCCTGATTGCCGAGGGCGGCATGCCCAGCAACGAGGGCCGCGGCTACGTGCTCCGCCGCATCATGCGCCGCGCCATGCGCCACGCCCACATGATGGGCGCGCGCGACCCGATCATGCACCGCCTCGTCCCCGCCCTGGTCCGCCAGATGGGCAGCGCCTATCCGGAGCTGGTCCGCGGCGAGACGCTCATCGCCGACACGCTCCGCCTGGAGGAAACCCGCTTCAAGGCCATGCTGGATCGCGGCCTCGGCCTGCTGGCCGACGAAACCGGCCGCCTCGGTGAAGGCCAGTCGCTGGCCGGCGACGTTGCCTTCAAGCTGTATGACACTTTCGGCTTCCCGCTCGACCTCACGCAGGACGCGCTGCGCGAACAGGGCCGCACCGTGGACGTGGATGGCTTCAACGCCGCCATGGAAGAGCAGCGCCGCCGGGCCCGCGCCGCCTGGGCCGGCAGCGGCGAGGCCGCCACCGAAACCGTCTGGTTCGACCTCAAGCAGAAGCTCGGCGCCAGCGAGTTCCTCGGCTACGCCACCGAGGCCGCTGAAGGCGAGATCACCGCCCTCGTCGTCGCCGGCCACCCGGTGCCGAAGGCCGAAGCCGGCCAGGAAGTCGCGGTCATCCTCAACCAGACCCCGTTCTACGCCGAATCAGGTGGCCAGGTGGGCGACACCGGCATCATCGCCGGCCCCGGCTTCAGCATCACCATCCACGACACCCAGAAGAAGGTCGGCGACCTCTTCGTCCATCTCGGCCGCGTCACCGAAGGGGCCGCCGAGATCGGCAAGCCCGTCGCCGCCACGGTGGACCATGCCCGCCGCAGCGCCATCCGCGCCCACCACAGCGCCACCCACCTGCTGCACGAGGCGCTCCGCCGCCGCCTCGGCGACCACGTCGCCCAGAAGGGCAGCCTGAACGCGCCCGATCGCCTGCGCTTCGACGTCAGCCAGCCCACCCCGATCACGCGCGACGACCTCGCCGTGGTGGAAGCCGAGGTCAATGCCCGCATCCGCGAGAACGCCGAAGTCACCACGCGCTTGATGACCCCGGATGCCGCCGTGGCCGAAGGCGCGCGCGCCCTGTTCGGCGAGAAATACGGCGAGGAAGTCCGCGTGGTCGCCATGGGCGACGACAATGGCCGCGCCTATTCCATCGAGCTCTGCGGCGGCACCCATGTGCGCCGCACCGGCGATATCGGCCTGATGCGCATCCTGTCCGAAAGCGCGGTCTCCGCCGGCGTCCGCCGCGTGGAAGCCGTGGTCGGCGAAGCCGCCCTGGCCGCCATCGCTGAGAACGACCGCCGCCTGCTCGAAGTCGCCATCGCGCTGCGCGCCGCCCCCGCCGAAGTGCCGGAGCGCGTCGCCGCCCTGGTGGAGGAACGCCGCAAGCTGGAACGCCAGGTGCAGGAGCTGCAGAAGAAACTGGCCACCGGCGGCACCACCAGCGAGGCTGAAACCGTCAACGGCATCACGCTGGCCGCCCGCAATCTCGGCGAGGTGCCTGCCCGCGACCTCAAGGGCATCGCGGAGGCCATCGGCCAGCAGATCGGCGAGGGCGTCGTCGCCCTGGTTTCCACCGCCGAAGGCAAGGCCAGCATCGTGGTTGCCGTCTCCGCCGGCCTCACGGGCCGGATCAGCGCCGTCGATCTCGTGCGCGCGGCCAGCGTCGCGGTCGGTGGCAAGGGCGGCGGCGGCCGGCCGGACATGGCGCAGGCGGGCGGGCCGGATGCTGTGCAGGCTGATGCCGCTCTCGCAGCGGTGCGGGCGGTTTTGGCGGCGAAAGAAGCGGCGGACTAAAGCGAAAGCCGACGCTCTACGGGCGGGCGATCCAGATTTCCAGCGTCGTCGGCGCCAGCCCGGGCGTGGCTCTTGTGGTGATCTCCTGCCCGCTGATGTTTGCCTTCTGCACCACCTGCGCCAGGACCTGCGCGGCATTTCGCTCGGCCTCGCCGAGGTAGCGGACCTCGTTGATCCCTTGGGCGGCAGGTGTGCGGTCGCCGCGAGCATCCGCCGCCGCGATATTCCAACCCTGGTCCTTGAGGCCGCGCAGGAAGGGGATTATTTGCCTCTCGCGATCGATGGCACCGTTGAACTTCATCGTGACGCGATATGCCGCGGGGATCACGCCGGGGGGGGAAGACGCGGGGAGGGCAGGCACCGTCGCCATCGTGCGGACGGGAACTGCGGCAGCGGCCGCCGCATCCGCAGTGGACCCGCACGATTGCCAAAAAAAGACGACGCAGCGGAGGATGTCGGAGCGCTCCCGTCCGACCTTGAAGGCGACGAAGGTGCCGCACCAGCACACCAGCAGCGCGAGCGCAAACCAGGATGCGACGGCGACGAAGAGCTGGTTGGCGACAAGCTTGGTGAGGAACAGCAAGGTGAATCCCACCGCCAAAACATACAGGGCGGACGATATGGCTGCTTCCTGATTGGTGCCGAGTGTTCCAACAAAGGCGGCGGCGGCGGCCACCCCCACACCGCAGAGGATGACCGTCGCGGCGGTAGGATTGAGTTTTGCCAGTTCCCTAACGATGTCTAGCATCCCGAGGCCAGTTTCGGGTTTGTCGCTCATCGCCGCTCCCGGATGCATTGGTGCCGGTCGTTTCGACCGGGCACAGCATTCTGCATTGTTTCCGATCCATGTCGAGCCGACAGAATCGCCCCTGCGTCCGCTCTGTAGAATAAATAAAGATCGTATTATCTCAGATTCTTCGAGAAGAAACTTCCTGCTTTCCTAGGAGTGCAGCCCCGGCGCCTCATGCCCCGTGCGGGCCACGTATTCCGTATAGCCCCCATCATACTGGTGCACGCCGTCCTCCGTCAGTTCCAGCACCCGGTTCGAAAGCGCGCCGAGGAAATGCCGGTCGTGCGAGACGAACAGCATGGTGCCTTCATACTGCGACAGCGCGCCGATCAGCATCTCCTTGGTGCCCATGTCCAGGTGGTTGGTCGGCTCATCGAGCACCAGCAGGTTGGGTGGATCGAACAGCATCAGCGCCATCACCAGCCGCGCCTTCTCGCCGCCCGAGAGCACGCGGCACTTCTTCGCCACGTCATCGCCAGGGAAGCCGAAGCAGCCGGC
>JAIXTK010000100.1 GCA_027483995.1 Acetobacteraceae bacterium
GTGACCTTGTGGACGCGTTCGCCGTGCAGGAAGCGGACGCGGACTTCCCATTCGCCGGAGAGGTCCACGGCCGGCGGGGCGAGCGGCTTGGGTTCGGTGATGCGGGCGGATTCCAGCACGCGGGCGAGGGCGCGGCCGACTTCGGCGGCTTCGCCGGGCTGCAGCTGGAAGGGGTCGATGGTGATGCGGTCTTCCTTGGCCGAGTGGTCATCGAGCATGATGCGCGGCGTGCCTTCCAGCACGGCGAGGCGCAGGCCCGGCCCGTCGATGCCGATCTTGGTGCGGTCCCAGATGATGCGCAGGGCGGGGACGACGACCACGTTCTGCGGGGCGACGATTTCGGTGCGGACGCCGGGGACGGCTTCCACGATGCGGGCAATTTCGGCGTTCTGGCCGGTCCAGCGGGTGACTTCGTCGTTCACGTCGCGGTGCTCGATCCAGTATTCCACCGCCGTGAGCAGGCCGATGACGTCTTCCTTGGAGACCTTCATCGGGCGTCCGAGGGCCTGGTGCGGGGAGGCGTTGCGCCATGCGGCTTCGACGAGGTCCTTGCGGCCGAGCAACAGGCCGGAGGTCTGGGGACCACGCAGGAACTTGCCGCCGGAGTAGATGACGAGGTCGGCGCCGCGGGTGAGCCAGGGGGAGGGCTTCACCAGATGTTCGCTGGCGGCATCGACCATGACGGGTACGCCGCGCGGCTTGGCGCGGGCCAGCAGATCCTCCATGCGGACCTGGCTTTCGTGCTCATGCGTGCCGAGCACGGCGACCATGGCGACGGGTTCCTCGAAGGCGCGGTCGAGTTCCTCGATGGTTTCGACCTCGACGATGACGGTGCCGCTCATGCGGATGGCCTGGTCGTAGGCGAAGCGCTGGTTCTTCACCATCACCACGCGGTTGGCCATGCCGGTGGTGTCGGGCAGGCGGAGCATCTTGATCGGGTCGTTGCCGGCGACGCAGGCCATGGTGCCCAGCGCCACGGCGGCGGCACTGCCGCAGGTGACCAGCGCGCCTTCGGAGCCCGTGATCTCCGCGATGCGCGCGCCTGCCTTTTCCATCAGCTCATCGAGGTTGACGAAATGGCGGGCGGCTTCGGCGACGGCGGCGCGGACCTGGGGCAGCATGAGGCTGCCGCCATGCATGGTGCGCACCGAGCAGCAGTTGATGAAGGGCCGGACGCCGATGGCCAGGTAGGGGTTGTTGCTGGTCGCCGCGTCGTTCATCGGGGATGCTCCGGGTGCTGCCTTGCGGTATCTCAGCGCTGCGGGGGCAGGGCGGTCAAGCGGTGGCTTTCGCCCTCACGACGCGGCTTTCGCCGTGGCCCAGGCGGCCTTCAGCCATTTTGCCACTTCCACGCTGTGTTCGAAGATCGAATAGCGGTGGCCGAAGCCGTAATCGATGCCGGGGATCATCTCCACGGTGACCTGCTCGAGGCGGCTGTTCGGGTCGCGCGCGTGGTGGGCGAACATCTGGCGCACGACGTCCTTCCAGGGTTCCAGCCGCGACTCATCCCAAGCGCTGTGCCACTGGCCGGGCTTGGGCTGGATGAAGGGGTACTGCACGCCGCGGCCGAAGCTGCCATCGGGGTGGCTGGCCCAGACGTTGCGCGGGTTGTTCGGCACCGCCGGGCGGGCATGGGCGTGGCGGACCCAGTTGTTGCCGATCCATTCGGCGCAGACATTGCCTGGCTTGGCGGGATCCAGCACCAGGCCGGCGGCGATGTCCTCGCGCAGGCCTTCGAAGGGCAGTTCCGCCTCGTTGTCGATCTTGAAGATGACGTGGCTGTGGTCCAGCGTCATGTTGAACTTCACGCCGCGGGCTTCGACGAGGCGGGCGACCTTGGCGACACGGCTGAGGCGTTCGGACCACATGTTGATGTGGACCTCGAAGCACGGGGTGACGCCAAGTTTTTCGCCGAGCTCCGCGGCGTGGAGGTAGAAGGCGGCCACCTGCTCATCGGTCACGCGGTTGCCGGCCGCATCCTTGAACGGGACCTGGACGTTCTGCACCCGCATGCCGCATTCGGCGCCGATACGCAGGTGCCATTCCAGCAGCGGCTCGTCGCGGCCGAGGGCGTAGAAGAAGCCGCCGGACATCAGGGGGATGCCGGTTTCGCGGCTGGCTTTCTTGTAGGTATCCAGCAGGCCGGGGAGGGGGGTGCGCTCGAAATAGTCGAACACGCCGGCGTCGCGCACCATGCGGAACTGGGTTTCCACATCGGGCGTGTGCGCATCGGTGTGCAGCACGCCGCCGCCGCTGATGCCGATGAGAATGTCACGCGACATGGCGGGGCTCCTGGAGGTGGTTGGCGTTCGGACGGTAGCATGGCGGGGGCCGGGGTCCAGTGGTGCGCTGGTCTGTCAAACCATTGCCGGGTCGGCTACGATCGCAGGCACGTGCAACAGGGATCGACGATGAGCGTCACCACCGCCGAGGCCGCCCAGGCCACCCCGCAGCTGGAGATCTCCACCTCTCGCCAACTGCCGAATTTCCTGGCCGAGCAGAAACTGAGCCTGGCCGTGACGACGTATCAGGCCGGCAAGCTGTTCCTGTTCGGGTTGAAGCCCGATGGCCGGCTTTCGGTGTTCGAGCGCACGCTGGAGCGCTGCATGGGGCTGGCGGCGGAGGCGGGCACGCTGCATGTGGCGACGCTGCAGCAGCTGTGGAAATTCGCCAATGTGCTGCCGGCGGGCCAGGACTGGCAGGGGCATGATGCGCTGTTTGCGCCGCGGCGGAGCTGGGTGACCGGGGATTTGGACATCCATGACGTGGCGCTGGACAGCTTCGGGCGGCCGGTGTTCGCCAACACGCTGTTCAGCTGCGTGGCTGCGGCTTCCGATACGCACAGCTTCCAGCCGCTGTGGCAGCCGCGCTTCATTTCGCGGCTCGCCGCCGAGGATCGGTGCCACCTGAACGGGCTGGCGATGGAGAACGGCGTGCCGCGCTTCGTGACGCTGGTGGGGCCCAGCGACGTGGCGGATGGGTGGCGCGCGCATCGGGCCAGCGGCGGGCAGGTGATCGACGTGGTGACCGGGGAGGTGGCGTGCGCCGGGCTTTCGATGCCGCATTCGCCGCGAGTGCATCGCGGCCAGGTGTTCCTGCTGAATGCGGGAACCGGGGAGTTCGGGCGGGTGGATCTCGCGGCCGGGCGGTTCGAGCCGATCGCGTTCTGCCCGGGCTATGCGCGCGGGCTGGCGTTCCATGGCGATTTCGCGGTGATCGGGACCTCCCTGCCGCGGGACAACCGGACCTTCACCGGGCTGGCGCTGGATGGGGCGCTGGCGAAGCGGGGGGCGGCGCCGCGCTGCGCGATCCTGGTGATCGACCTGCGCACCGGGGATACCGTGCACTGGCTGCGCTTCGAGGGCGTGGTGCAGGAGTTGTACGACGTGGCGGTGCTGCCCGGCGTGGTGCGGCCGGCGGCGATCGGGTTCAAGTCTGACGAGATTCGCCGTGTGATCACCGTGGGCGAGCCCCCGGCCGCGTGAGCGTGGCGCCGTCGCTGGCGGCCGCGCGGGGGCTGCTGCAGGCGCGGCGGTATGGGGAGGCCGCGCAGCTGCTGCGGCGGCTGGTGGCGGCCCAGCCTGAGTCCGCTCCGGCGGCGCTGCTGCTGGGCGTGGCCCTGTTGCACCAGCCGGACAGCGCGCCGGCCTTGGCGCATTTCCAGGGGATGACGCGGCGCTGGCCGGCGCTGGAGGATGGCTGGCAGGGGGTGGGCAAGGCGCTGGTGGATCTGCATCGGCCGGACGAAGCCGTGGTGGCGTTCACCGAGGCGGCGC
Source organism: Acetobacteraceae bacterium (assembly GCA_027483995.1). Lineage (GTDB taxonomy): Bacteria > Pseudomonadota > Alphaproteobacteria > Acetobacterales > Acetobacteraceae > CAMDGX01. Next base: position 3,777 of record JAIXTK010000100.1, read on the forward strand.
GGGTGAGCCCTGCGCCGGCGCGGGCCCTGTATCATCGCGGCATGGCGCATCTGCTGGCGGGCCGGTTCGCCGAGGGGTGGGCGGAGTACGAGCATCGGCTCGGGGTGTCGGAGTTGCAGCCGCGTTTGCTGACGGCGCCGTTGTGGGATGGCTCCAGGCTGGCGGGGCGGCGGCTGCTGGTGGTGTGCGAACAGGGCTATGGCGACGTGTTCCAGGCGATCCGGCTGTTGCCGCGGTTGCTCGGGTTGGGCGGCACGGTTGTGTTCGAGTGCCCCGGGGAGTTGCGGACGCTGCTCGCGCCGGTGCTGGCGGGGTGCGAGGTGGTGCCGCTGCGGGGCCGTGGGGCCCCCGATGCGCGGTTTGATGCCTGGGTGCCGCTGCTGAGCCTGCCGCATCGGCTGGGCCTGACGCTGGAGGAACTGCCGGGGGAGGTGCCGTATCTCCGGGCGGAGGCGGTGGCGATGCCGGAAGGGGGGATTGGCGTGTGCTGGGCGGGGAGCGCGCGGCATCCGCAGGACCATCAGCGTTCCATGGACCCGGAGTTCCTGGCGCCGCTGGCGGGCATGCGGCTGGTGTCGCTGCAGAAGGAGGCCGGCCTGCACGCGCCGCTGCCGGAATTCGCGGGGGTGCTGCAGGCGCCGCCGATTCCGCTGGCGGACTTCGCCGCCACGGCGCGGGTGATCGCCGGGTTGGACGCCGTGGTGACGGTGGATACCGCGATTGCGCATCTGGCGGGCGCGATGGGGCGGCCGACTTTCCTGCTGCTGGCGCATGCCGCGGAGTGGCGGTGGCTGATGGGGCGGGCGGATACGCCCTGGTACCCCTCCATGCGGCTGGTGCGCCAGCCGGCGCCGGGGGACTGGCCGGCGGCGGTGGCGATGGTGGCGGCGGGGCTGCGGGGGGTGGTGTAGCCCGCGTCAGTGCCCGGCCAGGATCGCGTCGGCGACTTTCTCGGCGGTCATCAGGGTGGGGAAGTTGGTGTTGGCGCAGGGGACGACGGGGAAGATGGAGGCGTCGCACACGCGCAGGCCTTCCACCCCGCGCACGCGGCCGGCGTGGTCGGTGACGGCCATGGGGTCGTCGTCGCTGCCCATGCGGCAGGTGCAGCTGGCGTGCCAGACGCCGACGGCGGCGCGGCGGACGAAGGCTTCCATGGCGTCTTCGTCGGCGAGGACCTGTTCCAGGGTGAATTCCTCCATGACGAGTTTCTGCAGGAGGAGTTTGCGCAGGGCGGCGGGGCCATCCAGCAGCTTGGCCATGATGTCGGTGAGGAACTTGTTCTTGCCGTTGATGACGCCGACCTGGCGGACCTTGTCGGAGTAGCTTGCGGGGAAGGGGTCGTCGGTGACGCGCTTCATCGCGTCCATCATGTGCAGCGCGGCCATGCGGCGGAAGCCGTCGGCCAGGCGGTCGAGGTCGCGCTTGTCGGACAGGAGGTTGAAGGCGACTTCGGGTTCGGTGCGCCAGTCGGTGGATTGCAGCTTCACTTCGCCGGTTTCGGAGTAGGTCTTGTTCACGAACAGGATGGCGGCGGCGATCTGTTCGCCCACGGCGTGCCAGGAGGATTTGGTGGCGGCGGTGACGAACATGTCCCCGGCCGGGGCGCCGCCCATGCCGGAGGAGTAGCGCCAGCCGAGCATGATGTGGCGGCGGGTGGTTTCGTTGATGCGGGCGAAGGGCTTCACGAAGGCGGCGAGGGCGATGGAGGGGTGGTCCATGAGGCGTTGGCCGACGCCGGGCAGGGCGTGGCGCACTTCGATGCCCATGTCGCGCAAATGGCCGGCGGGGCCGATGCCCGCGCGCATGAGGTGGGCGGGGGAGTGGATGGCGCCGCAGGAGAGGATCACTTCGCGGCCGCGGAAGCTTTGTTTCTGGCCGTTCACCAGGGCTTCGATGCCGACGCAGGTGTTGCCTTCGAAGATCAGGCCGCTGACCTGGGTCAGGGTGGAGATGGTGAGGTTGGGGCGGGCGCGGGTGGCGGGATCGAGATAGCCGATGGCGGCGGAGACGCGGCGTTCGTAGGCGTTGGAGATGGTGATGGGGAAGTAGCCGTCTTCGAAGAAGCCGTTCTGGTCGGGCAGGTATTTCATGCCGGATTGCTTGAGCGCCTCGGCCAGGCCCTTGGCGTGCTCCGGCCAGAAATCCGGCCAGATGCGGCGGACGGGGATGCGGCCTTCGCGGCCGTGCCACTCGTCGTCGAAATCCATGTCGCGCTCGACCTTCTTGAAGAAGGGCAGCACGTTCTCCCAGCGCCAGCCGGCGGCGCCGCGGGCTTCCCATTCGTCGTAATCGGTGGGGGCGCCGCGGTTGGCGAGCTGGCCGTTGATGGAGCTGCCGCCGCCGAGGACGCGGGCCTGTTCGTATTTGCGCAGGCGGGGCTTGGGCGCGTCGGGGTTGTTGTGGCTGATCACCTCGGTGGTGACCTTCAGCTCGTTCCAGAGGAATTTCGAGTTGAGGTAGGCGGTGCCGGGGTAGCTATCCAGGATCTCGTGCGGGACCTTGCCGTGGGGCGTGTCCATGCCGGCTTCGCAGAGCAGCACCTGATGGCCGCTGCGGGCGGAGAGGCGGTTGGCGAGCACGGAGCCGGCGGAGCCGCCGCCCACGATGATGGTGTCGAACTGCATATCCGTTCCTCCGCCCTGCCGGTTCGATCCGGCCTTGCGGGCAACAGTAGCGTGACCTGCACGCGCGGCAACTGCCCCGCCATCGCGCTTGCCCCGGCCCCGGCGCGGGAGGATGCTTGGGGTGTTGCGGCAAGGCAGGAGCACTGGCGATGCGGCAGATCATGTGGGGCGCGATGCTGGCGGTGGGCGTTGCCGGTCCGGCCCTGGCGCAAACGGCCGGGTCGGGCGGCGATCCGCAGAAGGGCGGCGAGCTTGCGCGCACATGGTGTGGCGGGTGCCATGTGGTGGAAGCCCGGCCGGCCGCGGCGAGCGACCAGGCGCCGGGCTTTCTCGCCATCGCCAATCGGCCCGGCACCACCGCCGATGGGCTGCGCGCCTTTCTTTCGGCGCCGCATGGCCGGATGCCGAACCTGACGCTTTCGCGCCAGGACATCGACAACACCGTGGCCTACCTGCTGGCGCTGAAGGGCCGCTAATCCAGGCTGGCAAGGTGGGGCCGGGCAGACTAGCCTCCCCTATCTTTCCATCCCCGAAGGCGCCCCCATGGACACGATGCAGAACACGTCGCTCGACACCGAGGCCATCCGCCAGGCCAAGATCGAGCTTGCCGCCACTTGCCGCTGGGCCTCGCGGCTCGGCTTCCAGTCTGGCGTGTGCAACCACTTCTCGGTGGCGGTGCCGGGCCGGCCGGACCTGATGCTGATCAACCCCGAGGGGTATTTCTGGTCGGAAGTGACGGTGAGCTCGCTGGTGCTGGCGACGCATGACGGCACGATCATCTCCACCAACGGCCACACGGTGGAGCTGACGGCGTTCTGCATTCATGCGCCGATCCATCGCATCCTGCCGCAGGCGACCGCGGCGCTGCACACGCACATGCACCACGCGACGGCCATCTGCACCCGCAAGGATGGGCGCATCGCGCATACCTATCTGTCGGGCATGTCGTTCTACAACTCGATCGCCTACGACGACGGGTTCAATGGTGCGGCGGTGACGCCGGCCGAGGGTGAGCGGCTGGCCGGGGTGATCGGCCGCGCGACCGTGCTGATGATGATGAACCACGGCCCGCTGGTGATCGGTTCCACGCTGGGCGAGGCGCTGCTGCGGCTGATCTACCTGGAGGATACCTGCAAGATCCAGCTGCTGGCCGAGGCCGGCGGGGCGGAGCTGAAGCATATTCCGCCCGCGATCGTGGCGACGTATCCGGACGATTCGCCGATGTTCAAGGCCTATGGCCGCACGTTCATGAAGGCGATCATCCGCAAGCTGACGCGCGAGGAGCCTGATTTCCTCAGCTGAGCGGAGGCGAAGAAAGCGAAGCGGTCACAGAGGACACGGAGAGCCACAGAGAGCACGGAGAGGCAATCAAGGTCGTGCGGCAGGGTCTGCCTGCCTTCCCTGACGCGAAGCGCCTTGGACCAGCCCTTCTTCTCTGTGCTCTCTGTGGCCCTCTGTGTTCTCTGTGACCGCTTTGCTTTTGGTTTTCCTCAGCCCACGTCCGCGGCGACCTTCATCGAGACGATCTTGTCGGGGTTGGAGACCATCCCGCTGCCGCCGCTGCCGCGCTTGATGTTGTCGATGAACTCCATGCCCTCGGTCACCTGGCCCCAGATGGTGTACTGGCCATCCAGATGCGGGGCCGGGGCGAACATGATGTAGAACTGGCTGTTCGCGCTGTTCGGGTCGCTGGTGCGAGCCGCGCCCACCGTGCCGCGCACGAAGCCGCGCTGGCGGGTGAATTCGGCCGGCAGGTTGCCGAGGTCGGAGCCGCCGGTGCCGGTGCCGGTCGGGTCGCCGCCCTGGGCCATGAAGCCCGAGATCACACGGTGGAAGACCACGCCGTCGTAGAAGCCCTCGCTGGCCAGTTCGGTGATGCGGGCGACGTGGCCGGGCGCCAGGTCAGGGCGCAGGCGGATGACGACGTCTCCGGTGTCGAGTGTCAGGGTCAGGGTCTGGTCGGCCATCGGGCGCTCCGTCTTGGATGAATTGGCGGGGTCATAGCCGCATCGGGCCACGGGCGCTATGTGGGGGCGATGAGCGAAGACGAAAAGCCGCCCTCAGCTGAAGCCCCTGCGCGCCGCCGCATGGTGCGCCCGCCCTCGGGCGGGACCGCGGCCGGCCGTGGACTGGGCAGCCAGATCAAGACGGCGGACAAGA
>JAIXTK010000483.1 GCA_027483995.1 Acetobacteraceae bacterium
CCATCCGATCACCGGAGTTTGGAACGAGCGCAGAAAGGAAGGAAGCGCCTTCTTTTTGTGAACAAAAAGAAGCAAAAAAACTTCATTCGATGGCACCCAGGCCAAGGACCGCGACACCCGGGTGCTTCCGCGCGCAAACGAACAAAAGTCTTTTTGCTTCTTTTTCTTCAGAAAAAGAAGAATCCTTCCTTCCCTGTTGGCGCGGCCAAACGCCCCCGGTAAACTGCTTCCCAAAGAGGAGCGCCACCCATGTCCGACCTGCCCCGCCACGTGGATGTCCATGAGGAAGGCCCGCGCGAGGGCTTCCAGATCGAGCCCGGCCCGATCCCCACCGCCGACAAGATCAAGCTGATCGAGGCGCTGGCCGAAACCGGCCTGCACCACATCCAGGCCTGCTCCTTCGTCAACACCCGCCTCGTGCCCGGCTGGGCCGATGCCGAAGCGGTGGTGGAAGGCTTCAAGCCCAAGCCGGGCGTGGACTACACCGCGCTGTGGTTCAATTCGAACGGGCTGGAACGCGCGCTCGCCTATCGCGAGAAGCTCACCATGACCGGGTCCATCTCGCTGACGGCCAGCGAGGGCTTCACCCGCAAGAACCTCAACCGCAGCCATGAGGAGAACCTCGCCGCGATGCGCAAGCAGACGGCGCTGCATCTCAGCCACGGCATCGCGGTGAAGCGCATCGGCGTGATGGCGGCCTTCGGCTGCAACTACCAGGGCGACATCTCGCCGGAACAGGTGGTCAAGACCCTGGAAGACGGCATGGCGATTGCCGCCGAAGCGGGCGCGAAGATCGAGTTCTTCTCGCTGGCCGATACCATGGGCTGGGCCATCCCGCCGCGCATCGAACGCGTGATCGGCACCGTGCGCTCCAAGTGGCCGGAGATGCGCATCGGCCTGCATCTGCACGACACGCGCGGCCAGGCGGTGGCCAACGCGCATGCGGCGCTGAAGATGGGCATCGACCAGTTCGACAGCACCGTGGGCGGCCTCGGCGGTTGCCCGTTCGCGGGGCAGAAGGGTGCGGCCGGCAACATCTGCACGGAGGAGCTGGTGCTGCTCTGCGAAGAGATGGGCATCGAAACCGGCGTTGATCTCGATGCGCTGATCGAGGTGGGCCGCATGGCCGAGGAGATCGTCGGCCATGTGCTGCCCTCCGAGCTGATCCACGCCGGCTCGCTCGGCGCCTTCCGGCGCGTGGCCGCGGAATGACGGTTTCGGCCCGGCCCCTGGCGGGGCTTCGGGTGCTGGAGTTCAGCCACACCATCATGGGCCCCACGGCGGGCCTGGTGCTGGCCGATCTCGGTGCCGATGTGGTGAAGGTGGAGCCGGCGCCGAAAGGGGACCACACCCGCGGCCTCGGCGGCTTCGCGGCCGGGTTCTTCGCCGCCTTCAACCGCAACAAGCGCAGCCTCGCGGTGGATCTGAAGCAGGCCGAGGGCCAGGCCACGATCCACCGTTTGGTCGAACGCGCCGATATCGTGCTGGAGAATTACGGCCCGGGCACGATGGAGAAGCTCGGCTGCGGCTATGAGGCGTTGGCGGCTGTGAACGCGCGGCTGATCTACCTGGCGTTGAAGGGCTATCTGGCGGGGCCCTACGCGCATCGCCCGGCGCTGGATGAGGTGGTGCAGTTCCATGTCGGCCTCGCGCACATGACCGGGCCTTACGGGCGGCCGCTGCGGGCGGGGGCGTCGGTGATCGATATCCTCGGCGCTGTCTTCGGCGTGGTGGCGGTGCAGGCGGCGTTGCGGGAGCGGGATGCGACGGGCAAGGGGCAGCGGGTTTCGAGCGCGCTGTTCGAAAGTGCGGCGTTCCTGATGGCCTCCCACATGGCGGGCATCGCCATCACCGGGGAGGACATGCCACCGATGCCGGAGCGGCGCGGGGCCTGGGCGATCTACGAGGTGTTCCCCACCAGCGACGGGCAATTGTTCATCGGCGTGACCAGCGACCAGCAATGGGCGCGCTTCACGGAGGAGTTCGGCCTGCAGGCACTCGCCGCCGATCCGCGCCTGGCGACCAACGTGATGCGGGTGACCGAGCGCGGCTGGCTGGTGCCGGAGCTGAAGACGGTGGTGGCACAGCTACCAACGGCGGAGGTGGCCGCGCGGCTGGAGCGGTGCGGGGTGTCGTGGGCGCCGGTGGGCAAGCCAGGCGACCTGTTCGAGGATGCGCATCTGCTGGCCACCGGCGGGTTGCTGGATGTGTTCGTGAGCCGGATCGGCGGGGAGACCGGCCCGAAGGTGGGCATTCCCGCGCTGCCGATGGAGTTCGGGGCGGAGCGGGCACGGGGCACCCTGCAGCGCCAGCCGCCACGGGTGGGGGAGCACAACGCTGAGGTGCTGGGCGAGGCCGGGTTCTCCGCCGCGGAGATCGACGGGTTGGTGGCGAAGGGCGTACTGGTCAGCGCTTGAGGATGCTGCCGAGCAGGCCGCGGACGACGCTGCCGCCGAGGGAGCGGGCGGCGGATTTGGCGAAGGCCTGGGCGATGCCCTCCCGCCTGCCATCACCCAGCAGCATGGCCATTAGCGGATCCTGCTGCTGCGCCGGGGCGCGGCGAGCCGGCTGTTCGTAGGGGGCGCGGCTGGGCGGCGGGGCGGTGGCGGCGCCCCAGGGGGAGGCCTGTGGCTGGCCGCTCATGGTGCCCCAGGGGTTGGAGGGGTCGAAGGCGACGGGGTGGGGGGCGGCATCTGCCACGGTGTGGGCGCGGCCGTTGAGCATCTCGTAGGCGGAGTCGCGATCGAGGGCCTGTTCATAGCGGCCCGCGAGGGGGGAGCGTTGCATCAGCTCGGCGCGTTCCTCTGGCGTGACGGGGCCGATGCGGCCGCGGGGTGGGGCGATCTTGGCGCGTTGGACGATGCCGGGGATGCCCTTGCCATCCAGCAGGGAGACGAGGGCTTCGCCGACTTCGAGTTCGGTGATGGCGGATGAGACGTTGAGGCGTGGGTTGGTGCGGAACGTCTCGGCGGCGGCCTTGACGGCCTTCTGGTCGGCGGGGGTGAAGGCGCGGAGCGCGTGCTGGACGCGGTTGCCGAGCTGGGCGAGGACGGTTTGCGGCAGGTCCAGCGGGTTTTGCGTCACGAAGTAGATGCCGACGCCCTTGCTGCGGATGAGGCGGACGACCTGTTCGACCTTCTCGACGAGGGCCTTTGGGGCGTCGTTGAAGAGGAGGTGGGCTTCGTCGAAGAAGAAGACGAGCTTGGGTTTCTCCATGTCGCCGACTTCCGGCAGTTCCTCGAAGAGTTCCGAGAGCAGCCAGAGCAGGAAGGTGGCGTAGAGGCGGGGCGAGTGGATGAGCTTGTCGGCGGCCAGGACGTTGATGGCGCCGCGGCCATCGGGGGTGAGGAGCATGAGGTCGGCGAGTTCCAGGGCCGGCTCGCCGAAGAAGGTCTCGCCGCCCTGCTGATCGAGCATCAGCAGCTTGCGCTGGATGGTGCCGACGCTGGCCTTGCTGACGTTGCCGTATTCGGTGCCGAGTTCGCTGGCGCGTTCGGCGACGTGGGAGAGGACGGCGCGGAGGTCCTTGAAATCGAGCAATAGCAGGCCTTCGTCGTCGGCCAGGGCGAAGGCGATGTTCAGGACGCCTTCCTGGGCCTCGGTGAGGTCCAGCATGCGGGCCAGGAGGGTGGGGCCCATTTCGGCGATGGTGGCGCGGATGGGGTGGCCTTGCTGGCCGAAGACATCCCAGAAGACGACGGGGGAGGCGCGGTAGGCGAAATCGGTGACGCCGAGCTTGGCGGCGCGGGATTCGAGTTTGGGGTTGGGCTTGCCGGGCATGGCGATGCCGGAGAGGTCGCCCTTGATGTCCGCACAGACGACGGGGACGCCGGCGGCGGAGAAGGCTTCGGCCATCACCTGCAGGGTGATGGTTTTTCCCGTCCCGGTGGCGCCGGCGATGAGGCCGTGGCGATTGGCGGTGGGCAAATGGAGCAGGCAGGGCGCGTCGCCGGCGGCGATGAGGATATCGGTCATTGGGGCCTCCCACCCAGGGATTTGGGGCATCGGGGGGCGGTTGGCGAGGGGTTTTGCGTTGTAATTTTGATAGTGGAATGATTGAGTCGTGGGTTGGCGCGGTGGGTCAGGCGCCTTTTCCGAATCTTCGGCGGTTGTAGCGGGCGAAGGCGAGGGCGCTTTTCGGGATGGGGCAGTCGGTGGGGAGCAAGCAAGAGCCCCCCTCCGGCTCCCCCCGCCTGCGGCGAGGGGAGAGAAGATTCGGTTTGCGGATGCGGGGCGGGCGCGGGGGGCCGGCGAACTGGAGTTGGTTGGGGAGTTCCAGCGCCAGGAGGCGGGTGGGGCCGCGGAGGAGGCGGGCGAGGGAGGCACGGGCCTGGGCGGGGGCGCGGGCGAGGATGGATTGGGTGCCGGGATCGTTGAGGAGATGGGTGAGCTGGCTGGCATGGGCGCGGACGTGGTGATCTGTCACGTGGCCGAGCCAGCCGGGGCGGCGGGGGAGGTAGGGG
>JAIXTK010000120.1 GCA_027483995.1 Acetobacteraceae bacterium
CCTGGTGCGACGCATCGCGGAGGACATTCCGTTCACGCCGTATCACCGGCCGACCTTCTATGGCGGGGCGGAGAAGGGATATACGGATTATCCGTTCGTTTAAGGAAGCAAGCGGTTCTTTTTTGAAAAAAAGAACCAAAAAACTTTCATCCGCTTGCGCCGAGGCAAGCAAACGGATGAAGGTTTTTCTTCGGAAAGAACAGGCCCTACTTCCGGCCTTTCCATGTCTCCGGGGCGAACAGGCCAAAGGCGATGCCCGAGGCCACCAGAAGCCCGGCACTGACCGCCAGCCCCGTCGCGGGCCCGTAGAAATCCGTCACCAGCCCAAGCCCGATCGGCCCGGCGACATAGCCGATATCGCCCAGCATGCGGAACAGGCTCATCGCCGCCGCGTTCATGCCCGGCGGCGCGGTATCCGCCGCATAGGTGGCCGGCGCCGGGCCGCCCATGCCGGAAGCCAACCCCCAGGCAAGGCTGGCCGCCATGAACCACGTCAGGTCCGGCGCCACGCAGAACAGCAGCATGGCAACGCCCGAAAGGATGGCGGTCGGCACGATCACCGGCTTGCGGCCAAACCGGTCCGACAGCCAGCCGGCGGGATAGGCGCCGAGCAGGCCCACCACGGAACCAAGCGCCATCGAAAGCCCGATCGTGCCCGGCGCGAGCCCAAGCCACTCGGCCCCCAGCAACGGCACAATGCTGAACAGCCCACCGGTCCGTGTCGCCGCGTTCACCAGCGAAACCAGGCACACCAGCGCGAAGCCCCGATTGGCGCCCACCAGCTTCAACTGTGCGAAGAAGCTGGGCATCTTGACCCCGCGAGCCCCCGCCCGCGCGATCTCCCGGGTCTCCCCCACCGCAAACCAGGCAATGCCGCCCACCAGCAGGCCGACCACGGCATAGGCCCAGAATGGCGCCGAAAGCCCGAACCACTCCGCCAGCAGCCCGCCCGGCAACGGCCCCGCCCCGGCGGCAAAAATGAAGCTGCCCCAATACAGCGACATCATCCGCCCGCGCCGCTCCGGCGTGGTGATGTCGGTCAGCACGATCTGCCCGGCCGTCACCACCATCCCGGCCCCAATCCCGGCCACAAAGCGCCCGGCCATGAACTCCGGATAGGAAGCAGCCAACGCGCACCACAAATTCCCGGCCGAGGTCGCGACCGCCCCGGCCGCCAGCGCATGCCGGCGGCCGAAACGGTCCGCGATCTGGCCGGCGGGTGCAGAGGAGAACAGGCGGGCCAGGCCATAGGCAGCAATCGCAGCGCCGATCCAGGCAACGGGAACCCCGAACTGGCGCGCATACAGCGGCAGCACCGGCACCACGCTGCCAAAGCCAAGCTGGTTGACGGCAACAAGGATGCACATCCAAAGCAGGATGCGGCGCTCCCGGGCAGGCAGGTTGTTCAGCAAGGCATGCGTGCCTAGAGCACAAACGGCAGGTCGGTATCGCCCGTCTTGGCACCAAAGCTGGTCAGAATGGCATGCGCCTGCCCGCGATGGTGGGTCTGGTGGTTGAACATATGCGTCACCAGCAGCCCCTTCTGCATCACCAGGTCCTTCTGGATGCTGCCGCTGAACCAGGCGAGGTCCTCATCCAACCATTCCTGCGTCACGGTCCCGGCCCAGCCGATCAGGCGGCCATCGAGATCAAAGCGGGTGGCCTTCAGCGTGCCCCAATCCGAGATCATCCCGGGGCTGTCGCCCTGCGGCACCGCTGGCCTGGGCCAGCCGGCGAAGCGGGCCATCCAGGTGCTGTCGCCCCAGACGAGGTGGCAGAGCGTGCCGTGGATGGAGCCGAAGAACGCGCCTCGATCCTCCCGGCGCTGCGCGTCGGTCAGCGTATCCGCGGCGGCGTACCAGCGGCGGTTCATCTCCGCGTTGTACGCCGCCATGGTGCGAACGTAGGCCGGCGTGATCATGAAACGCGCGTGAAGGCCAGGTTCTTCACCCGGTTGCCGTTGATCAGCAGCCCGGTCACCGCCCCCTCGGCATTGCGCACCACGCGCGCATCCTGCCATGAGCGATAGAGCGCCCCGGGGCTCCACACGCGGAAGATATCGCCCTCGATCCCCTCCAGCGGCCACGGCCCGGCCTTCGCATGCGGGCCATCAATGGCAAGGTCCATGCCGCCAGGGTGCGCGGAAATCGTCCAGGTCGCCGCCATCTCGTCCGACCGAAAAATACCCGGCAGGTCCGCCGGCAGCCCGGCATCGGGCTTCACACGGTGGTAGCTGGCCGTGGTGCCGGCATCCAGCTCGATCTCCATGCTGTTGCCATCAGCGGCCAGGCGGAAGGCAAAATCCCGCCCGGCATTGGAGGATTCCAGCCGCCCATCGCCGAACGACCGCACCTCGAAGGCCACGCCATTGGTGCTGCCGCTCAGCACGCCCTTGTCCGACAGGGTGAAATCCACCGTGGCAGGCACGGCGGGGTTGAGGAAGCGGCCAACATGGCGCGCCAACACATCCGGCGCCGGCAGCTTCAAGGCCGGCTTGGCGCCCGGCGTGCTGTCCAGCATGTGGTGCAGGATCTTCTGCCCGATGGCGTAGGGGTTGGCGGTGGCGTTGTTGGCAATCACCACGATCGCCGTTTCCAGCTCCGGCACGCGCAGGAACTCGGTCTTGTAGCCGGGCCACAGCCCGCCATGGCTCACGGTCCGCACGCCACGCACGGAGGAAAGCCGCAGGCCGCGGGCGTAGTCGTTCAACTTGCCGTTGGTGAAGGGCGCACATTCCTCCAGCTCCGGCGTCAGGCCGTGCCGGTTGGTCTCGCAGGCCCGCGCCCAAAGGGCAAGGTCGGTGATGGAAGACACCAGGGCGCCCTCGCCATGCACGGCAAACCCGTGCTGCGCCTTCACCCAGGGGCCCACGCCATCGGCGGGGTTGGCCGGCAGGTAGCCAGTGGCCAGGCCCGGCACGAGCTCGGTGGTGGATTCCACCATGCGCGTCATGCTCATGCCCGCGGGGGCGAACAAGCGCTGGGCCAGGAAATCGCGCAGCTTCATCCCGCTGGCCCGCTCCGCGATCACCCCCAGCAGCATGAACCCGGCATTGGAATACAGGTACCGGCTCCCCGGCGCGAAATTCAGCGTGTGCTGGCGGGCGATCCCGGCCAGGAGCTGCGCATGGCTGGCCGGCATGGCAAGGTCGGTGCCGCCGGTGCGCATGATCTCCAGCATGTCGCGAATGCCGGAGGTGTTGCGCATCATGTGGTCGATGGTGACGGTGGCACCGAAGTCCGCAAGCTCCGGCACATGCAGGCGAACATCGTCGGAAAGCGAAAGCTTGCCCTCCTGCGCCAGCAGCAGGATGGCCGCGCAGGTGAACTGCTTGCTGACGGAGGCGATGCGGAAGCTGGTGCCCTCCCCGATCGCCACGCCCAGCTCGATGCTCGCCAAGCCGCCGCTTTCGTGCAGCACCAGCTCCTTCCCGCGCACGATCCCGATGGCAACGCCGGGGCCGGGCGCATCGCGCCAGGGGGCCAGCAGCGTGGCGACGTGGCGGTGCAGCAGGGTGGCGTCCAGATCGGTCACGGCGGAATCCTCGGCACTTGGATGGCAACAACCTAGGACGTTCGGGCGTGCGAGGGAATTGCCCCGGGCATGCGGCGCGGCGGGGATGACCGGCGCGAGGGAATAGGTTTACTGTTCTTCGAATAAGATACGCTCGGCCCCGAAGCGGGCCGCGGGAGAGACGACAGATGACGGCATTGCCGGAAGGTGCGATCGACTGCGACATCCATCCCTCGGTGCCCAGCGTCCAGGCGCTGATGCCCTATCTGGAGGACCACTGGCGCGAGCAGGTGGTGATGCGCGGGATCGACGAGCTGAACTCGATCTCCTACCCGCTCAACTCCCCGCTCACCTGCCGCGCCGATTGGAAGCCCGCCGCCGGCCGCCCGGCCGCCGATGTGGCCACGGTGGCCAGCCAGGCGCTCGACCCGTTCCGCACCTCGGTCGCCATCGCCAACTGCCTCTACGGCGTGCAGCTTCTGTTCAGCGAAGACATGGGTGCCGCCTTCGCCCGCGCCGTGAACGACTGGATGGTGAAGGAGTGGCTGGATAAGGAGCCCCGCCTGCGCGCCTCCATCGTGGTGCCCACCCAGAATGTCGAAATGGCGGTGGACGAGATCAACCGCTGCGCCGCGGACAAGCGCTTCGTCCAGGTGCTGCTGCTGGTCTCCGGCGACACGCCGCTGGGCCGCCGCCACCACTGGCCGATCTACGCCGCCTGCGAGAAGCACGGCCTGGCCGTGGGCATCCACGCCGGCAGCTCCTACCACAACCCGCCCACCCCCGTGGGCTGGCCGAGCTACTACACGGAGGACTATGTCGGCCAGGCGCAGGCCTTCCAAACCCAGCTGACCAGCATGATCTGCGAAGGCGTTTTCACCAAGTTCCCGCACCTCAAGGTCGTGCTGCTGGAATCCGGCTTCACCTGGCTGCCGGCGCATCTCTGGCGCCTCACCAAATACTGGCGCGGCCTGCGCATGGAGATCCCCTGGGTGGATCGCGCCCCCGGGGACATCGTGCGCAGCAACGTCCGCTTCTCCCTGCAGCCGGTCGATGGCCCGCCGGACCAGGAAAGCCTGCTGAAACTCTTCGACCATATGCAGAGCGACGAGCTGCTGCTGTTCTCCACCGACTACCCGCACCACCAGTTCGACGGCACTGCGGCGCTGCCGGATGGGCTGAGCGCGGCGCTGGCGCACAAGATCGCGATCGACAACCCAAGGGCCACCTATGCCCGTCTCATGGAGACCGTCGGATGAACGAAATCCGTTCCCAGGCGACGCCTGAGGTCACTGCGGCGAGCAAGGTCGGCATCGGGGATGGCGACATCCACCCGGCGCGCAAGGGCCCGAAGGATTTCCACCCCTGGCTGGCCAAGCGCTGGCAGGACCATATCAACGAATACGGATCGCCAGGGCGGCAGGGCTGGCAGGTCGGCCCGGCCTATCCCAAGAGCCAGCCGAACGCCTCGCGCCGCGATGCCTATCCGCCTGAAGGCGGCCGCCCCGGCAGCTCGCTGGAATTCATGCAGCGCCAGCACCTCGATGCCAACAATATCGAGCTGGGCATCCTCAACCCGCTCGGCTCCGGCCAGGGCGTGCAGAACCCGGAACTCTCGGCCGCCCTCTGCCACGCCACCAACGAATGGCAGCTGGCGGAATGGACCAGCAAGGACAACCGCTTGCGGGCCTCTGTTGTAGTCCCCTATGAAGATCCGGTGACCTCCGCCGCCGAGATCCGCCGCTACGCCGGCAACCCTGCCTTCGTCCAGGTGCTGCTGCTGAGCCGCACCGCGGAGCCGATGGGCAGCCGCAAATACTGGCCGATCTACGAGGCCGCCGAAGAAGCCGGCATGCCCGTCGGCGTGCACGCCTTCGGCTATGGCGGCAACCCGATCACCCCCGGCGGCTGGCCGAGCTACTACATCGAGGAGATGACCGGCCACAGCCAAAGCCAGCAGGCCGGCCTCACCAGCCTGGTGATCGAAGGCGTGTTCGAACGCTTCCCGGCGCTCAAGATGGTGATGATCGAAGCCGGCTTCGCCTGGGCGCCCTCGCTCGCCTGGCGGCTGGACAAGCACTGGAAGACCCTGCGCAGCGAAACCCCGCATCTCAAGCGCCTGCCCAGCGAATACCTGCGCGAAAAGGTCTGGTGGACCACCCAGCCGATGGAGGAGACGGAAAGCCCCACCCGCCTCGCCGAGACCATCGAATGGATGGGCTGGGACCGGCTGATCTTCGCCACCGACTACCCGCA
>JAIXTK010000461.1 GCA_027483995.1 Acetobacteraceae bacterium
GAATGCAGTCCTGAGCAAGCCGTGCGGCAGGGCCTCCGACACTGCCGAGGTAGAAGCCGCCATGCTTCTTGCATGCATCACGGACGGCGCGGCTTCGGTTGCCCTTCGCCAGCATCACGAAGCTACCACCGGCCGCCTGGAAAGCCTCAACATAGCTGTCCATCCGGCCAGCGGTCGTTGGGCCGAAACTCCCGGTGGCCATGCCGTCAGGGGTCTTGGCGGGGCCTGCATAATAGACCGGATGATCCTTGATGTAGTCCGGAAGTCCGCCGCCACTGTCCATTCGCTCCTGCAACTTGGCATGCGCAATGTCACGGGCAACAACCATCGTGCCCGTCAGGGCCAAGCGGGTCTTCACGGGGTGCTTTGCAAGCTCGCGACGAATTTCGGCCATCGGCCGGTTCAGGTCAATCGGAACCACCTCGCCGCCCAGAATGTCATCGGTGGTTTCCGGCAGATACTTGCCAGGATCAGTCTCCAATTGCTCCAGGAACACGCCGTTTGGCGTGATCTTCGCCTTGATCTGACGATCGGCGGAACACGACACGCCAATGCCGACTGGCAGGCTCGCCCCATGCCGCGGCAACCGGATCACCCGCACATCATGGCAGAAGTATTTGCCGCCAAACTGCGCCCCGATCCCGATGCCCCGGCTGATTTCCAGAACCTTCTGCTCCATCTCAACGTCACGAAAGGCGTGGCCAGCCTTGCTTCCCCGGATTGGCAATTCGTCCAGCCACTTGGTGGACGCGAGCTTCACGGTCTTCAGCGTTGCTTCGGCCGATGTGCCACCAATCACGATCGCAAGATGGTAGGGCGGGCACGCCGAGGTCCCCAGCGTCTTCATCTTCGTCTCAAGAAACTTCGCGATCTTCTCTGGCGTGAGAATCGCACGTGTTTCTTGAAACAGGAACGTCTTGTTCGCAGAACCGCCCCCTTTGGCCACGAACATCAGATGCAGTTCATCGGCATGATAATCACCAGGAGAAGCCATGATGTCGAATTGAACGGGTAAATTATTGCCCGTATTCACTTCCTGGAACATATCGAGGGGAGCCATCTGCGAATAACGCAGATTTGTCTCGGTATAAGTGCGATGGACCCCCCAGGAGATTGCCTCCTCTTCATTGCCTTCGACCCAAACCCGCTGCCCCTTTTTCCCGAAGACGATTGCCGTTCCTGTGTCCTGGCACATCGGCAGCACGCCACCGGCAGAAATGTTGGCGTTCTTCAGAAGATCGAGAGCCACGAAACGGTCGTTTCCCGAGGCTTCGGGATCATCGAGAATGGCCCGCAGACTTGCCAGGTGGGCTGGACGCAACAAATGCGACACATCCCGGAACGCCTGGAAAGCCAATTCGGAGAGAGCCTCCGGCTTGACCCGCAGAACGGCCTGGCCGTCACAGTAACTGACAGAAACGCCTGCGATATCGAGTTTCCGCCAGGGCGTGGGATCAGGTCCCAGAGGAAACATGGGAGTGTAGAGGAAGTTGGCAGGCCGCGGCGGAAGAGCGTTCATTCAGGTTCTCTCGGTGAAATCAAGAGTCGCGGGGCGGAGTGCGGCGGCGGAATGCATCCAGGCTTACGATCTGCGGCGTCTCGGCCGGGGGTTCTTCAAGCGTGCCCTCGGCGTCAGGCGGCGACGGCTCGGGCTCGGACGGCGGTTGATACCTGAAACGGACACCAAAGCGTACATGAGGGTCGGCAAAGGCTGTGACCGCCAAGATAGGTATCACCAGCGTACTCGGCACACCTCCAAAGGACAGCCCAATACTGATTTGGCCCGCCCCCGTCTGCTGATCAGCCTCGTCAACGACAAGATCCCAAAACTGGTGTTGAAGTACGATAGTCATCTCTTGCGGGTATTGGGCCTTCAGGCGCGCGGGGACAATGGTGCCGGGATCATCGGTCCGAAATGTCAGATAGAAATGATGCTCGCCAGGCAGGCCGTTCTCCGAAACGTACTTGAGCGCCTGGACCGCGACGCGGCGCATCGCCTCCTCGGTCCATACGTCGTAGGGCAACAGGCTCTCAGGAGCGCCCTGTCCTGTGCTGTCGGGGTCGTCTTCCATCGCTCGCCTCGCGGTGCCGCGATGTCCCATAGCGCCAACACAGGCAGCCGAAAAGCCTATGTTGGCGATATATGTCGGGAGCACCAGCGCGGATTGCATAGCATGACGCTTTGTTGGACGGGACAGTCGGCAGCATGCGCTCCCGGCAGCCAACCCAAGCTCATCAGGAACTCACCAACGATCTCACCGCCCGTGAAGCGGAATGTGCGACGGAAGAGTTTCACCCACTCCGACTTTTCCAAGAGGTGGTGGGCGTCCAGCCACTCGAAAAAGCTCCCATGGCTTTGCCGAAGCCCTTGTATGGTGCGGGCGTTCGAGATGATCGCCTCCACCTTAAGCCGGTTGCGGATAATGCCGGGATCCGCCAGCAACCTGGCCACATCGGCGGTGCCGAAGGCCGATACGCGATCCACATCGAACCCTTCAAACGCGATCCGCATGGTAGCGCGCCGCTTCAGAACAATCTCCCACGAGAGCCCCGCCTGCATGATCTCCAGGCACAGCCGTTCGAAAAGCACGCTCTCGTCGCGAGATGGGAACCCATGCTCGGTCGCGTGATAATGATCGTGAACTGGATGGCCAGTCGCGAAGGCGCAATAGGACGACATGGGAAGCAAGGTGCGCTTCCTGAGCCGCCCCGACAACCCGGCGGCGATCGGTCGAAAGTGGGGGGCTTCTGTTGCCCGGTGCCCCCCGAACCGCGCTTATCGCTTATGCAGCGACAGCGAGCGCCTCATGATTGTCATTGGCACTTGTGATACGGCCCGATAACGGCGGAACCATGCCGGGCAAAAGATGAGTCTTTACCACGCGTGTCGAGCCTGTTTCGCCCCCTCACCCCTGCCAAGGCAGGAACTTGGTGGAGGCGCCGGGCACTGCCCCCGGGTCCACAACGCTTATTCCACGCACCGTTTATCGCCATAGCCGGCAAGCCGGCATCGGTAATATAGGGACGAGAGCTACCGGTGGGAAGGGACCCTACGCATGCCTGTGACCGACGATCAGCAGGGCGAGATCATGGCTCAGCGTGCCCAGCACGCGACGACCAGGCGCGCCACAGTCCCAGCGCTGGAGGAACTGCTCTTCACCGCCATGCCAGTGCTCGATCATGGCTTCGTGCGAGTGATCGACTATATGGGCGATGATGCCGCCGTGGTGCAGGCCGCCCGTGTGTCGTATGGGCGTGGCACGCGCCGCGTCTCGGAAGACGCCGGCCTTATCCGCTACCTGATGCGGCACCGGCACACGACTCCCTTCGAGATGTGTGAAATTAAATTTCACATAAAATTGCCTATTTTCATCGCCCGCCAGTGGATTCGTCACCGCACCGCTAATGTGAATGAATACTCGGCACGCTATTCAGTGCTGGATCGAGAATTTTACATCCCCACACCAGAACAACTTGCTGCCCAATCCTCCAGCAACCGACAAGGACGAGGCGAAGTGCTGTCCGGGCCAGAGGCGCAAGAGGTGCTCAACCTCCTGCGCGACGATGCCATGCGCAACTACGACCACTACATGTTCATGCTGAATGAGGAAGCGGACGGCAGCCCCGCAGATCCAGGCCGCCAGGGCTTGGCCCGGGAACTCGCCCGAATGAACCTGACACTCAACGCCTATACGCAATGGTATTGGAAGGCTGATCTTCACAATCTCTTGCATTTCCTGTCTTTGCGGGCCGATACCCACGCCCAATATGAGATCCGGGCCTACGCGGATGCCATGCTGTCGGTGGTCAAAGCATGGGTTCCCCAAACCTACGCGGCCTTTGCAGACTACCGGCTCGGTGCCGTCACATTCTCGGCCCAGATGCTCGCCATTCTGAAACGCATGCTGGGGGGGGAGGAGGTCGCTCAGGCCGAAAGTGGCCTGTCCAAGCGGGAATGGACCGAGATGATGATTGCTCTCGGGCGAACCTAAGGAAACCTGGCATGATTGTCGTATTTGGATCGGTCAATCTGGACCTGATCTTCTCCCTGCCGCATCTGCCGGCAGCGGGAGAGACCGTCCTCGGACAAGAGATGTCCATCGAACCTGGCGGCAAAGGCGCAAATCAGGCCGTTGCTGCAGCGCGCGACGGCGCCCGGGTCGTTTTCGCGGGCGCCGTAGGATCGGATGCCCTCGCAGAAGATGCTCTCAGGCTGATGCGCAGCACCGATATGGACATCAGCCGCATTTCCAGGGCGGCCGCTGCAACCGGCACCGCCGCCATTTGTGTTGATGTTCAGGGCCGCAATCTGATTGCTGTCGCAAGCGGCGCCAATCTATGCGCACGGCATTCCCAGGTCGAAGAGGTGTTGCTGGGCCCTCACACGACCGTATTGCTCCAGATGGAAGCCCCCCGTGCCGATACGGAGGCACTTATCCACCGCGCTCGAAAGGCTGGATCCCGTATCGTGCTCAACCTTGCTCCGGCCGCACCGCTCGATGAAGCGGCGCTCAGCAGCCTCAATGTCCTTGTGGTCAACGAGGGTGAGGCGGAATTCCTGGCTCGTCACATTGATTGTGCCTCCAGTGCAGCCGCGATCAGCGACCGTCTCGGGGGCGTCAATGTCGTGATCACTCTGGGCGAACGTGGCTTGCAGGCCCAGACGGCAGATGGGGCCATAGCCCTTCCTGCCGCTCCGATCGATGCTATCGACACAACGGGCGCCGGTGATTGCTTTACCGGCGTCCTCACTGCGGCGCTCGATCGTGGTTTGCCCCTCCGCCAAGCGTTGCATCGCGCAAACCTAGCCGCCGGTCTCTGCTGCACACGCAAGGGCACTCAAGGCAGCATGCCCTCAACTGCAGAGATTGACGCCGCTCTCAGCTGATCACGATGCGGGGCCCGCCCGAGTGTCCTTGCTTCCCTTCCAGCTTGGCTTGTAGCCGCGCTGCCACATCGCGATAGGCACGCGCCGCGTCGCTTTGCGGCGCACTGGCGACGATCGGTGTGCCGGCATCGGCGGCGCTCCGAATCTCCAGAAGCAGCGGAATCTCGCCCAAGAATTCAATCCCCAGCTTTTCGGCCTCAGTCCGAGCGCCGCCATGACCAAAGATCTCAGACCTGTGGCCGCAGTTCGGGCAGCAGAAAAAGCTCATGTTCTCCACGAGACCCAGCACAGGCACACGGGTACGTTCGAACATCTTCACGCCGCGTCGCGCATCCAGCAACGCGATATCCTGAGGTGTCGACACAACGAGCGCGCCCGCCAGAGTAACCCTTTGCGCCATGGTGAGCTGTGCGTCGCCCGTGCCTGGCGGCATGTCGACAATCATCACGTCGAGCTCGCCCCACTCGACCTGGCCCATCATCTGCTCCAGGGCCCCCATCACCATGGGGCCACGCCAGATCATCGCGGTATCCTCGTCCACAAGGAACCCGATAGACATCGCCTTCAAGCCCCAGGCCTCGAGAGGGATCATCCTGTCGCCCCGGACGTCCGGCTTCCTCGCCAACCCCAGCATCCGCGGCAGGCTCGGGCCATAGATATCCGCATCCAGCAGGCCCACCCGAAGGCCGAGTTGCGCCAGGGCGACGGCCAGGTTCACCGCCACCGTGGACTTGCCCACCCCGCCCTTCCCCGATGCCACCGCGACGATGTTTTTCACGTTGGGCAGCAGCACGGCCTTCTCCGGAGGGGCGCCTTGCGTCGTGGGGCGGGGTGCATGGCCATGGCCATGCGAATGGTCGGATCGCCCCGCGGGTCGTGACGCCGCGTGTGCCGTCAGCACCGCAGCAACATTCTGCACACCTCGTTGAGCCCCCAGCACCGCCTCAACCTTCTGCCGCACAGGCTCCATCGCCTGTACGCGATCGCGTTCGGTCAGGAGGCTTACCTGGACCAGAACGCCATGCGGCCCACGTCGCACCTCGATTCCCTCAACGATCCCGGCAGTGACGATGTCGCGGCCGCTCTCTGGATCAGCCACATTGCGGAGAACCTCCTTCAAGGAGGCAGCACTCGGCTCGCTCATGCGCTTGAAAACCCTTCGCACCCAGTCAATATGCAGGCGTGTCATGCCAGGGATATGGCTGCTTCAACTCCGGAAGCCAATGCCCTTCCCTGGATAGGCCGAAACGCGCACAGGAGCCCAGTTAGCTCATGCCTTCCTCAAACGGTGGTCCAAGCGGCGCCGATGGCTTTGTCGTCGTCCACTCCGGAACCGGGGGGGGCGGACCATGGGGCGCGCCCCCTGGCGGGCCGCAAGGCAACGGCCCCAAAGGGCCGCAGGGTCCGTGGGGCGGGGGGCCGCGTGGGCCCAGTGGCAATGGTGGCAATGGTGGCAATCAGCCACCGGACCTCGATGAGTTGATCGCCAGGGTCCAAGCCATGTTCCGCGGCGCGATGCCAGGCGGGAGCGGGCCACGGATGCCTTCGATCCTCGGCGGTGGCCGTGGTATCGCGATCATGGGCGCCCTTGTCGCAGTGGTTTGGCTTTCCAGCGGCTTCTATCGCGTGCAGCCGGATGAGCAGGGCGTCGTGCTTCGGTTCGGTGCCTTTAATCGCACCGCCTTCCCCGGCCTCAACTACCATGTCCCTTGGCCTGTGGAGCGAGTGCTGCTCCCCGCGGTCACCCGCATCAATCGGGTCGAGGTCGGTTTCAGCACTGGCGTTTCCGATGCCCGCCCGGTCGAGATCCGTTCGCTCCGAGGGCGCGAGGCTGCAGGCCGTGACCTGCCCGAGGAAAGCCTGATGCTGACGGGCGATGAGAACATCATCGACATCAATTTCGCGGTTTTCTGGCGCGTCCGCAGCGCCGGGGACTTCCTCTTCAACACTCGCCACCCGGAATACACCGTGAAGTCCGCCGCCGAGAGTGTGATGCGCGAAGTGATCGGCCGCACGCCCATCCAGCCCGCCCTCACGGATGCCCGCGCTCGTATCGAGGCCGACGTTCTGCGTGGCGTGCAGGCGATCCTCGACCAGTATCATGCCGGCGTCGAGGTGACCCAGGTGCAGCTGCAGAAGGTCGACCCGCCGGCCGCCGTCATCGACAGTTTCCGAGACGTTCAGCGCGCCAACACCGATGCCGATCGGGCTCGCAATGAGGCCGACGCCTATCAGAACGACATCGTTCCCCGTGCCCGTGGCAACGCGGCGCGCTTGGTCGCCGAGGCGACCGCGGCACGCGAGGTGTCGGTGGCTGAGGCAACCGGCCAGGCGCAGCGCTTCCTCTCCGTTCTCCAGGCCTATGAGGCCGCCAAGGAAGTGACTGTCCAGCGCCTTTACATCGAGACGATGCAGGAAATCCTCGGCAACACCCCCTCTGTGATCGTCGACGACAGGCTCCAGGGCATCATGCCGTTCCTACCGCTGGGTGAGGCAACTCGCCCCACCCGCCCCGCTCCGGCACAGCCCGGCGCCGGCTTCGCGCCGACAGGGCAACCTGCCACTCCTCCGCGGGGGACC
>JAIXTK010000314.1 GCA_027483995.1 Acetobacteraceae bacterium
CCTGGCGCGGGCGCAAACGAATGAAGTCTTTTTTGCTTCTTTTTTCTTCAGAAAAAAGAAGGCCCTTCCTTGTCCCTAGCCCTCGCCACCTTCCTGCTTGCGGTCCCGGCGCTGTTCTCCATCGTGAACCCGCCCGGGGCGGCGTTCATCTTCAACGAGGTCACCGCGCATCTCACCGCGCAGCAGCGGCGCATGCTGTCAGACAAGGTGGCGCTGTATTCGCTGGGCGTGATGCTGGGGGCGCTGTTCGCCGGCTCCTACATCCTGGAATTCTTCGGCATTTCGCTGGCGGCGTTGCGGATCGCGGGCGGCGCGGTGGTGGCGGTGCGCGCCTTCGACCTGCTGAACGCGCCTGAGCGGCAGGAGGCGCGCAAGACAGAGCAGGCCGAAAGCGGCGAGGGTGACGTGGCCGCGATGGCGTTCTTCCCGCTGACGTTGCCGTTCACCACGGGGCCAGGAACGATCGCCGTGGCGGTGGCCCTGGGCGCGCAGCGGCCGCGCGTGCCGGCGGATGTGGCGTGGTTCTTCCTGGGCGCGTCGGCGGCGGCGGTGGTGATCGCCGGGGTGATCTGGCTGTCCTACCGCTCGGCGGACCGGATCGCGGCATTGCTGGGGCCTTCGGCGCGGCGGACGTTTGCGCGGCTTTCGGCGTTCCTGCTGCTGTGCATCGGCGTGCAGATCGTGCTGGCGGGAATGGCCGATGCCTGGCGGGATTTCGGCGCAGGCTAACGCAGAGTGGTGGAGCTGAGCGGGATCGAACCGCTGACCTCGTCATTGCGAACGACGCGCTCTCCCAACTGAGCTACAGCCCCAGCCTCTCGGCCGCCGGAACTTTGGGGGGTCACGGCGCGGCGGTATTTGCTCATGGTGGGGGGGCAAGTCAAGCCGCTGAAATGCCGGTCAGGGTTTACCGGCGGGCGCGCTCGTGGCAGAGGACGGTTGAGGGCCGCGACAGGTGCCGCGCGGCTGCTGCGGAGGTCCCGTGATCACCATCCTGTTCCAGATCGCTCAGGAGATTCTGAATCTCTACAAGTGGGCGGTGATTCTCGGCGCCGTGATGAGCATGCTGGTGTCGTTCAACGTGCTGGATACGCGCAACCGCTTCGTGTGGATGGTGGGGGATTTCCTCTACCGCATCACAGAGCCGGCGTTGCGCCCGATCCGGCGGGTGATCCCCACCTTCGGGACCATCGATCTGAGCCCGGTGGCGCTGATCTTCCTGATCTATATCGCGCAGATGCTGCTGGCGCGGATCTATGCGGCGATCGTGTACGGCAATGTCTCGGGGCTGTTCCTGTAGGCATGGCGTTCTGGCGCGCTTCGGAGGGCGGGGTGCGGGTGGCGGTGAAGGTGCAGCCGAAATCTCGCCGGCCCGGTGTGGGTGGGTGGGCGCCGGATGTGGATGGCGAGCGGCTGCGCATCGGCGTGGCGGAAGCGGCGGAGGATGGCCGCGCCAACCGGGCTGCCTGCGCAGCGCTGGCCGATGCCTTGTGCGTGCGGCAAGGCGATGTGTCGGTGGCCCTGGGGGCGACAAGCCGCGACAAGACCTTGTTCGTTGCGGGCGATGCGGGCGTGCTCGCGGCCCGGCTGGAGGCGCTCTGACCATGACCCCCACAACAGCCCGGATCATCGACGGCAAGGCGGTGGCGGCCGCGCTGCGGGAGGAGACAACGGTGCGCGTCGCGGGCCTGCCATTCCGGCCCGGGCTCGCCGTGGTGCTGGTGGGCGAGGACTCGGCCAGCCAGGTCTATGTGCGCAGCAAGGAGCGGGCCGCGGCGGCAATGGGCCTGGCGGCGCAAACCATCCGGCTGCCGGCGGAAACCGCCGAGGCAGCGCTGCTGGCCGTGGTGCGCCGGCTGAACGACGATGCGGCGGTGGATGGCATCCTGGTGCAGCTGCCCCTGCCGCCGCACATCGCCACCGAGGCGGTGCTGGATGCGATCGACCCGGCGAAGGATGTGGACGGCCTGACGCCCACCAATGCCGGGCTGCTGGCCGCCGGGCGGCGCGGGTTGGTGCCGTGCACCCCGCTGGGGGTGATGAAGCTGCTGGCGGTGGCGGATGTGAATCTGGCCGGCGCGCGGGCGCTGGTGCTGGGCCGCTCCGTGCTGGTGGGCCGGCCGATGGCGGCATTGCTCACCGGGGCGAGTGCCACCGTCACGCTGGCACATTCGCGCACGCGCGACCTGGCGGCGGAGTGCCGGCGCGCGGAGGTGATCGTGGCCGCGGTCGGGCGGCCGGAGATGGTGCGCGGCGATTGGGTGGCGCGGGAGGCGGTGGTGATCGATGTGGGCATCAACCGCACCGCGGCCGGCACGCTGGTGGGGGACGTGGCCTATGGCGAGGTGGTGGGCCATGCCGGCGCCATCACCCCGGTGCCGGGCGGGGTCGGGCCGATGACGATTGCCTGTCTGCTGGAGAATACCGTGACGGCAGCGCTGCGGCGCCGGGGATTCAATCCCGCTTAACCGGTCCGCGCCATCCTGCCGTGCCAAGCGGCATGAGGTGGGCGATGGCGGATACGGATTTGGCCCATTTGGATGTGCTGGGCGGCAAGATCGATGAGCTGCGCCGCTTCGTGGACCGCCGCTTCGCTGAGCTGAGCGCGGAGATCCATGCCTCCGTGCAGCTGATCGACTTCAGCGAGACCAATATTTCCGAGCAGCTCTCCAGCGTGAAGACCCAGCTGGCCGAGGTGCTGGCGGTGCCGCAGGCCGCTTCGCGCAATTCCGGCACCGAGCTGGAGGCGGTGGTGCAAACCACGGAGGCGGCGGCCAACCGCATCATGGAGGCGGCGGAGGCGATTTCGGACTGGCTGCAGGAATTGCGGTCCGAGCCGGAGCTGTATGAGCGGATCAGCGAGAAGGTGAACACGATCTTCGAGGCGTGTTCGTTCCAGGACCTGACCAGCCAGCGCATCCGCCGCGCGATCGACCATCTGCACCACGTGGAATCCGTGCTGAACACGATCGGCACGAACGAGCCTGCCGAGATCGTGCCGCTGCCGGTGCCCACGGCGCCGGCCGGCACCGCGGACCTCGCGCAGGAGGAGATCGACCGGCTGTTGGCCGGGTAGAGCAACAGCCCATCAGACGGAATCGTCTGGTGGGCTAAAGTTGCTCGCTCAAACAAAGAGCTAGAGGGATGGCCGACCGTCTATCAGGTCGGCCATCCCTCTAGGCTTTCAGCGCCCGCCAGCCGATATCCTGGCGGCAGAACCCCTCGGGCCACTCAACCGCCGCCACGGCGGCATAGGCGGCGTCGCGCGCCTCCTGCAGGCTCGGCGCGGTGCCCACCAGGGTCAGCACGCGGCCACCGGCGCTGACCAGCTGGCCATCGCGCATATCCGTGCCGGCATGAAACACGGTCACGCCCGGCAGCGCGGCGGCGCGGTCCAGGCCGCCGATGGGCGTGTGCCTGGCATAGCTGCCGGGATAGCCGCGCGCGGCCATCACCACGCCGAGGGCGGCAACGGGCCGGAAGCGCAGGGAGATGGTGCGCAACTCGCCATCGCACACCGCCATCAGGGCGGGCAGCAGGTCGTCCATCAGCCGGGCGAGGATCACCTGGCATTCCGGGTCGCCGAAGCGGACGTTGAACTCGATCAGCTTGGGGCCATCGGCGGTGAGCATCAGCCCGGCGAAGAGAATGCCGCGGAAGGGGGTGCCCTGGCGGGCCATCTCGTCCAGCGCCGGCTGGATCACGCGGTGCATCACCGCCTGTTCCAGCGCGGGCGAGAGGGCCGGCGGCGGGGAATAGGCGCCCATGCCGCCAGTGTTGGGGCCGGTATCGCCGTCGCCCACCCGCTTGTGGTCCTGCGCGCTGCCCAGCGGGATGGCGGTGGTGCCGTCGCACAGCGCGAAGACACTCACTTCCTCACCGACCAGGCACTCTTCGATCACCAGCGTGTGGCCGGATTCGCCCAGCGTGCCCTGTTCCATGAACTCCGTGATCGCGGCTTCGGCTTCCTCCACGCTGGCGGCCACCACCACGCCCTTGCCGGCGGCCAGGCCATCGGCCTTCACCACGATCGGCGCGCCGCGCCGGCGGACGAACTCCCGCGCGGCGGCGGCATTGTCGAACCGCTCCCACAGCGCGGTCGGGATACCTGCGGCGTCGGCCACCTCCTTGGTGAAGCTCTTGCTGCCCTCAAGCCGCGCGGCAGCGGCGGAGGGGCCGCAGCAGGCGATGCCCGCCAGGCCCATGGCATCGGCCAGGCCGGCCACCAGCGGCGCCTCCGGGCCGGGCACGACGAGATCGACGGCGTTGTCCTGCGCGAAGCGGACGAGATCGGCGATGTCCAGCACGCCGATCGGCACGTTCTCGGCGTGTTCGGCGGTCCCGGGGTTGCCCGGGGCGCACCACAGCCTGGTCAGCAGCGGCGAGGCCGCGAGCTTCCAGCACAATGCGTGCTCACGCCCGCCGGAACCGATTACCAGAACGCGCATTGGCCGCGACTCCTTCAATGCGCGCGCCGTCTAGCATAGGGTGGGCGGATGGACGAACAGGCCGCACCCCCCACCACCTCAAACGTTCCCGAGTACAGCGTCTCGGAAATCTCCGGCGCGGTGAAGCGCACGCTGGAAGGCGCCTTCGGCCGCATCCGCGTGCGCGGCGAGATCACGGAGCTGAAGCGCTATCCCAGCGGGCACATCTACTTCTCGCTGAAGGATGAGGGCGGCAAGATCGCCGGCGTGGTCTGGAAATTCTCCGTCCCGCGCCTCGGCCTGGTGCCGGAGAACGGGGTGGAGGTGATCGCCCAGGGCAAGATCAGCTCCTATGGCGAACGCTCCTCCTACCAGCTCATCGTCGACCGCATGGAATACGCCGGCGCCGGCGCCCTGCTGGCCCGCATCGAGGCGCTGCGCCTGCGCCTGGCCGAGGAAGGCCTGTTCGACGCCGCCCGCAAGCGCCCCCTGCCGCTGCTGCCCACCGTGATCGGCGTGATCACCTCCGCGCAGGGCGCCGTCATCCAGGACATCAAGACCACCCTGGCCCGCCGCTTCCCGCGCCATCTGATCCTCTGGCCCGTCCCGGTCCAGGGCGACGGCGCCGCCCAGCGCATCGCCGAAGCCATCGAAGGCTTCTCCCGCCTCAAGCCCGGCGGCCCCGTCCCTCGGCCAGACGTGATCATCGTCGCCCGCGGCGGCGGCAGCCTCGAAGACCTGATGGCCTTCAACGACGAGGCCGTGGTGCGCGCGGCGGCGGCCAGCACCATCCCGCTGATCTCCGCCGTCGGCCATGAGACCGACACCACCCTGATCGACTTCGCCTCCGACCGCCGCGCCCCCACCCCCACGGCGGCGGCCGAACTCGCCGTGCCCAGCCGCGTCGAAATCGCCGCCGAC
This sequence comes from Acetobacteraceae bacterium, assembly GCA_027483995.1. GTDB lineage: Bacteria > Pseudomonadota > Alphaproteobacteria > Acetobacterales > Acetobacteraceae > CAMDGX01. Next base: position 5,349 of record JAIXTK010000314.1, read on the forward strand.
CTGCAGCAGAAGGGCGCGCGGCTCTCCGGCGCGCTGAACCGCGTGATGCAGGAACGCCGCCTGCGCCTGCAACGCGCCGAACGCGGCCTGCCGGACCTGCCAAGCCTGCTCGGCACCGCGCGCCAACGGCTGGATGATCGCCACCAACGCCTGATCCTCGCGTTGCCCAACCTGCTCGCCGCCCGCCGCGCCGCCCTGGCGCGCGCCGAACGCGGCATGCCCGACCTGCCCGGCCTGCTGGCCCGCGCGCGCCAAACCCTGCAAGACCGCGGTGGCCGCTTGCGCCAGGCCCTCCCCGGCCTGCTCGCGCACCGCCGCTCCGCCCTGCTCTTGTCCGGCGAGAAGCTCCGGGCGGCGATTCGCCACGCTGTCGCCGGCCGCGCTGCGGCGGCCGGGCGGGTGCTGCCCCGCCTGACCGATGCGCCGATCCGCGCCGGGTTGCGCGAGGCCCGGGCCCGGCTGGCCGGGGCCTCCGCCGGGCTGGAAGCGCTCTCCTACACAAGGGTGCTGGAACGCGGCTTCGCGCTGGTGAGCGACGCGGCGGGGCACCCGATCACCGCCGCCAGCGCGATCAAGCCCGGCGACCGGCTGCGGCTGCGGTTGGCGGATGGCGAGGTGCGGGCGACGGCGGATGGGGGGAAAGCCGGCACCCGCCAGGGGTCTTTGCCGCTGTAAGGAAGCATCTTCTTTTTTCTGAAGAAAAAAGAAGCAAAAAAGACTTCATGAATTTGCGCCGAGGCTAGCCCCGACGCAAAGTGAGAAAAGTTTTTTGGTTCTTTTTTTCAAAAAAGAACCGCTTGCTTCACTGCCCCCGGCAACTCCGACGCATGATCCAGCACCACCGTCGCCCCACACCGCTCCAGTTCCTCACGCCCACCATAGCCCCAGCCGGCCCCGATGGCGGGGATCCGGTTGGCATGGGCGGCCTCGATATCATGCAGCCGGTCACCGGCCAGGGCGGCGCGGGTGAGGCCGTGCGTGGCGAGAATCCAGCGCGCGAGCACGGCCTTGTCATCGAACCGGCCGTCATCTTCCGTGCCGTGGATACCGCGGAAGAGCGGCGCCAGGCCCAGGTTCTCCAGGATCGGCACGGCGAAGCGGGTGCGCTTGGCGGTGCACAGGAACAGGTCGTGGGTTTCGGCCAGGCTGCGCACCGCGTCCTCGATGCCGGGATACATGGCGTTCCCGGTCAGGCCGAGGCGGGTGTAGTTGGCGCGGTAGCGGTCCACGGCGAGCTGGGTGCGGTCGTCGTTCCAGCGTGCCAGCACCCTGCCGATCACCTGTTCCATCGGCGGCCCGATCATCCAGGTGAAGTCTTCGGCGGGGTCCGGCGCGTGGCCGAGGTCGACCAGCGCGGCACGGATGCTGGCCACGATGCCCGGGCGGGAATCGATCAGCGTGCCGTCGAGGTCGAGGAGAAGGGCAGGGCGGGTCATGCGAGGCGATCCAGCAAGGGGTGGGGCGAGTCCAGCCAGGCGAGACGCACCCCGACCGCGGTGATGCGCGGGCGCAGGGCGGGCGGAATACGAACCATGTCCTTCGCCGTGGTCACGAGCGTGGCGCCGGTGGCCAGCAGGGGGCGGAGATCGGCCTCGGTGTAGGGGTGGTGATCCGGAAACGGGACGAGGCGCACGACGTCCCCGCCGGCGGCTTGCAGGGTCTCACGGAATTTCTCGGGGCGGCCGATGCCGGCGAAGGCGATCAGCGGCCCGGGGGGTGGCGGGGCCGAAACCAGGCGGGCGCGCAGAACGGGGAGCGCGGGCGGAAGCCTGGCGAGGGCGCGGGTGGTGTCTGGCCCGATCAGCACGGCGGCGGCACAGCGCGCGGCGGCGGCGGCGGCGGGTTCGCGCAGCGGGCCGGCGGGGATCACACGGCCGTTGCCGAAGCCGGCGGCGCCGTCGATCAGCATCAGGGAGAGGGTTTTCTCCAGGGTGGGGTTCTGCAGCCCATCATCCATCAGCAGGATGGTGGCGTCCTGGGCAAGGGCGAGGCGGGCTGTGGCGGCGCGGTCTGGCCCGAGGAAGGTGGGGGCGACGGCGGCCAGGAGCAGGGGTTCGTCGCCCACCTCGGCGGCGGTGTGGCGGGCGGGGTCCACCTGGAGCGGGCCGGGCAGGCGGGCGCCGTAGCCGCGGGTGAGGAAGGCGGGGCGGTGGCCGCGGGCCTGGAGGCGGGCGGCGAGGTCGAGCGCCACGGTGGTCTTGCCGGTACCGCCGGCGCCGGGGTTGCCGATGCACAGCACCGGAACGGGTGCGCGCCAGCCGGGCCTCGCCACACGCCGGGCCGTGGCGGCGGCGTAGAGCGCACCCAGCGGGGAGAGCAGGCGGGGCAACCACCCGTCGCGCTGCCAGAATTCAGGCGCGCGCATGGGCGAGGTCCAGCAGCAGCTGCGCGGTGCGGGCGGGCAGGGATTCGAAGCCGTGCATCGCCGCGTGCCCGGCCGCGCCCATGGCCCGCGCCCGGTCGGGATCGGCGATCATGCCCGCCACCCAGGCTTCCAGCGCAGCGGCATCCGGCAGGCGAACCAGCCCGCCGGCCTGCTCCAGCACCTCCACCGCTTCCGGGAAGTTGAAGACATGCGGGCCCACGGCCACCGCGCAGCCCAGCAGGGCCGGCTCGATCGGGTTCTGGCCGCCCAGCTTCACCAGGGAGCGGCCAACGAAGGCATGGCCCACCAGGCGGTAGAACAGCCCAAGCTCCCCCAGCGTATCCGCCAGCCAGAGGCCGGCCGCCGCGGGCGGGTCCTCTCCCTGGGAGCGCCGGGCAACAGGGCGCGGGGCCACCAATGCGGCGATCTCCGGCGCCCGCTCCGGGTGGCGCGGCACGATGAGGGTGAGCAGGCCGGGGAAGCGCGCCGCCAGCGCATCATGCACCGGCAGCAGCAGCGCCTCCTCCCCGGCATTGGTGCTGGCGGCCAGCCAGACCGGGCGCAGGCCGATCAACGCGCGCAGCCGGGCCAATTCCGCGTCGTCGCACGGCAGCGGTGGGGCGGCGAACTTCAGATTGCCCTGGTCGAGCACCTCGGGGGCGCCCAGGGCGCGCAGGCGCTCCGCCACCGCCGGCGACTGCGCCTGGGCCAACGCGAACCCCCCGAACAGCTCGCGCGCCAGCGCCGGGCGGCGCACCCAGCGGGCGAAACTGCGCGGCGAGATGCGGGCATTCACCAGCATCACCGGAATGCCCCGCGCGCGGCAGGCGGCGAGCAGGTTGGGCCAGACCTCGCTTTCCACGAAGCCGGCCACATCCGGCTTCCAGTGGTCCAGGAACCGGGCCGCCCAGCGCGGCACGTCCAGCGGGGCGAAGCGGTGCCGCACCCGGTCCTGCAGGCCCAGCTCCGGCAGGCGCCGGGCCATGAGTGCCGCGGAGGTGACGGTCCCGGTGGTCAGCAGCACCTGCACCCCTGGCGGCAGGGCGGCCAGCACCGGCAGGATGGAGACGGATTCGCCCACGCTGGCCGCATGCAGCCACACCAGCGTGCCGGGCGGGCGCGGCGTGGCATCGATCCCCTCCCGCTCCGGCAGGCGCGCGGATATCTCCTTGCCACGCCGCGCGCGCCGGCGCAGCCACGGCCGCAGCACCGGGGCCGCGAGCGAGGCCAGCGCGGCATAGAGGCGCCAGATCGGATGGCGGGACATGCGGGGGGCGGTAGCATGGTGCAGCCTGTTCATCCAGGGCCGGCACGTGTTAGCGAACCATCGGAAACAGGAGCCCCACCATGGCCGGCCCGCCCACCTTCGCCACGCCGCCCGGTTTCCTGGGCGTCACCCGCACGCATCGCGATGCCGCCTTCGCCGTGGCGGGGATTCCGCTGGATATCGGCACCACCAACCGCGCCGGCACGCGCGACGGGCCAGCCGCGATCCGCCGCGCCAGCCGGATGCTGGTGGATGGCGCCCACCCGCAATCCTGGGTAGAGCCGGCAGCACTCGATCTCGCCGATCTCGGCGACTTCGCCATCGCGCTAGGCGACATCCCCGCCTCGCTGGCGGCGATCGAGGCCCAGGCCGCCGGGCTGCGGCACCTGATCGCGCTGGGCGGTGAGCACGGCATCACCCTGCCGCTGCTGCGTGCGTTGCGGGCGCGGCTGGGCCACCCCGTGGGGCTGGTGCATTTCGATGCGCATGTGGACACATGGGAAGACAATTTCGGCCAGGTCTTCGGCCACGGCTCGGTGTTCTGGCACGCCATCCGCGAGGGCCTGGTGGACCCAAGCCGCATGATCCAGCTGGGCATCCGCTCCCCGGTGCAGCGCGAGGTGTGGGACTGGACCGTGGCGCAGGGCGTGACGATCCTGACCGGGCAGGACGTACAGGAAATGGGCCCCGCCGAGGTCGCCGCCCGCATCCGCGCCGTGGTGGGCGCGGCACCCTGCTACCTCAGCTTCGACATCGATGCGCTCGATCCCGCCCACGCGCCCGGCACCGGCACGCCGGAGATTGGCGGGCTCGCCTCCTGGCAGGCGCAGGCGATCCTGCGGCGGCTCGGCGGGCTGGGCTTTGTCGGCATGGACATCGTGGAAGTGGCGCCAGCCTACGACGTGGCGGAGATCACCGCGCTGGCCGGGGCGACGATCGTGTGGGAGTACCTGGCGCTGGTCGGAAAGGCCTGAACCTGTCCCAAACGTAACCATGCAGAGGGGTCCTGCCTCGGGTCCCAAAATCGCAATGCACCTTTGGGCCCCCATCGCATAGAACGCGCCTCCCGCCGAGGCCCCCCCTGAAGGGTGCCACGGCGGATCGCCGACGCACCCGCACGTGCCGCGAGCCCGCCTGGGAGGATTGTCTCCAGGGCACAGCAACGACGAACGCGTCCTTTTCGTCCGGTCCGGCCCATCGTGGGGCCGGGGTCGCAAGGGAAGTGCCGAATGTCTGTTGAAGGGTCGCTGGCCATGCGAAGACCTCGCATCGCCTGAGCCTGCCGCCGGCGCCACATGGGTTTTCCCTGTGGGCGCCGCGCCAAGCCTGTTTCATTCCCCATGGTCCCGCTTGCGCATCGAAGATGTGCAGGCAGTTTGCGCATCCCCGATGCGCAAGCGCACTGTCGCGAGGATTGTTGCGATGTCGAGCCTGCGTGCCCGTTCCGCCGTCTCCCCCCTCCGCCGTCCGCTGCTGCCGGCCGAGCTCCCCGAAACGCGGCCCACCGTCGCCGACCTGGTGGCCGCGCTGCGCCCGGAAGAGCCCGTCCACTGCCTGCGCCCGGCCGTGCTGTCCGCCACCGCCGCGACCTTCGTGCAGGCCTTCCCGGGCGACGTCCTCTACGCCGTGAAGTGCAACCCGGATCCGGCGGTGCTGCGCGCCCTGTGGGAAGGCGGCGTGCGCCATTTCGACTGCGCCTCGCCGGCCGAGGTCGCGCTGGTGCGCACCATGTTCGCCGATGCCGAGATCCACTTCATGCACCCGGTGAAGGCGCGCGGCGCCATCCGTGAGGCCTGGGCGCGCCACGGCGTGCGCGACTTCGTGCTCGATTCCCATGACGAGCTGGAGAAGATCCTGCGCGAAACCGCGGCCACCGGGGTGGAAGGCGCGCTCGGCCTGGTCGTGCGCCTCGCCCTGCCCAAGGGCGGCGCGGTGCTGGACCTCTCCGGCAAGTTCGGTGCGGAGCATGAAGAGGCCGTGGCGCTTCTGCGCGCCGCCCGCCCGGTGGCGTCCCGCCTCGGCATCGCCTTCCACGTCGGCTCGCAATGCCTGGACCCCGTCGCATGGCGGCAGGCGACGGCGCTGGCCGGCGCGGCGATCGCCGAGGCGGGCGTGGCGGTGGAGATCGTGGATGTCGGCGGCGGCTTCCCCGTCGTCTATCCCGATGTCGAACTGCCGCCGCTCGGCGCCTTCATGGCCGAGATCGAGGAGGCGTTCGACGCGCTGGGCCTGCCCGCGGCGCGGCTCTGGGCCGAACCCGGCCGCGCGCTGGTCGCCGGCGGCGCCTCCGTCGTGGTGCAGGTGCAGGCGCGCCGCGGCGATGCGCTCTACATCAACGATGGCGTCTACGGCAGCCTGGCCGATGCGGGCGCGCTGGGCTTCCGCTACCCCGTGCGCTGCCTCCGCCCCGCCGGCACCGCGCCGTCCGGCGTGGTGCGCGGGTTCAGCTTCTTCGGCCCCACCTGCGACAGCGCCGACGTGATGCGCGGCCCGTTCTGGCTGCCCGAGGACATTGCCGAGGGCGACTGGATCGAGATCGGCCAGCTCGGTGCCTACGGCGCCTGCCTGCGCACCGCCTTCAACGGCTTCGACCGCGCCCGCGTGGCCGAAGTCTGCGACCCCGCCTTCGACGCGGCCCCCTTCAACGCGGCCTGACCCGCCGCACCACCACGACTTCAGAGGAGACCGCGATGACGACTCATGCGACCTTCCAGGGCCGCCTGGTGATGCTTGGCTTCGGCAGCATCGGCCAGGGCGTGCTGCCGCTGATCCTGCGCCACATCGACATGCCGCGCGAGCGGATCACCATCCTCAGTGCCGACGACCGCGGCGCCGAGGTGGCCGCCGCCCATGGCATCGCCCACGCGGTGCACCCGATCACCCGCGAGAACTACCGCGCCGTGCTCTCGGCCCACCTCGGCCGCGGCGACTTCCTGCTCAACCTGTCGGTGGACGTCTCCTCCGTCGCACTGGTGGAGCTGTGCCGCGAGCTCGGCGCGCTGTACCTGGATACCTGCGTGGAGCCCTGGGCCGGCGGCTACACCGACCCCACCCTGCCGCCGGCGCTGCGCAGCAACTACGCGCTGCGCGAAAGCGCGCTGGCGCTGGTGCGCCCCGGCGCGGCAGACCCCACCGCGGTGATGACGCACGGCGCCAACCCCGGCCTGGTCTCGCATTTCGTCAAGCAGGCGCTGCTGAACCTGGCCGCCGACAGCGGGCAGGACGCCACCGCGCCGGCCACCCGCGAGGGCTGGGCGAAGCTGGCCGATACGCTGGGCGTGAAGGTGATCCACATCGCCGAGCGCGACACGCAAACGGCCGACATCGCCAAGAAGCCCGGCGAGTTCGTCAACACCTGGTCGATCGACGGCTTCGTCGGCGAAGGCAACCAGCCGGCCGAGCTGGGCTGGGGCACGCATGAAAAGGCGTTGCCGGAAGACGGGCGCGAGCATGTCTTCGGCTGCGGTGCCGCGATCTGGCTCAACCGCCGCGGCGCGGCCACCCGCGTGCGCAGCTGGACGCCGCTGGAAGGCCCCTTCCACGGCTTCCTGATCACCCACAACGAGGCAATCTCGATCGCCGACTACTACACGCTGCAGGATGGCGGTACCGTGCGCTACCGGCCGACCGTCCACTACGCCTACCACCCCTGCGACGACGCGGTGCTGTCCCTGCACGAGCTGGCCGGCAAGAACTGGAGCATGCAGGCCCAGCAGCGCCTCATGATGCGCGAAATCACCAGCGGCATCGACGAGCTGGGCGTGCTGCTGATGGGCCATGCCCGCGGCGCCTACTGGTACGGCTCGCGCCTGTCGATCGAACAGGCCCGCGCGCTGGCGCCCCACAACAACGCCACCTCCCTGCAGGTCACGGCCGCCGTGCTGGGCGGCATGATCTGGGCGATCGAGAACCCGCAGGCCGGCGTGGTGGAAGCAGACCAGCTCGACCATGCCCGCGTGCTGGAAATCGCCGGGCCCTACCTCGGCGACGTGGTCGGCGCCTACAGCAACTGGACGCCGCTGGAAGACCGCGGTGGCCTGTTCGCCGAAACGGTGGACAACGCCTGCCCGTGGCAGTTCGCCAATTTCCGGGTGGCCTGACGAAACAGGGCGGCGGGACTACCCCCGTCGCCGTAGCATCGGTCATGAGAACCAAAACAAGACTCTTCTTTTTCTGAAGAAAAAGAAGCAAAAAGACTTTTATTCGTCCGCACGTCAACGCCTCGCTTCTCCGAACGGAGAGCGGGGCGTTTCTGCATTTCCGTCATTCTGAGCCGAAGGCGGAGGACCCCCGCTTCTCCGCGCCACCGCCAAGGTGAGCGAAAATCGCACATCCAAAGTACGTACGTAAAAAATTCCTTTTTCCTCCGGCCTTGCCTGTGCGATAGTTATCAGTGATGCCACACACTGCCGCCGCACCGAGCGAAGCCGCCGCACCGCGCCCCTGGGCGCGGGCGATCCTGCACGCCCGGATTCCGGCCGCCCTCAAGCTTCTTCTGCTGGCCCTGTTCGCCGCCTTCTCGGCCGCGTCAGCCACGCGCCGCGCCATGCGCCGCCCGCACAAGGACTGGCTCCTCTCCCTCACCACCGACCCCTCCGAAGACCCGGACTCCGATTGGGATCCCTATGTCCTGCGCCGGCTGTTCCGCCGCCGCGCCCGGCTCGGCTGGCTGATGCGCTGCGACCGCGCCGAGGGCATGGCCCTGTCCGGCCACCGCGCGCCCAAACTCCGCCCCACCCAGGCCGCCCGCGCCCCCCCATAGGCGTCATGCGCCCAAAATCACCCTGAATCCGTCGCAAAAACCCCGCGTCCCGCGGCGACGACTCACGCCCACCGCCATCCCAACACAAAGCAGTCACGCTAAAAAACAGGGATCAAAGGGCCGCCGGCCCTTTGCGGGTCCAGGGCAGAGCCCTGGCCTTACCGCGCCAGCATTGGCCCCAGGGCGCGCCCTGCGAACAGGTGCACGTGCAGATGCGGCACCTCCTGCCCGGCATGTTCGCCGATATTGGCCAGCAGCC
>JAIXTK010000128.1 GCA_027483995.1 Acetobacteraceae bacterium
AAAGCGTAGTCCAGCCGTTGGCGGATGAGCCTGGCTTCCACCGTTTCGCCGCGCGCTTCGAGGCAGGAGAGCAGCCCGCGCAGGGCCCAGACATTGTCCGGGTGGACCTGGGCGCGAGGGAGATTGCCGGCGAGGCCGAGGTCTTCGCGGTAGGTGGCCTCGGCTTCCGCCGTGCGGCCCTGTTCCAGCAGCAGGGCGCCGAGGGCGTGGCGGACGGGCTGCATCCAGCCCCAGGGTTCGTCGTAGGGCAGGGCGTCTTCCAGGGCGATGGCGGCGCGTAGATGGGCGAAGGCGGCATCGTGTTCGCCGCGGCGGTAGGCGATTTCGCCTTGCAGCATCTCCTCCGCCACGGCCAGGGCATCGAGGCAGTTGACGTTGTGCATCCAGCGGGATTTCGGCACGCGCTGCACGGCGGCGCGGAACAGGGCCTGCTCGGCTTCGGCTGCGGGCACGTTGCCCAGCGCCGCGTGGGCGACGCCTTTCGCGTAGTGCATGGTGGCGGTGGTGTTGCAGTAGAGCGCCTGGTCTTCCGGCAGGGGCTGTTCGATGATCTCGCGCCATTTGCCGAAGCGCACCAGCACGTGCTGGCGCACGGAGACGTAGCTTTCGAAGAAATCGGCCATGGGGGGCGAGGGGATGCGCAGCATCGCCTCTGGCATGGTGGTGAGCATCTCGTCGATGGCGGCCAAGGCCGGGGCGAACTGGCCCAGGAACATCGCCCCGTAGGCGGCGAAGTGGTAATTGTGGATGCGGTAGCCGGTGTAGAAATTCATCGGGCCGGCGCGGTCGTAGAACTTGCGGTCGGCGATGATGGCCTTCTGGTTCCAGTGCATCGTGTCTCGGTAATGGCCGCACTGCACGTCGATATGGGTGGGCATGTGGACCAGGTGGCCCATGTCGGGCGTCAGCTCCCGCAGCCGGTCGCCGGTGAGGAGCGCCGCTTCGGGCGTGGGGGACATTTCCATCAGGTGCACGTGCAGGTGCAGCAGGCCCGGGTGGTCCATGGCGCCGGGAACGCTGGCGAAGGCGGATTCCAGCACCTCGCGCGCTTCCAGCGTGCCGGCGCCCTCGGCGGGTTGGCCGGTGTGGAGGTCCCACATCTTCCACGGCGTGATGTTGAGGATGGCTTCGGCAAACACGGCGCGGATGTCGAGGTCGCTTGTGTTGGCCGTGTGGGCGGCGCGCATGGCGTCGGCGAAGGCGATGTCCCAGGGGCGCTGGTCTTCGATCACGTCGCGCTGGGGGTAGCGGGCCTGGATCGCCTCGATCAGGGCGCGTTCGGCGCGGGTGACGGGGCCGGCGAGCTCCAGGGCGGCGCGGCTGGCATCATGGGCGCGGGCGAGGGAGCGGGCCTTGCCGGCGGGGTCCATCAGCACCCAGGGGTAGTTGTAGTTGGGGCCAACGGCGTAGGCGATGCCCCAGTGCGCCATGGCGCAGGCGGGATCGGCGGCGACGGCTTTCTCGAAGCAGGCGACGGCTTCCTCGTGGTGGTAGCCGTAGGTCCAGTTCAGGCCGCGATCGAACCAGCGCTGGGCCTCGGGGGAGGCGGTGGTCACTTTCCGGGAGTAGGGGCCGAGATCGTAGGGGTAGTCCATGGCGCGTGCTCCCTGGCGGCTGTTGGCGGGCACGCTACGCGGCGGGGTGTGGCAGCGGCAATGGCACATGCTTGCCTTCGGGCGGCGGGCTGCGTAGAGCCTGCCGCGACCGCCTAGAGGACGAAGCCATGCGTGCCCTCCAGCTCTTCGGCGACCGCGACGTGCGGCTGGTCGAGCTTGATCCCCCGCCGCCGCCCGGGCCGGGCGAGGCGCAGTTCCGCGTGCGCACGGTGGGGCTGAACCACCTGGATGTGTGGGGCTTCCGCGGCATGGCCTTCGCCAAGCGCAAGCTGCCGCTGACCGTGGCCGCCGAAGCCGCCGGCGAGGTGGTGGCCGTGGGCGAGGGGGTGACCCATCTGCGCCCGGGCCAGCGCGTGGTGCCGTTCGGCGCCATCACCTGCGGCACCTGCCGCGCCTGCCGCGAGGGGCGGGACAATCTGTGCGAGAACGTGGCCGGCGTGCGCGGCTTCCATATCGACGGCTTCGCGCAGGAGCTGACCAACCACCCCGCGCGCCTGCTGGTGCCGGTGCCCGATGCCGTCTCCACCGCCGATGCCGCCTGCGTGACGGTGGCGTACGGCACGGTGGAGCACATGCTGTTCGACAACGCCAAGCTGGAACCCGGCGAGTGGATCCTGGTGCATGCCGGGGGCTCGGCCATCGGCAGCATCGCCATCCGCATCGCCAAGTCGCTCGGCTGCACCGTGATCACCACCGTGGGCAGCGAGGACAAGGCCGAGAAGGCGCGCGCGCTGGGGGCGGACCACGTGATCAACTATCGCGAGGACCGGTTCGAGGGCGTGGTGCGCCGCATCACCGGCAAGAAGGGCGTGGACGTGGTGTTCGAACACGTCGGTGCCGACACCTGGCAGGGCTCGCTGCTGTCGATGAAGCGCGGCGGGCGGCTGGTGACGTGCGGGGCGACCTCTGGGCCGAGCGGGAGCATCAACCTGATGCAGCTGTTCCAGCAGCAGTATCGGATCACGGGGAGCTTCGGCTGCCGGGTGGCGAACATGGTCTCCGCGCTGGACCGGATCGCCTCGGGCGTGCGGCCGGTGATCGATACCGAATACACGCTGGAAACCTACGGGGAGGGGCTGGGGCGGATGGAACACAGGGATGTGTTCGGGAAGATCCTGGTCAGCCTTTGAAGCAAGCAAGTATGTTCTTTTTTGAAAAAAAGAACCAAAAAACTTTTGTTCGTTCGCTGGATCGGGTGCGAGTGAATGAAAGTCTTTTTGCTTCTTTTTCTTCAGAAAAAGAAGAGTCTTGCTGATGATCGACCGTATCCTTGGTGGCCTCGTAGGGGGCATCCTCTCCCTGCTGCGCCGCATGTCCCCGGAGCGGGCCTCCGATTTCGTGGGTGGGATGGCGCGGCGGATCGGCCCGCTGCTGCCGGAGCATCGCGTGGGCCGGCGGCAATTGGCGGCGAGCTTTCCGGAGAAGGATGCCGCCTGGGTGGAGGCGACGCTGCGCGATGCCTGGGAGAATTTGGGGCGCGTGGCGGGCGAGTATGTGCACCTGGATCGCATCTGGGATTACGACGAGAACCACCCGCTGGCCGGGCGCATTACCACCGATGCTCGCGAGGTGCTGGAGCGCTTGCGCGATGACGGGCAGCCGGCGCTGCTGTTCACGGCGCATTTGGCGAATTGGGAGCTGCCGGCGGTGGCGGCGCAACGGCATGGGTTGCCGACGGCGGTGCTGTATCGCATGCCGAACAACCGCAGCGTGGCGGCACAGATCGAGGCCATTCGCGGGCCGTTGATGGGGCGGCTGATTTCCTCGCGCCGGTCCGGCGCGTTCGAGATGGCGGCGGCACTGGAGCGCGGCGAGCACCTGGGCATGCTGGTGGACCAGTTCTTCGGCCGCGGCGAGCCGATCACCTTCTTCGGGCGGGAGACGAAGGCCAACCCCACCCTGGCGCGGCTGGCCAAGCGGTATGAGTGCCCGGTCTATGGCGTGCGGGTGATCCGCCGGCCCGGCCTGCGCTTCCATGTGACCACCACCGGGCCGCTCGATCTGCCGCGCAATGCCGAGGGCGAGATCGATGTGCGCGGCGCGACCCAGATGATCAACACGGTGATCGAAGGCTGGGTGCGCGAGGAGCCTTCCCAATGGCTGTGGTTTCACCGGCGCTGGCGACAGTAGCTTCAACGCTGCCCCGCATCGCCACGGCTTGAAGCCGGCCGGGCCTTCTGCGAGCGTTCGGGCAACGCCAAAGCAGGAGGAAACGCACGGCATGGCCAGCCAGGCCACAGTGTCGCGGCCGGCCGACAACGCGCGGGTGCCGTTTCTGGCGCCGTTCGGCAACCGTAGCTACCGGGTGATGTTCCCGGCCGACCTGCTGACCTCCTGGGCCTTCGAGATGGAGACCCTGATCCTCGGCTGGTACATCCTGGTCGAGACGCAGTCGGTGGTGTGGCTGACGGTGTTCGGCTCCCTGCAGTTCCTCGGCACGTTGATCGCGCCGCTGTATGGCGTGGCGTGCGACCGGATCGGGGCGCGCAACATGCTGTGCCTGATGCGGGGGCTGTATGTGGCGCAGGCCACGTTGCTGGCGGTTTTCGCGCTGACGGGCGTGATCACGCCCATTCATGTGGTGTGCGTCGCCGTGGTGATGGGGCTGGTGCGGCCGTGCGACCTTTCGGTGCGCAACACGCTGATCGGCGGGCTGATGTCGCCGGGGCAGCTGATGGGGGCCGTGAGCATCTCCCGCACCACGATGGATTCCGCCCGCATCATGGGCGCGCTGGCGGGGGCGGCGATCTTCGCGCTGCTGGGGCTGGGGGCGGCCTATGTGATGATCGCCGGGCTGTATGTGGTGAGCCTCGGCCTGACCCTTTGCATCGCCAACCCGGCGCGGGCGAAGGCGGATTCGCAGGCATCGCCATTCCGGGAGGTGTGGGAGGGGCTGGGCTATGTCGCCGCCACGCCGCGGCTGCTGGCGGCGATGGTGATCGCCTTCCTGGTGAATTTCTGCGCCTTTCCTCTCTCCGGCGGGCTGCTGCCCTATGTCGCGCGGGACATCTACGGCATGGGGCAGGGCGGGCTGGGCTTCCTGGCGGCGGGGTTTGCCTCGGGCGGGCTGATCGGCTCCCTGCTGCTGGGCACGGCGGCGCGCGGCATTCCGGCCGGGCGGGTGATGATCAGCTTCACCTTCGTCTGGTACGTGATGCTGCTGATGTATGCCCACACCAGCGTGCCGCTTCTGGGAATTCCGTTGCTGATGCTGGCCGGATTCATGCAAAGCTTCAGCATGGTGCCGATGGCCGTGATGCTGCTGCGCAGTACGGAGCCGCGCTTTCGCGGCCGGGTGATGGGGGTGCGCATGCTGGCGGTGTACAGCATGCCGCTTGGCCTGTTGCTGGCCGGGTGGATGATCGCGAAGTTCGGCTTCGTGGCCACCGCCACGGCCTATTGCCTGTTCGGCCTGCTGGCCACTGGCGGGATCGCGCTGGTGTGGCGGCGGCACCTGTTCCCGCTTTCGGCGCCTGCCAATGCGCGCTGAACGCTGGTGGCCGGCGGCCGCGCTGGGCGGGCTGGCGCTGCTGTACCTCGCACTGTTCCGGCCCGGGCTTTCGGTGATGGGGGGCGGGGATTTCGCGCTGTATCTCGCCCATGCCCAGGCGCTGGTGCAGGGGCGCGGCTATGCCGATACAGGTTTCGTGTTCAACCCGGCCAACGCCATCATGTCCCCGGCCGCCTACCCGCCCGGTCTGCCGGTGCTGTTGGCGCCGGTGGTGGCCGCGTTCGGGCTGGATGGCGCGCCGATCAAGCTGCTGATGCTGGCCGCCCTGCTGGCCATGCTGTGGGGGCTGCACCGGCTGGCCGCGCCCACGCTGGGGCCGCGCTGGAGTGCGGTGCTGGTGCTCGCCGCCGGGCTCTCGCCCGCCATCCTGATGCGGCGCGATGCCGTGGGTTCCGACATCGTGTTCGCCGCCTGGTGCACCCTGGCGCTGCTCGGCGCGCGCGGCCGGCCGGCGCTGCTGGCGATCGGGGTGGCCATGGCGATACTGACCCGCTCCATCGGCGTGGTGCTGGCCGTGGCGCTGGCGCTGGACCTGGTGTTCCGCCCAGGCCCGATGCGCCGCCGCCTGGCCCCCGCGCTGCTGGCCGGGGTGGCCGTGGCGTTGGTGGGAACGCTGTGGCTGCGCGTGGATAACGCCACCTACGCCGGATACTTCGAACGCCTGTCCGCCACCGGCCTGCTGCGCCACTTCGCCTCCGCCGGGCAGGCCTATGCCTTCGCGGTGGTGGAGCTGTTCGGGCTCAGCTTTGGGCGGCTGGCGAACGGGCCCGTGCTGCTGGGGCTGCTGGGGCTGATCGGCTGGGGGCTGTGGCGCCACCTGCGCCGTGGGCCGGATGCCGTGGTGATCTTCGTGCTGCTCTACGGCGCCGCCCTGATCGCCTACCCCGTGCACCTGGAGCCGACGCGCTACGCCCTGCCGATCCTGCCGCTGCTGCTGTGGATGGCGCTGGAGCCGCTGCGCCGCCTGCCGCCCGCCGCCGTGCTGGCCGGGCTCGCCGTGCTCTATGGGCCGTTCTACTGGCAGCACGACGCCCGCACCCAGGCGCCCCTCACCGCCGACAGCCCTGAATTCCAGGCCCTGCTGGCCGAGCTGCGCGAGAACCCGCCGGGCACCCGCCTGATCGCCCGCAACCCGCGGATCTTCGGCCTCTACGCCGGCCTGCCCAGCCACACCTGGCCGGAGACCCTCACGCCCGAGGGCTGGCGCGCCACGCTCGCCACCTACCGCCCGGCCTATGTGATCGAGGAACGCTGGCAGACCAACGAGGAAGCCACGACCCTGGCCGCGCTCATCGCCACCTATCCCGTCTCGTTCGAGAACGCGGCCTACCGACTGCGCGCTATTCCCGCCGCAGCACTTGGTCGTTGAGGAAGCTGGCCAGCCCATGCGCCCGGAAATCCCGGCGCAGCGCCTCCTCGTCATACTCGTCCCGCACCCAATCGAGGAACGGCAGCCGCCCCTCGGCCTCCGCCTGGTAGCGCAGGAAGAACGCATCCAGGATCCCCGGCGGCGCCCGCCGAAAATGGCCGAAGCGCAGGGAAAGCTGCCCCAGGGCCTCCGCCGCCGTGCCGCCCCCGAACATCAGCACCAGGCCTGAGGCCAGCCCCGCCCGGTCCGCGCCCGATTTGCAGTGCATCAGCGCCGGCGTCTCCACCGTGCGCCAGATCTCATGGAACCGCAGGATCCGGTCCCGGTGCGGCGCGCCCCGGCTTTCGAACGGCATGTAGATGTGGTTCACGCCCAGCCGCCCCGCCGCCGCGCGCGACAACGCATCCGACCCGCATTCCCGTGGGCCCCGCAAATTCACGATCGTCCGCAACCCAATCCGCCGCACCCAGCCGCCAATGCGCCACGGCAAGGGATGGCTGGCCCGATACCACTGGCCCGGCACCACCACGGCAAAATTGCGCCACACCGTGCGCAACACCGCATGATCCACCCACAACGAATTCATCCACGCCGCAAACGGTCGCCCGTCGAACCTCATGCCGGCCTCCTGGGAAGGAAGGCCGGGGCATTCGCCCCGGACCCCAAGCAGGGGCTTTGCCCCTGCACCCCACTGGGGCCGGCGGCCCCCGACCCCTTTC
This sequence comes from Acetobacteraceae bacterium, assembly GCA_027483995.1. Taxonomy (GTDB): domain Bacteria; phylum Pseudomonadota; class Alphaproteobacteria; order Acetobacterales; family Acetobacteraceae; genus CAMDGX01. The sequence goes on from JAIXTK010000128.1 coordinate 7,216, forward strand.
GTTTGTTGCCCACGGCAACGGGGGGGTATCTCCGGACGGATCGTCCGTAGATACCCCCCCGTTGCCGTGGGCAAAAGTGATGTGGGTCCAGGGACCTCAGGTCCC
>JAIXTK010000242.1 GCA_027483995.1 Acetobacteraceae bacterium
AGCAGGCCGGCCGGCCCGTGTATTCCTACCGCCTGTCGGTGGTGCATTTCTGGTCGCTGATCTTCATGTATATCTGGGCCGGCCCGCACCACCTGCACTACACCGCGCTGCCCGACTGGGCACAGACGCTGGGCATGGTGTTCTCCATCATCCTGTGGATGCCCAGCTGGGGCGGCATGATCAACGGGCTGATGACCCTGTCTGGCGCGTGGGACAAGCTGCGCACCGATCCCGGCCTGCGCTTCTCCGTCACCGCCGTGGGCTTCTACGGCATGAGCACCTTCGAAGGGCCGATGATGTCCATCAAGGAGGTGAACGGGCTGGCGCACTACACCGATTGGGTGGTGGGCCACGTGCACTCCGGCGCGCTTGGCTGGGTCGCCTTCATCAGCTTCGGCGCGATCTACTACCTGGTGCCGATCCTGTGGAAGCGGGCGGGGCTGTATTCGAACCGGCTGGTGGCCTGGCACTACTGGATCGCGACGCTGGGGATCGTGCTCTACATCACCTCCATGTGGGTGGCCGGCATCATGCAGGGCCTGATGTGGCGGGCGTACGACAAGCTCGGGTTCCTGCAGTACTCGTTCGCGGAATCCGTGAACGCCATGCACCCCTACTACGTGATCCGCATGCTGGGCGGCGTGATGTTCCTGCTCGGCGCGCTGATGATGGTCTTCAACCTGATCATGACTGTTCGGTCGGCCAGCACCTGCGTGCTGGCGGAACGAGCCGATGCGGTTGCGGGAGCCTGAGGCACATGTTCATCAAGCACGAAACCATCGAGAAGAACGCCGTTCTGCTGGCGGTGCTGACCACGCTCACCATCGCCATCGGCGGCATTGTGGAGCTGGTGCCGCTGTTCACCATCGAGACCACAGTGGAGAAGGTGGAAGGGGTGCGGCCCTATTCGCCGCTGGAGTTGGCCGGGCGCGACATCTATGTGCGCGAGGGCTGCTACACCTGCCACAGCCAGCAGATCCGCGCGCTGAAGGATGAAGTGGAGCGCTACGGCCACTACAGCCTGGCGGCGGAGAGCATGCACGACCGGCCGTTCCAGTGGGGCAGCAAGCGCAACGGGCCAGACCTGGCGCGCGTGGGCGGCAAGTATTCCAACGACTGGCACTACGCGCATTTGGCCAACCCGCAATCGATGGTGCCGGAGAGCCTGATGCCGCGCTACGCCTTCCTGGCCAACCGCGAGGTGGACCCCGCGCGGGTCGCCCGCCACCTGCGCGCCAACAAGACCGTCGGCACGCCCTACACAGAGGAGCAGGTGGCCAACGTGGCCGCCGACCTCGCCGCCCAGGCGGACGTGAACGCCGAGCCGGAGGCACTGGCCAAGCGCTACCCGAAGGCGGTGCAGGTGCAGGGCGACGGGCGCCGCGTGACCGAGATGGATGCGCTGGTGGCCTACCTGCAGGTGCTGGGCACCATGGTGGACTTCACCAACCCCGCCAACGAGAAGCTGCAACAATAGGAGGCGGCACCATGTTCATGTCAGTTCTGCACTGGTTGCTGGACCATTCCGTGGTGCTCGTGGGCGGCGTGTTCCTGCTGCTGGTGGCCACCGTCTACTGGCCCGGCCGCAAGGAGCGCTTTCAGCGCGACGCCATGATCCCCCTTCTGGACGACAAGTAGGAGCACGCCGATGAGTGAACATAATGCGGCGGGCGAGAAGGACTCCGTGACCGGCCGGCACACCACCGGGCATGAGTGGGACGGGCTGAAGGAGCTGAATACACCGCTGCCGAAATGGTGGTTCTGGACCTTCGTCGCCACCGTGGTGTGGGGGATCGGGTATGCCATCGCCTATCCCTCGGTGCCGTGGATCAACACCTACTTCCCCGGCGTGCTCGGCTACTCCCAGCGCAACGTGGTCACCGGCGAGGTGAAGGCGCTGGAAGCGCAGCGCGCCGGCGTGATGCAGAAGCTGAAGGCGATGCCGCTGGAGGAGGTGAAGAAGGACGAGGCGCTGTATGCGGTGGCGATGACTGCGGGGCGCGTGACCTTCGCGGAGAATTGCCGCGCCTGCCACGGCGCCGGCGGCGAGGGGCGGCCGGGCTATCCCGCGCTGGCCGGCGATGCCTGGATCTGGGGTGGCAAGCTGGCCGACATCCAGCAGAGCATCGTCTACGGCATCCGCAGCGGGCATCCGGAGGCCCGCATGTCCCAGATGCCGAAGTTCGGCGCGGACGGCATCCTGAAGGCCGAGGAGATCGACCAGGTCTCCGACTACGTCATGGCCTTCTACAAGCCCGGCGCGCCGGCGCTGCCAGGGGCCACGAAAGGCGAGACGGTGTATGCCGAGAACTGCGCCGTCTGCCATGGCGACAAGGGCGAGGGAAAGCGCGAGCTCGGCGCGCCCGCGCTGCGCTCCAGCGTGCATCTCTACGGCGATACGCGGGCCGCGGTGCGGGCACAGATCGTCAACCCGAAGCAGGGGGTGATGCCGGCCTGGAATGCCCGGCTGGACGAGGCGACCATCCGTGCGGTGACGCTCTATGTCCACGGGCTCGGGGGTGGCGAGTAGCCATCGCCCCGGCTGGCTGGCCGCCGCCCTTGCCCTTCGCCGGGCGGGGGCGGCGGTTCCGCGTTTGCGGGCCTTGCGCCAGATCAAGGCAACGCAGGCGCAGACTCGGCAAAAAGGGGCCATGGCGAAGACCGAGGACCAGGCCACCATGAGCAAGATCGGCAAGCCGCCGCTTCCGGCGCCGGACGAAGGCATCCCCGCCTCTGAAGTGCAGCTCTATGCCAACCGCGTGCGCGTCTATCCGCGCGCCGTGCACGGCATCGCCCGCAACATCAAGTGGGCCATCCTGATCCTGTGCCTGGCGGTGTACTACATCACCCCCTGGATCCGCTGGGACCGCGGCGAGGGACGGCCGAACCAGGCCATCCTGCTCGATATGTCGCATGAGCGCTTCTACATCTTCGGCCTGACCTACTGGCCCGACGACATCTACCTGCTGACCGGTGCGCTGATCCTGGCCGCCGTGGGGCTGTTCCTGGTCACCTCGCTCGCTGGGCGCATCTGGTGCGGCTATGCCTGCCCGCAGACCGTGTGGACCGACCTGTTCATGTGGGTGGAACGGCTGATCGAGGGCGATCGCAACGCGCGCATGAAGCGCGATGCGGGGCCGGCCACGCTCGACAAGGCGTGGCGCAAGCTTGCCAAGCACGCCGCCTGGGTGGGCATCGCCTTTTGGACCGGCGGCGCCTGGATCATGTACTACGTCGACGCGCCGAGCGTGACGGTGCAGTTCTGGACCGGGCAGGCCAGCCGCGAGGTGTATTTCTTCACCGGCCTGTTCACCGTGTTCACCTATGTACTGGCCGGCTGGGCGCGCGAGCAGGTGTGCACCTACATGTGCCCGTGGCCGCGCTTCCAGGCCAGCATGCTGGATGAGCAGAGCTTCATCGTCACGTACCAGAAATGGCGCGGCGAGCCGCGCGGCAAGGGCAAGCGCGACGCCGTGGGCCTCGTGGGCGGCCAGAAGCTGGGCGACTGCATCGATTGCAACGCCTGCGTGAACGTGTGCCCCACCGGCATCGACATCCGCGATGGCGTGCAACTCGCCTGCATCAATTGCGGCCTGTGCGTGGATGCCTGCAACGAGATCATGACCAAGGCCAGCCGGCCGAAATGGCTGATCCTGTGGGACACACTGGCACGCCAGGAAGCCAAGGCGGCGGGCCGGCATGAGCGCATCCACCTGCTGCGCCCGCGCACGCTGATCTATGTCACCGCGCTGCTGCTCGCCACTTCCGTGATGGGCGCCGCGCTGGCCATGCGCAGCCACGTGAACCTCGCCGTGCTGCACGATCGCGCGCCGCTGTTCGTGAAGGTGCGCGATGGTTCCATCCGCAACGCCTACACGCTGAAGGTCAGCAACAAGACCGACGCGCCGGCCAGCTTCGCGCTGGTGCTGGGCGGGCTGGCCGGTGGGTCCATGGCCCTGTCCGATGAGGCCGATCGCCGTGTGCCGGCGCTCAACCTGGATGTGCCGCGCGACGCCATCGGCACGTTCCGCGTGCTGGTCTATGGCGCGCCGGCCAGGCTGGCCGATGGTTCGATGAATGTGAGCTTCACGCTGCGCAACACGGCAACGGGCGAGAGCACCGAGGTTTCCTCGGTGTTCATGGGCCCGCCGAAGTAAGGGGAAACGGACATGGCACAGCAGATCGCAGTCGCGCAGCCCATGCCACGCAGCCTCTGGCGCTTCTTCCCCTTCATGGTGACAGCCGGGCTTGGCCTGGTGGTGGTAGTGAACATCACCATGGCGGTGCTGGCGTATCGCAGCGCGCCGGGGCTGGCGGTGCAGGGCAGCTTCGCCACCTCCAACGCCTATGGCGCCATCCAGGCGGAGGCGAAGCGCCAGGTGGGGCTCGGCTGGTCGCTGGACGTATCGCTGCGCGGCGGCCGGGTGGAAGCGAAGCTGGCGGGGCAGGGCGGTGCGGCGCTGCCCGGGGCTGTGCTGAGCGCGGTGGCGATGCGCCCGGTGGGCGAGGCGACCCCGTTGCAGCTCGGCATGGCGGAGGATGGCGCGGGCGGGTTCCGCAGCGACATCGTGCTGCCGGGCCAGGGCCAGTGGGACATCACCTTCGTGGCGAAACATGAAGGCCGCAGCTTCCGCCACACCCGCCGGGTGGTGGTGCCGTGAGCGGCGCGGCGCTCGCCGACGCGCCTGCCGGGGCCACGCGCGCGGCCGCTGCCACCTGCGCCCATTGCGGCGGGGAGGCGGCCGCGGGCCAGCGCTTCTGCTGCGCCGGCTGCGGCGCGGCGTTCGAGACGATCCAGCAGCTGGGCCTGGGTACCTATTACCGCGACGTGGTGCGCGACACGCTCGCCCGCCGCCTGCAACCGAACACGGAGCCGCGCACCGACCTCGCCCGCCACGTGCGCACCGCCCAGGATGGCAGCCACGAGCTGATCCTGGCCGTGGATGGCCTGCAATGCGGTGCCTGCGTGTGGCTGATCGAATCCGTGCTCGCCCGCGACCCGCGCGTGGCCGGCGCGCGGGTGAACATGACCACGCGCCGCCTGAAGCTTTCCTGGCACGGAACGGTTGAGGATGGTGCAGCGCTGGTCGGCCGCATCGAACAGCTGGGCTACCGGCTGGTGCCGTTCGATCCCGCCTGCCTCGCCGCGGCGCAGGACCGCACCGGGCGCGAATTGCTGCGCGCCCTGGCCGTGGCCGGTTTCGCGGCGGCCAATGTGATGCTGCCGGCGATGGCGATCTGGGTGGGCCTGTTCTCCGACATGGGGCCGGCCACGCGCGCGCTGATGCATTGGGTGAGTGCGGCCATCGCCATGCCGGCGATCATCTATGCCGTGCGGCCGTTCTGGCGCTCCGCCTGGGGCGCGCTGCGCCAGGGCCGCACCAACATGGATGTGCCGATCAGCGTGGGCGTCACGCTCGTCACCGGCATGAGCCTGGTGCAGACCATCAACCACGCCGAGCACGCCTATTTCGACGGTGCCGTCTCGCTGCTGTTCTTCCTGCTGATCGGCCGCGTGCTGGACCACTACGCCCGCGCCCATGCCCGCGCCGCCGCCGAACAGCTGATCGCCCTGCAGCAGACCGACGTGGCCATGCTGGAAGCAGACGGCACCGTGGCAAGGCGCGATGCCGCCGCCGTGCCCGCCGGCGCGCGCATCCTGGTCGCACCCGGCGAGCGCATCGGCGTGGATGGCGAGGTGGTGCAGGGCGAAACCACGCTGGATACCGCCTTGGTGACGGGCGAGAGCCTGCCGGTTGCCGCCACGGCCGGCACGCGCGTGTTCGCCGGCACGCTGAACCTGGGCGCGCCGATCACCGTGCGCGCCACCGCCGCCGGCGGGGACACGCTGCTGGCCGAATGCGTGCGGCTGATGGAAGCCGCCGAGGCCAAGCGCGGCCGCTTCGTGATGTTCGCCGACCGCGTGGCAAGGCGCTACGCCCCCGTGGTGCACCTCGCCGCGCTGCTGACCTTCCTATTCTGGTGGGGCCTGGGCGGGCTCGGCGTGGCGGAGTCGCTGCTGATCGCCGCCGCCGTGCTGATCATCACCTGCCCCTGCGCGCTGGCCCTGGCCGTGCCCGCGGTGCAGGTGATCGGCACCGGCCGGCTGTTCCGCCGCGGCGTGCTGGTGAAATCGCCCACCGCGCTGGAGCGCCTGGCCGAGGCCGACATCGTGGTGTTCGACAAGACCGGCACGCTGACCGACCCGGCGCTGACGCTGGTCTCGGCCCATGATCCCGATGTGCTTCGCCTGGCCGCGACACTGGCCGCCACCAGCCGCCATCCGCTGTCGCGCGCCCTGGCCACGGCGGCCGGGCCTGTCGTGCCGGCCGAGGGCGTGACCGAATTGGTGGGCGCCGGGCTGGCCTGCGGTGATATCCGCCTGGGCAGTGCCGCCTTTGTGGGCGTGGAAGCCACCGCCACCACGCCGGCGCTCTACCTCGCCCGCCCCGGCGTGCCCGTGGCGCGGTTCGATTTCGCCGAGGCGCTGCGGCCCGAAACGGCCGAGACCATCGCCGCCCTGCGTGGCCTGGGGCTGGCGGTGCAGTTGCTCTCCGGCGATCGGGAAGCCGCGGTAGCCGACGCCGCCGCCCGCGCCGGCATCGCCACCTGGCGCGCCGGCTGCTCGCCGGTGGACAAGGTCGCCGCCATCGAGGCGCTGCGCGCATCCGGCAAGCGCGTGCTGATGGTGGGCGACGGGCTGAACGACGGGCCATGCCTGGCCGCCGCCCATGTGTCCATCTCCCCCTCCACTGCCGCCGAGATCAGCCAGAACGCGGCGGACGTGGTGTTCCAGGGCGCCTCCCTCGCCCCGGTGGCCGACACGATCCGCACCGCGCGTCGCATGAAGCGCCTGTGCCAGGAGAACATCGCGCTCTCGCTGGCCTACAACCTGCTGATGGTGCCGGTGGCCGTGGCAGGCTACGTGACGCCCTGGCTGGCGGCGCTGGCGATGTCCACCTCGTCCCTCCTGGTGATCGGCAACAGCTTCCGCCTTCGGAGACAAGCCCGATGACCCCGCTGCTCTGGCTGATTGCGCTCAGCGTGTTCCTCGGCGGCGGCGGGCTGGCGCTGTTCCTGTGGGCGAGCCGCAACGGGCAGTACGACGACATGGATGGCGCGGCGCAGCGGATTTTGTTTGACGACGACAGGAAGTAAGCGCGTTCTTTTTTGAAAAAAAGAACCAAAAAATTTTTGATACCTCCGCTGATCGCCCTGGCGCGGGCGCAAACAGATGAAGTTTTTTTGCTTCTTTTTGTTCACAAAAAGAAGGCTTCCTTACCCTGAAAACCTATAGGCCGTGGTGCTCCGAAACACCTGCCCCGGCCGCAGCACGGTAGAGGCGAATTCCGGCCGGTTGGGCGCATTCGGCACGTGCTGCGTCTCCAGGCACAGCGCCGCGTGCCGGGGGCTATCGAGGAAGTTCCCCGTATAGAGCTGGATCGCCGGCTGGTCCGTGTGCACGTCCATCGCCAGCCCGGCGGCTTCCACGCGCGCCACCCAGCGCGGGGCGAGGGCCGGGCCGGGGGAGAGCAGGTAGGTATGGTCGTAGCCGCCGGCGATGCGCAGCTGGGAATCTGCCTCGGCGATCCGCGCCCCGATGCGGCGCGGGGTGCGGAAGTCGAACGGCGTGCCGGCCACGGCTTGGGGCGGGCCGTTCTGGATCAGGCCGGGGCCGACGGGAACATAGGCTTCGGAAGCAATGGTCAGCTCGTGCTCCAGCACGTCCCCACCGCCGGCCAGGTTGAAATAGGCGTGGTTGCTGAGGTTGAGCACGGTGGGGGCCGTGGTGCGGGCCTCGTATTCCAGCACCAGGGCCACGCCGTCGCGGATGGAAAAGCGCACCGCCACGTCGAGCTGGCCCGGAAAACCCTGGTCCCCGTCCGGGCTGGTGTGGCGCATCACCACGGCGTCGCCGTCGGGCTCGGCGGTCCAGATCGCGCGCTCGAAGCCGGGGCTGCCGCCGTGCAGGCAGGCGGTGCCGTCATTGGCGGGCAGGCGGTGCTCGGTGCCGTCCAGCGTGAAGCGCGCGCCCTCGATCCGCCCGGCGAAGCGGCCGACGGTGGCGCCGAGATAGGAGCGATCCGCCTCCCACCCCGCCATGTCGCCGCGGGTGAGCAGCACCTGGCGGCGGCCGCCGGGGGCGGGCACGGTCAGGGAGGCGATGCGCGCGCCCCAGGTGATGATGCCGGCTTCCACGCCGGCGTTCCCGTCCCTTGGGCCGATCCGGTGGATTTCCACCGCCTCGCCCGCCGCCGTTCGCCCGTATGCCGCCATGGTTCGCTCCGCTTCGTCACTTGACACGGAACCCCCCCATCGCGCGCAATGTCAACAAACCACAAGACGACTGCGGAGACGAACGACCATGGCCGATGCCAAGCCGCGTGAACTGGATGTACTGATCGTGGGCGCCGGCTATGCCGGGCTCTACCTGCTGCACCGCATGCGCGGGGCCGGCCTGTCGGCGCATATCCATGAGGCCGCCACCGGCGTGGGCGGCACCTGGTACTGGAACCGCTACCCCGGCGCGCGCTGCGACGTGGAGACGATGCAGTATTCCTTCGGCTGGGACGAGGAGCTGCAGCAGACATGGAAGTGGAGCGAGCGCTTCGCCGCCCAGCCCGAGCTGCTGAAATATGCCAATCACATCGCCGATCGCTACGATTTGCGCCGCAGCATCACCTTCAACAGCCGCATCACCGGCAGCGAGTGGAACGAGGCCACCGGGCGCTGGACCGCGCGCACCGAGCATGGCGAGGCGATCAGCGCCCGCTACGTGGTGATGGCCACCGGCTGCCTTTCCACCGCGCGCATCCCGGATTTCCCCGGCCTGAAGAGCTTCAAGGGCCGCACCTTCCACACCGGCTGGTGGCCGCATGAGCCGATCGACTTCACCGGCCGCCGCGTGGCCGTGGTTGGCACAGGCTCCAGCGCCATCCAGTCCATCCCGGTGATTGCCGAGCAGGCCGCGCACCTCACCGTGTTCCAGCGCACGCCGAACTTCTCTATTCCCACGCGCAACAAGCCGATGGACGACGAGTACGAGCAGAGCTGGAAGACCGGCTATGCCGAGAAGCGGAAGGAAGCGCGCCGCACCCGCACGGGCATCCTCAACCGCCAGTCGCCGCAACTGGCCATGGAAACCTCGCCGGAGGAACGCCAGAAGATCTACGAGGCGCGCTGGGAAACCGGCGGCACCAGCTTCATGGGCAGCTTCGCCGACCTGATCATGGTGAAGGAAGCCAACGACACCGCCGCCGATTTCGTCCGTGCCAAGATCCGCGAAATGGTGAAGGACCCCAAGGTGGCGGAGCTGCTCTGCCCGCACAACCACCCGATCGGCACCAAGCGCATCTGCGTGGATAGCCAGTATTTCGAGACCTACAACCGCCCCAACGTCACGCTGGTGGATGTCCGCAACGCGCCCATCACCCACCTGACCGAAACCGGCCTGGCGTGGGGCGAGGGCAACCTGGCCGAGTTCGACGATATCGTGTTTGCCACCGGCTTCGATGCGATGACCGGCACGATGACCCGCATCGACATCCGTGGCACCGCAGGCCAGACGCTGAAGGACAAGTGGGAGGGCGGGCCGCTCACCTATCTCGGCCTGATGACCGCCGGCTTCCCCAACCTGTTCATGATCACCGGGCCCGGCAGCCCCTCCGTGCTGTCGAACATGATGGTCTCGATCGAGCAGCACGTGGAATGGATCACCGATTGCCTCTCCCACCTCAAGGGCCGCGGCATGCCGGTGATCGAGGCGAACGGGAAGGCCGAGACGGATTGGGTGGCCCACGTGAACAAGGTGGCGCACAAGACGCTCTATCCGCAGGCCAATAGCTGGTACATGGGCGCCAATATCCCCGGCAAGCCGCGCGTGTTCATGCCCTATATCGGCGGCGTGGAGCCTATGCCGACAAGTGCGACGACGTGGCGGCCAAGGGCTACGAGGGCTTCGTGATCCGCGAGCCCGGCCGCGTGGCGCAAGCGGCCGAGTAGCCCCGGCAACCCGGCGATGCCCCTTACCGATGCCGCCTGGCGCAGCCTGATCGGCGCCATGCATGGCAGCGGCCGCAAGGCGTCGCTTGCCATCACCGGCGGCGGCAGCGGCGCCATCGCCGAGCTCCTGCGCATCCCCGGCGGCTCACGCCTGCTGGTGGAAGCGCAGGTGCCGTATGACGAGAACGCGCTCTCGGCCTTTCTCGGCGCCGCCCCGGCCCAGTACTGCAGCGCCGAGACCGCCGCCGCCATGGCCCGCACCGCCCGGCTGCGCGCCACCGCGATGCTGCCGCCGGGCAGCGACATTGTCGGCCTCGGCGCCACCGCCGCCCTGGTGAGTGACCGGCCGCGCCGCGGCGAGCACCGCATCCATGTGGCCGCTGCGTCCTCCGCCGGCATCGCCCATTGCACCGCCTCCTTGGCCAAGGGCCGGCGCGACCGGGCCGGGGAGGAAGATCTCACCGCGCGGATGATCCTGCTGTGCCTCGCTCGGGCCTGCGGCGTGGAGGCCCCGTTGCCCTCCGCCCTGCTCAGCCCCGACGAGACCTTCGCCACCACCACCCCGGCCGACGGCGACGCCATCGACCGCCTGCTGGCCGGCGCCCACCCCCGCGTGACAGCCCTGCCGGATGGGCAGCTGAGCCTCGCCGCCCCGCCACCGCCGGTGGTCCTGCCCGGCTCCTTCAATCCGCTGCACCACGGCCATGAAACCCTGGCCCAGGTGGTGCAGGACATGCGCCAGCTGCCGGTGGCCTACGAGATCTCCGTCACCAACGTGGACAAACCCCCCTTGGCGGCCGAGGTCGTGCGCGGCCGCGTGGCCCAATTCGCCTGGAAGGCCCCGGTGGAACTCACCGCCGCGCCCACCTTCCTGGAGAAATCCCGCCTCTTCCCCGGCGCGGCCTTCGTCATCGGCGTGGACACCGCCGAGCGCCTGGTCGCCCCGCGCTACTACGGCCACGACGAAGACCGCATGCATGGCGCGCTGGACACCATGGGCCGCGCCGGCCACGAATTCCTCGTCGCCGCCCGCGCCGCCGATGGTGGGTTGCGCACGCTGCGGGACGTGACACTGCCGGGGCGTTACGCGGATCTGTTCCGCGAGATCCCGGGGTTCCGGGTGGATGTGTCGTCCACCGAACTGCGGGCGCGCGCCGCCAAGACCTGACGCAGCGCCACCTAGCGCTCGCCCAACGCCCGCAGGTCGCGGCCGCCGTGATACACGGCCAGGATGTCGATCGTGGTTTCTCCCGCGCGATACACGATCGCCACCCGCCGTTCGAAGCCCAGCACGCGAAGCCCGGGCCCAAGATCATCATCGGCCCGCCCCATCAGCGGAAACCGGCACAACGCCTCGCACGCCTCCCGGATGCGAGCCAGATAGCCATCCGCACGGGCAATGTTGGCCTCGCTGGCGATCCAGTCGTGCAGCCGCGTGAGGTCTGCGCGGGCATCGGGATGGAAGCGGAGCCTACGCTCCACGCGAAGGTTCGCAGCGCTTCGCGAACGCTTCCTCCGCGCTCAGCCAGGGGCCGTCATGGGCCGTGCGACCCTGCAACTCCGCGCGGATCGCCGCTCGCCGCCGGGCCATGGCATCGTCGTCCAGCAGTTCCAGCCCGGCGCGCACCACGTCGCTGGCGCTGCGGAACCGGCCGCTGGCGACCTCCTGCTCGATGAACTCCGCCAGTTCGGCATCCAGCGTGATCTGCGGCATGTGCCACTCCTGCTGCGGCGGCCTCGCAGTCTGCCATACAGCGACGGCCCGGCGCTACGCCGGCTCCTTCGCGAACTCCTCCGCCCGCCAGCAACTGACCAAATGCCCGTCCTCCACCGGCGACAGGACCGGCGGCGCGCTGCGGCAATGGTCGGTGGCGTGCGGGCAGCGCGGGTTGAAGGTGCAGCCCGGCGGCGGGTTCAGCGGGCTCGGGATTTCGCCGCGGGCCTTCTCGCGCGCCAGCCCGCGGGTCAGCGGATCGGGGATCGCGGCGATCAGGGCGCGGGTATAGGGGTGGCGCGGCTGCTCGAAGATCTCCCGCCAGCCGCCGGTCTCCACGATGCGGCCCAGGTACATCACCGCCACCCGGTCGCTCATGTGCTCCACCACGCCGAGATCGTGGGAGATCATGAGGTAGGAGAGCCCCATCTCCGCCTGCAATTCCAGCAGCAGGTTGATGATCTGCGCGCGGATGGAAACGTCCAGCGCCGAGACCGGCTCGTCGCAGATCACCAGCTTGGGCTTCAGGATCAGCGCGCGGGCGATGCCGATGCGCTGGCGCTGCCCGCCGGAGAATTCATGCGGATACAGATCCGCCTGATCCGGCCGCAGCCCCACCTGGCGCAGCATCTCCGCCACGCGGTCGGCCACCTCGCCCGAGTTGGTCACGCCATGCAGCCGCAGCGGATCGGCCAGCGTGCGCCGCACCGTCTGGCGCGGGTTGAGCGAGGCGTAGGGGTCCTGGAACACCATCTGCACGGTGCGGGCCACTTCGAGGCGATCTGCCTCGCTGCCCACCGCCTTGCCATCCAGCATCACCCGCCCGCGCGTCGCGTCCACCAGGCCCAGCACCGACAGCGCCAGCGTGGACTTGCCGCAGCCGGATTCACCCACCAGGCCGAGGCTCTCGCCGGGCTTGATCGACAGGTTCACCCCATCCACGGCCCGCAGCATCTGCGGCTTGCTGAACAACCCGCCGCCGATCGGGAAATGAACGGCGAGGTCCTCGATGGAAAGCAGGTTCGCATCAACCATGATGGTGGCACCTCACCAGGGAGCCATCGCCCAGCGGCTCCAGTTCGGGCACCACCTGTTTGCAGATCTCCGTCGCGCGGCTGCAGCGCGGGTTGAAGCGGCAGCCGCCGGGATAGGCGGTGATGCCCGGCACCACGCCGGCGATCTCCGTCAGCTTGCGGCGCCCGTGCAGCGCCCGCATGCCCAGCCGGGGCAGGGAGGCGACGAGCCCCTGCGTGTACGGGTGCTGCGGATTGTTGAAGATCTGCTCGCTGTCCTGCTGTTCCACGATGCGCCCGGCATACATCACGCAGACCCGCTTGCAGATATCGGTCACCAGGCCAAGGTCGTGGCTG
>JAIXTK010000228.1 GCA_027483995.1 Acetobacteraceae bacterium
CCGTCCCGGCAGAACGCATCGTGGTTGGGGGGAAGTAAGGCCAGGGCTCTGCCCTGGACCCGGCAGGGGCGCTGCCCCTGCACCCCGCCAGGGACCTGAGGTCCCTGGACCCACATCAGTTTGTTCCGCCTTCGGCGGGGGAGGGGCCATCGAGGCGGTAGAGAGACCCGGATGGCCCCTCCCCCGCCGAAGGCGGAAAAGTGAAGGGGTCTGGGGCCTAAGGCCCCAGCGGGATCCAAGGGCGGAGCCCTTGGTCGGGGCCCGGGGCGGAAGCCCCGGCCTTACCTCCCCGCAACCACGATGCGTTCTGCCGGGACGGGCTGGCCGGTGAGGTGGGCGGCGATGCATTCGGCGGCCATGAGGCCCATGTTGACCAGCGAGCCGTCGGTCACGCCCGAGACGTGCGGGGTGGCGAGCACGCGGGGGTGGGTGCGCAGGGCGTAGTCGGCGGGGGGCGGCTCGGTTTCGAACACGTCCAGCGCCGCGCCGGCGATGTGGCCGCTGTCGAGGGCTGCGTGCAGGGCGGCTTCGTCGATCAGGCCGCCGCGGGCGGTGTTCACCAGCCAGCTGCCGGCCGACATCTGGGCCATGGCGGCGGCATCGATGATGTGGTGGGTCTGCGGCGCGTAGGGGCAGTGCAGCGACAGCACCTCGCTGTGGCGCAGCAGGGTGGGCAGGTCGGGCGCGGCGGCCACGCCGTCGGGCAGGGCCGTGGCGCCGCCGGGGCGGCCGAGGGCCATGATGTGCATGCCGAAGGGCTGGGCGAGCAGGGCCACGTCGCGGGCGATGGCGCCGAAGCCGAGCAGGCCGAGGCGCAGGCCCCTGATGTCGCGCACCTTGGTGGCGCCGCCGCGCCAGTTGCCGGCGGCGATGGTCTCGCCCAGGGCGCGGAAATCCTTGGCCATGGCCAGGATCATGGCCAGCGTATGCTCTGCCACCGCGCGGGTGTTGGAGCCCGGGGCACGGGCCACCATGATGCCGCGGGCGCGGGCGCCTTCCAGGTCCACGTCGTCCACGCCCACGCCGTGGCGGGCGACGATCGACAGGCGGGCGGAGGCATCCAGCGCCGCGGCGGTGACCGGGCCCTGGCGGGTGAGGATGGCGTGCGCCTGGACCTCGCGGGTGAGGGCCGCGACCGCTTCGGCACTGGGGTAGGGCGCCATGTAGTGGATGGTGCAGCCGGCCGCCTCCAGCACCGCCACGGCGGGTTCGGCCAGGCGCGGGGAGGTCATGATCACGTCGAACCGGCTCATGCTTCCGGCTCCCGTGTGGTGCGCTCGTAGTGCTTGAAATACTTGTCGGTGATGAGGTCGGTCTTCACCACGATGGCCACGTCCACGGTGTTGAACTGGCTGTCGATCACCGCGCCGTCGCCGACGAAGCCGCCCAGGCGCAGGTAGCCCTTGATCAGCGGTGGCAGGGCGGCCAGGGCGCGCAGCGGTGCGACCGTGGCGGGATCCAGGCGCCGCATCTCCACGTAGCGCGCGGCGACGGCGCGCGGGCGCAGCTCCGGCGGGGCCAGGTGATGGGCGTGCAGGTAGGTCAGCTCGGTGGCCAGCGCGTCGGGGTCGGTGCCCGGCAGGCTGGCGCAGCCGAACATCAGGCCGATGCGATGGCGGAAGACATAGGCGGCGATGCCGCGCCACAGCAGTTGCATCACGGCGCGGTTGCGGTGGGCCAGGTCCACGCAGGAGCGGCCGAGTTCCATCACCTCGCCGGGGAAGGCGATCACGGCGCCAAGCTCGTATTCGTCGGCGGAGTAGAAGCCGCCGGCGCGCTGGGCCGCCTGGCTGCGGATCAGGCGGTAGGTGCCGACCACGCCTTCCGGGCCCGGGCCGATGGCGTGGTCGACCACCAGCAGGTGGTCGGCCACCGCGTCGAACCGGTCGCGGTCGCGGTGGGTGGCGCGGGTGGCGTCATCGGGGTGGGCGCCCATTTCCTCGTAGAAGATGCGGTAGCGCAGCGCCTGGGCGGCATCGATCTCGGCGGCAGTGGTGGCGATGCGCACGCCGAGCGTGCCGCTGCGCAGCTCGCCGAAGCCGGCCTCCGGGTCGGCGGGGGCATCGAGCATGGTGGGAATGTTCACGGGCGGCGGGTCCCGTTCGGCGCGCGCTTCGGCGCGGCGGCTTCGGTGGGCTGGGCCTCGCGCCGGCGGCCGAACAGCTCCAGCCGGTGGGAGACGAGGTCGAAGCCCAGGCGGATGGCGATGGCCTTCAGCACGCGCTCATGCTCCGGGTCCTCGAACTCGATCACGCGGCCGGTCTCCACATCGATCAGGTGGTGGTGGTGGCCGTGCTCGGTGGGTTCGTAGCGGGCGCGGCCGCCGCCGAAATCCCGGCGTTCCAGGATGCCGCGCTCCTCCAGCAGGCGCACGGTGCGATAGACGGTGGCAATCGAGATGCGCGCATCCAGCTGCACCGCGCGGCGGTACAGCTCCTCCACGTCGGGGTGGTCGTCGGCGTCTGACAGTACGCGTGCGATCACGCGGCGCTGCCCCGTCATCTTGAGGCCCCGTTCGACGCAGAGGCGTTCGATGCGGCTTTCCATCCGATCTCCCGTGCCCACCGTGGCCCACGCCCCCAATTGCTGCCTTCAGGGCATGGCGGCGCCCAACGGCACGGGTGGGCCGCACCCACCGTGCCGTATCAGGACCTGCGTAGCCGATCGGGGCTCGCCGTGTCCATGCAGGGGGGGCGGGCTGCCCCGCCGTTCAGCCCCGCGCGTTGCTCAACGGGCGCGCGGCTTGGTGCCGAGGCCGATCTTCTTGGCCAGGGAGGAGCGGTGGCTGGCGTAGTCCGGCGCGACCATGGGGTAGTCGGCCGGCAGGCCCCAGCGCTCGCGATACTGGTCGGGCGTGAGGTTGAAGGAGGTCTTGAGGTGGCGCTTCAGCATCTTGAGCTTCTTGCCATCCTCCAGGCAGATGATGTGGTCGGCGAAGACGGATTTCTTCACCGGCACGGCGGGCGTTGGCTTATCGGCCTGCGCCGGCTCGCGCCCCACGGTGGACAGGGTGCGGTACACGTCCTGGATCAGGGCCGGCAGGGCATCCGGCATCACGTTGTTCTTGGAGACATGGGCGGACACGATCTGCGCTGTCAGCGCCAATACATCGGCAGTTCCGGCGTCGTCGGACATTCATGGCCCCTTTCATGGGTTTGGACTTGCCGTATATATGAATCGGGCGACACCGCTTCGCAACGGACGTTTTTGCGGGACGACAACATTGGACGAGGTGGCCATGGCCGAGGACGGCGACACAGCGGCGGACCGCACGCTGGACATCACGCGCGACCTCTGCCCGATGACCTTCGTGCGCACCCGCCTGGCGCTGGACCGGATGGCGCCGGGGCAAACATTGCTGGTGGTGCTGAAGGGCGAGGAGCCGCGGCGCAACGTGCCGCGCAGCGCGCGCGACCACGGCCACACGGTGCTGTCGGAGGAAACCGGGCCGGACGGGCTGACGCGGCTGCTGCTGCGCCGCGCCTGAGCGCCTTATGCCTTGGCCTGCTTCACCAGGTCGCGCAGTTCATCGAGCGCTTCGGCCACGCGGCTGTTGAGGGCGCCGAGCGCCTCGCCATTGGCCTTCTGGATCAGCTCGCCCATCTCGCGGGTGTTGGCCACCGCGCGTTCATAGGTGGCCTTCAGCAGTTCGGCCTGCTTGGCGGCCTTGTCTTGCGGGCCGTCGCCGCCGGCCAGGGCCTTCAGCGTTTCCGTCAGCTCCGCCATCGTTTGCTGCATGATTTCCATGTGCCGGCGGGCGACCGCCTGCGCACCTTCCAGGGCGATGCGGTTGGCGGCCGACAGCGCTTCCAGGTTGCGCTGGTGGGCGCGCATCAGCGCATCGGCCCCCGGGGCGCCGGGCAGCTTGAGGTCGCCCAGCATCTTCTGGAATTCCTCCACCCCCGGCAGGGTGCCGCCGGGCCAGGACATGTTCTGCCAGGGATTGGGCGGCCACGACTTGTCGCTGGGCATGGAATTATCCTTCCTGTTCCGTGAAGGGTACGTCGGGCGTGGGTTCGGCGGCGCGGCGTGGGGAGAGCCATCCGGCGGCTTGTTCGGCGCGTGACAGGGCGCGGTCCAGGGCTGCCATGGTGGCGGAGAGGTCGGCGCTGTCGTCCTTCTGCCAGGCCTGCACAGTGTAGCCCCAGACGGCGAGCAGGCCGGCGGCGCGCAGGGGCAGGGGGCCACCGCCGCAGCCGGAGGCGTCCAGCAGCCAGGCCATGCTGCGCAGGCTGGCGCCGGCCAGCAGTGCTGCGGCCAGGGGATCGAAGGGCACGCCGCGCAGCAGGGCGATCACGCCGGCGCGGTGGGCCTGCAGGAAATCGATGCGGCGCATCACGAGATCAAACAGCCGATCGCGCGGCAGGCCCTCGGCCGGGGCGTCCTTCAGCGCGAAGGCGTCGGCCATGGCGCCGAAACGCCGCAACAGGGCGCAGCGATCGGGGATGTGGCGCCGGGCGGCATCGAGCGGGAGGCCCGCGGCGCGTGCGGCGGCAGGGATGGAGAGCCGCGCCCAGCCGCGCGCGGCAATCTCCTCGAAACAGGCGGCGACGAGGGCCGCTTCAATGTCCGGTGCGTCGTCCATGGGCGGAAGATGGGGGCGCGGGGCGGGAATGTCACCCGGATTTCAGGGGGGAAGAAAGGATTCTTCTTTTTCTGAAGAAAAAGAAGCAAAAAGACTTTATGAGTTTGATGCGGAAAGGCCCGGTCTCTCCGCATCAAACGAACAAAAGTTTTTTGGTTCTTTTTTTCAAAAAAGAACCGCTTGCTTTACCCTGCCAGCTCCCGCGAGCGCTTCGTGGCGGCCGCAATCGCCTTGGAGAGTGCGGCCGGCATGGCGTCTGATTCCATCAGCACGGACAGCGCCGCCGCCGTGGTGCCCCCGGGGCTGGTGACGTTCTTGCGCAGTTGGGCCGCGTCTTCCGCGCTCGCTGCGAGCAGGGCGCCGGAGCCGGAGACGGTTTCGCGGGCCAGCTGGCGGGCCAAAGCGGGGGGCAGGCCCTGTTCCAGCCCGGCCTGCTCCATCAGTTCGGCCAGCAGGAACACATAGGCCGGGCCGCTGCCGGAAACGGCGGTGACGGGGTCGATCAGGCCTTCGTCGTCCACCCAGGCCACGGAGCCGATGGCGGCGAGCAGCGTGTCGCACAGGGCGCGCTGGGCGGCGGAGACGCCGGGGCCGGGGCAGGCGACGGTCACGCCCTGGCGCACCGCGGCCGGGGTGTTGGGCATGGCGCGCACGATGGCGGCGTTGTCGCCGAGCAGGGTGCGCATGCCCGAGAGGGTGCGGCCGGCCATGATGGAGAGCATCACGGCATCGCCGGCGAACCGGGCATAGAGCGGCAGGGTCTCGGCGGCGTTCTGCGGCTTCACGGCCAGCACGATGGCGGCGGGCCTGAAGCCGGCGGGGATGGCGGCGGCATCGGCCACCACCGTCACTTCCGGGCCCGGCGAAGGCGGCAGCATCGGGTCCACGGCGATGGAGGGGGCCAGGCCGCGTTCGCGCCAGCCGGCGAGCATGGCGCCGCCCATCTTGCCGAAGCCGACGAGCAGGATGGGGGGGATGTTGGTCATGGGCGTGCCTCCGCGTGAAGGCATAAGCAAATCACGCTTCGCCGACGCACTCCAGCATGGCGGCCTGCAGCGCCTCGGCGGGGGACTTGCCGCCCCAGAGCACGAACTGGAAGGCGGGGAAGAAGCGCTCGCATTCGCTGATGGCGATGTCCACCATGTCTTCCAGGCTTTCGGCGGAGGCGCCGGGGGCGCCGCGCAGCAGCACGGAGTGGCGGAAGACCGGCATCCCGTCGGCGGCATCCAGGCCGAAATGGCCGATCCACAGCCGGTCATTGGCCAGGGCCAGCAGTTCATAGAGTGCCGCGCGGCGGCGTTCCGGCACCTTCAGGTCGAAGGCGCAGGTGAAGTGCATGGCGCTGATTTCGTTCGACCAGGAGAAATACAGCCCGTAATCGCACCAGCGGCCGGGGGCTTCGGCGGCCATTTCGGATTCGCTGCGCCGGTCGCACAGCCAGTCATTGGCCGCGACGATCTGCTCGACGACATCCAGCGGATTGGCGGCCAGGTCGCTGTAGGTGGCTGCATGGGCGGACATGCGGTGTCTCCCCAAGGGTGAACGGTGCCGCGACTTCGGTCGCCACACGCATAAGCCTAGGCAAGTGCTTGGGGGTGTCGCAAGAGCGAATCAAGAGACAGTCGTATGAACTTAAACTGCCGTGTTAAGATTCGCGTATGCTGCGGGTGCGTTAGCATCTGTCCCGCGCAGCGGACCCTCACGCCCAGACCTAGGCGATCATGCCGGGCCCGCCGCCACCGGGCTTGCGGGTGAGTGCCTCCAGCTTCGCCTCCAGGGCTGCGAGGCGGGCTTCGGCGTTTTCTTGCGCCTCGCGGGCGCGGGCGGCCATGGCGGCCACCACCTCGAACTCCTCGCGGCGCACAAGGTCGAGCCGGCGCAGCGTTTCGTCCACGCGGGCGCGGACCATGGCCTCGGCCTCGTCCTTCAGGCCGGCGAAGGCCGAGACGGCGCCACCGGCGATGCCGGCGAGGTCGCCGAACAGGCGGGGGCGGTTGGCGGGGGGAATCTCGGCCATGCCGTGTCTCCAGGGGCTGCGCCCAAGCGCCTATACGACAGGGGTCGGCTATACGACAGGGGCGGGGGCGATTATACGCCGATTCCATGATCCTGGTCACCGGAGGCGCCGGCTTTATCGGCTCGAATCTGCATGCGGCGCTGGTGCGCCGCGGGCTGGAAACCGTTGTCGTGGACCGGCTGCGCAGCAACGGCAAATGGCGCAACCTGGCCGCCCATCCGCCGGCGCGGATCGTGGCGCCGGAGGAGCTGGATGGGTTCCTGGACGGGCATCCGCCGGTGGAGATGGTGTTCCATCTCGGCGCCATCAGCTCCACCACGGCGACAGACGGCGACCTGGTGTGGGCCGCGAACGTGGAGCTGCCGCAGCGCCTGTGGCGCTGGTGCGCGGCGCGCGGGGTGCGGATGGTCTATGCCTCCTCCGCCGCCACCTATGGCGATGGCGGGCAGGGCTTCGAGGACGGGCTGGAGGGGCTGGAGCGGTTGCGGCCGCTGAACCTGTATGGCTGGAGCAAGCACGCCTTCGACCTGTGGGTGGCCCGCGCCCTGGCCACCGGCGCGCCGCGCCCGCCGCAATGGGCGGGGCTGAAATTCTTCAACGTCTATGGCCCGAACGAGGCGCACAAGGGCGCGATGATCTCCGTGGTGAAGGTGAAGCTGGACGAGGTGCGCGCCGGCCACGCGCCGCGCCTGTTCCGCTCCGACCGGGCGGATGTGGCGGATGGCGAGCAGCGGCGGGATTTCATCTGGGTGGGCGATACCGTGGATGTGATGCTGTGGCTGCTGGACCATCCCGGCGTGAACGGGCTGTTCAACCTGGGCACCGGCACTGGCCGCACCTACCGGTCGGTGGCCGAGGCGGTGTGCCGTGCTTCCGGCACCGCGCCCGGCATGGAGTTCATCGACATGCCGGAGGTGCTGCGCGGCCGCTACCAGAGCTTCACGGAGGCGCCGATGGGCCGGCTGCGCGCGGCGGGCTTCGCGGGGCAGTTCACCTCGCTGGAGGAGGGCGTGGCGCGGTATGCCGCCATCGTGCGGCGTGATCCGGATGGGGTGGCATGAGCTTCGAACTGTTCCCCGACAGCACCACGCTGCTGGTGCTGGGCCCCCTGGTGCTGCGCTACTACGCGCTGGCCTATATCGGCGGGCTGGTGATCGGCTGGCGCTGGATGCGCCGGCTGGTGGAGCGCACGCCCGCGGTGGCAACCCCGCTGCAGGCGGATGACTACCTCACCTGGGCCACGGCGGGCGTGGTGCTCGGCGGGCGGCTTGGCTACGTGCTGTTCTACCAGCCGGAGAAGTATTTCGCCGACCCTGTGGCGATCTTCCAGGTGTGGCAGGGCGGCATGTCGTTCCATGGCGGCATGCTGGGCGTGGCGATCGCCACCTTCGCCTTTTGCCGCAAGCATGGCATCCCGCTGTGGGGCTTTGCCGACCGGGTGGCGGTGGTGGCGCCGGTGGGGCTGTTCCTGGGCCGCGTCGCCAACTTCATGAACGGCGAGCTGTGGGGCCGCGAGGCACCGCCCGGCCTGCCCTGGGCGATGCGCTTCGCCCATGGCGGCGATGTGCTGCGCCACCCCAGCCAGCTCTACCAGGCCGGGCTGGAGGGGCTGCTGTTGCTGGCGGTGATGGTGGTGCTGGCCCGCAGCGATGCGGTGCGGGCGCGAACCGGGATGCTCACCGGCGTGTTCCTGTGCGGCTACGCGGTGGCGCGCATCATCGGCGAGTTCTTCCGCGAGCCGGATGCCTATCTCGGCTACCTCTATGCCGGCGCCACGATGGGCCAGCTGCTGAGCCTGCCGATGCTGCTGCTGGGGCTGGGGCTGGTGCTGGTGATGGTCGCGCGCGCGCGATGAGCGGGCCGGAGCGGCTGGACCATTTCATGGCCCGGGCCAACGCCGCCTACTACGCCGGGCCGGATCCGCTGGCCGGCTTCACCACGGCACCCGAGATCTCCCAGGTGTTTGGCGAACTGCTCGGCGCCTGGGCCGCGGTGGCGTGGCAGGCGATGGGCGCGCCGGAGGATGCGATCCTGGCCGAGGCGGGGCCCGGCCGCGGCACGCTGATGGCCGATGCGCTGCGGGTGCTGCGCCGGGCGGCGCCGGATCTGGCCGGGCGGGTGCAGCTGGTGGAGACCTCGCCCTCCCTGCGCGCGCGCCAGGCTTCGGTGGTGCCGGGGGCCGCGTGGCACGACCGCATCGAGGACCTGCCCCCTGCCCCGCTGCTGCTGCTGGCCAATGAGTTCCTGGATGCCCTGCCGATCCGCCAGAGCGTGCGCCGTGGCGCCGGATGGATGGAGCGGCATGTGGCCGGGGGCGCCTTCGTGGAACTGCCCTGCCCTGCCCCGCCGGGCCCCGACGCGGCCGAGGGCGAGGTGGTGGAATGGAGCGATGCCGCGCGCGCCGTGATGCGGCATGTGGCCGGCCGCGTGGTGGCGCATGGGGGCGTGGCGCTGTTCATCGACTATGGGCCGGAGCATTCCGCGCCCGGTGACAGCCTGCAGGCGGTGCGGGCTGGGGAGGCCGCGGACCCGCTCGGCCCGGCGGGCGAGGCCGACCTCACCGCCCATGTGGATTTCGCCGCCCTGGCCGCCATCGCGCGCGAGGCAGGGGCTACGGTGCAGGGGCCGGTGGCGCAGGGGGTCTTCCTCGCCCGTCTTGGCCTGTTCGAGCGCAGCCGGGCGCTGGCCGGCCGCCAGCCGCCCGCCACCGCCGGCGCGCTGATGCAGGCCGCGCAGCGCCTGGCCGAGCCGCATCTGATGGGGCGGCTGTTCAAGGCGATGGCGGTTTGCCACCCTGCGCTGCCCCCCCTGCCGGGATTTGCCGCATGACCGAAGCCGAGTTCGTCGCCGCCCCCGGAATCGCGGCCCGGCACGGGTTCTTCACCCGCCGCGGCGGCGTTTCCACCGGGCCCTATGCCAGCCTGAACTGCGCCTGGTCGGGCCAGGATTCGCGCGATGCCATCCTGGAGAACCGCCGCCGCGCCGCCGCCGCCGTGGGGGCGGAATTGCCGAACCTCATCGGCCTCACCCAGGTGCACGGGCCGGACGTGGTGCGGGTGGAAACCCCCTGGCGCCCCGGCGAGGGCCCGCGCGCCGATGCCGCCGTGACCGCCACGCCCGGCATCGCCATCGGCATCGTGACGGCGGATTGCGCCCCGGTGCTGTTCGCCGATGCCGAGGCGGGCGTGGTCGGTGGCGCCCATGCCGGCTGGCGCGGCGCGCTCTCCGGCGTGCTGGAGGCGACACTCTCCGCCATGGAAGCCCTGGGGGCGGACCGGCGCCGCATCGCCGCTGCCGTCGGCCCCTGCATCGGCCAGGCGAGCTACGAGGTGGCGGCCGATCTGCGCGACGCCGTGCTGGCGCGCGACCCCGAAGATGCCCGTTTCTTCGCCGATGGCCGGCCCGAGCGCTGGCAGTTCGACCTCGCCGGCTATTGCGCGCAACGCCTGCGCGCGGCCGGGACCGGCACGGTGGAGGCGCTGTTCCTCGATACGCTGTCCGACGAGGCCCGCTTCTTCAGCCACCGGCGCCGGACGCTCGCCGGCGGTGGCGTGATCGGGCACCAGATGTCGATCATCACGCTATAAGGCACGGCATGCCCTATCTCTGGATGTTCATGGCGATGATTGTCCTGGCCACGCTGGTGTCCTGTGTCCTGGTCTAGGCTCGCCCTGGTCCTGGTGCTGCTGGTCGCCGCCTGCGGCGACCTGCCGCGGCCGTTCGAGGGGCGGCCGGGGGCGATCGGCTCCCGGTTGTCGCAGCCTCCGCCGGCGCGGCTGGCGGTGGTGCCCACCGGGCAGGTGCTGCTGGGCGATGCCGCGGCCGGGCAATACGCCAGCGCCGTGGCCGAGGCGATGCAGGAGGAGGCGCTGCCCGCGGTGGCCGAGCCGGTGCGCCCCGGCGACTGGCGGCTGGAGCTGTCGGCCGCGCTGCGTGGGTCTCAGGTGGTGCCCGGCTTCCGCGTGCGCGACCCCGCCGGGGCGGAGCGTGGCCTGGCCGAGGCCCAGCCGGTGCCGGCCGCCACCTGGAGCGAAGCCGCACCCGACATGCTGCGCCGCGCCGGGCGGGAGGCAGCGCCGACCATCGCCGGCCTGCTCGCCGGCATCGAGGCGGCACGGCGCGATGCCGACCCGGACAGCCTGGTGAACCGCCCGGTGCGCATCCATCTGCGCCCGATCACCGGCGCGCCCGGGGACGGCAACCGCGCGCTGGCCCGCCACATGCGCGAGCAGCTCATGCGCCTGGGCATGACCGTGCAGGACAAGGCCGATGGCGCGGACTATGCCGTGGGGGCGGAGGTTTCGCTGGCCGACATGCCGGGCAACCAGCAGCGGGTGGAAATCCGCTGGCGCGTGGCCGATGCCCGCGGGGCGGAGGCCGGGCAGGTGGCGCAGCTGAACCAGGTGCCGCGCGGCACGCTGGCCGGGCTGTGGGCCGACGTGGCGCTGGTGGTGGCGCAGGAAGCCGCCGGCGGGATCAAGGACGTGATCGGCAACCAGACCAACCCGAAGCGCGCCACCCCGGCAGCCACACCCCCGGCGGCGGCGCGGTAGAGAAACAGCCATGCGGCCTTGAAAGCCGCGCTCGTTGGACAGGGGGGCGGGCTGTTGCTAGAACGCCGCCGTCAGCTTCGCCCCTCCAGGCCCGCCTTGCGCCGCCGCGGCCGCGCCGTTGCCCCAAGCCGGCTCCGCCGGCCTCCGGTTCCGGTCCGGATCGCCCCATCTGGATCCCCGCCCCATGAAGATTGTCGCCTGCAACAGCAACCGCCCCCTGGCCGAGGCGGTCGCCGCCGCGTTGGGCCTGCCGCTGACGCGGGCTTCCGTGCGGCGCTTCGCGGACATGGAGGTGTTCGTGGAGATCCACGAGAACATCCGCGGCGAGGACGTGTTCGTGGTGCAGAGCACCAGCTACCCGGCCAACGACAACCTGATGGAATTGCTGATCACCATCGATGCGTTGCGCCGCGCCTCCGCCCGCCGCATCACCGCCGTGATCCCGTATTTCGGCTATGCGCGGCAGGACCGCAAAAGCGGATCGCGCACGCCGATCTCCGCCAAGCTGGTCGCCAACCTGATCACCGAGGCCGGCGCCAACCGCGTGCTGACGATGGATCTGCATGCCGGCCAGATCCAGGGCTTCTTCGACATCCCCGTGGACAACATGCAGGCCGCCCCGCTGTTCTCCCGCGATATCCAGGAGCGTTTCGCCGGCCGCAACCTGATGATCGTCTCGCCCGACGTGGGCGGCGTGGTGCGGGCGCGCGCCATCGCCACCCGCCTGGGTACCGACCTCGCCATCATCGACAAGCGCCGCCAGGCCGCGGGCGTGTCGGAAGTGATGCACGTGATCGGCGAGGTGGAAGGCCGCGACTGCATCCTGGTGGACGACATCGTCGATTCCGGCGGCACGCTGGTGAACGCGGCGCGCGCGCTGATCGAGAACGGGGCGAAATCCGCCAGCGTGTATGTGACGCACGGCGTGCTCTCCGGCGGCGCGGTGGCGCGCATCGCCTCCAGCCCGATCGAGCTGATGGTGCTGACCGACAGCATCCTGGCCACGGAAGCCGTGCGCTTGGCCGCCAACATCAAGCAGCTGACGATTGCGCCGCTGATCGCGGATGCCATGGCGCGCATCCACGAGGAGCGCTCCGTCAGCTCTCTGTTCGACTGAGGACGACACGATGCCGATGCTCGCCCAAACCCGCTTCTGGTTCCTGCGCCATGGCGAAACCGACTGGAACGCCAAGGGGTGGAGCCAGGGCAATGTCGATATCCCGCTGAACGCCACCGGCATCGCCCAGGCCCAGGCCGCGGCCCCGCTGCTGGTCAACCGCGGCATTGCCAGCATCGTCGCCTCGCCGCTGTCGCGCGCGCATGACACGGCGAAGGTGGCGGGCGAACTGCTGGGCCTGCCGGTGCACCTGGATGAAGGGCTGCGCGAAACCGCCTTCGGCGACAAGGAAGGCCAGCCGATGTCGGAGTGGTTTTCGCACTGGGTGGAAGGCAGCTACACGCCGCCCAACGGCGAAAGCTTCGTCGACCTGCGCACCCGCGCCGTGGCTGCCGTCAACCGCGCGCTGGAACGCCCGGGCCTGGTGCTGATCGTCGCCCATGGTGCGCTGTTCCGCGCGCTGCGCGCCGAGATGGGGCTGGAGCCCAACGTCCGCACCCGCAACGCCTGGCCGATGCTCTGCGACCCCGGTGCACCCTGGACGCTGACCGACGCCGCTTGAGGTGACGCAGGGGGGAATCGGCCCCCTCGCCGCGGATCGCGGCACAGCGCATCTTCCAACCCACCTGGCCCCGGCACGGCGTGCATCGGCGGTTTCGCCGGCGCCGTTCTGCGGTGTTCCGGCGCGGTGCGCCCGTAGTCTTCCCAGGTGGACATTTCGATATCGGCCCTCCTAAGGGAGATGACGGCTTCTGATCGACGACAGCCAGCCGGCGTTGCCTGTTCTTCAAAACTGCTGACAGGTGCACCGATCTGACTTCATGCGGCCATCGAGGTACCTCACCGATGACGCTTCCGGCTCTGGCTGCCTGGGCGAAAATGCCCAGGATTCTCTCGCTCTGGTCCACCAGCATCATCTTCGCCGTTGCGGTGATGCTGCCCTTGCTGATCCATATGGCGGTCAATATCGGCCAGTCCTTCACGGCGGCCCGGCTCGAAGCCGAGAGCGCCCGCATGGATGCGGCCACGCGCACGGCGGTGAACATCGAAACCCACCTCGCCGTGATCGCCCATGCCGTGCGGGCAGCCTCCGCCTCGGCGAGCCTGGCGCGGGGCGAACTCGGCACCTATGTCGGCGAACTCCGCCTCATGGTGTCCGCGCTCGGCGTTCGATCGGCAACGCTCTACGACGGGCAAGGTGCCATCATCGCCCGGACGGAGGCGAGCACCGCGCCACCGATCCCGGTTGAGCAACTGGCCGCGGCATCGGCGAACCTGTTGGGACTGGCCGATATCGGCCCCCGGCCTGAAGAGGTGCGCGCCCTCGCCATCACCGCCCCCGCCGCCCTGCCGCAGGGTGGCCGCGGCTGGCTGGCGTTCGAGATTGCGCCCCAGCTGTTCGGCACCCTGGGTCTGGCCCGGCTGCTGGACCAGGATGAGGTGCTGACCGTGCGAGACCGGGCCGGGCGGTTGTTCTGGCGCACCTATGCCCATGATGTGGGGGAACCCCTGCCCGCCAGCATGGCCGGTGCGCTTGCCTCGGCGGGCGGCGCCGGGGTCTTCCGCAACATCTCGATCCTGACGAAAGAGGCACGGACGCTGGCCTTCACCCATGCCGCCGGGGGCGCGCTGTTTATCACCAGCAGCATGCCATCGCGGGATCTCTACGCGAGCCTGCCGCTCGGGCCCGTCGGGACCGTGGCGCTGGCGGTGGCCTCGATCGCCGGCTCCGTTGCGCTGGCGCTGTTCTTCAGCCGCATCCTGGTGGGCGCCTTCCGCCGTGCCGCCCTGGGGCAGGACACCAACGGAATCGGGCTGGCAGAGGCCGAGGCGCTGGGTGCGGAGGTTCGTGCAGACCGGCAGAGCCTGCTCGGCACCCTGTCCTGCGTGGCGCTGCTGGAAATGCACTGGCACGGGGGCGGCCCGGCGGCCCGCGTGGCCATCCATCCCTCGCCGCAGTTCAGGTCCCTCATGCACCCCGGGGGCGGCGAGCTTGGGTCGGCCGAGGCGATCGTGGATCTGTTCGATCCCCGAGACCAGCCGGCGCTGGCGGCCGCGCTGGCGGATGCCACCACGAAGGGCGGCACCTTCTCGCTGGTGGTCCGCACATGCAAGGCGCAGAACCCGCCCTCCTGGTTCCGGCTCATCGGGGTCGGGACCCTGGCCCGGGATGGCCAGGCCGGGCGCCTGATCCTGACGCTGGAGGACATCACGCAGGCGCATCTGGCCGCCAGCGAGCGCGCGGTGAACGAAAAGCGCCTGCAGATGGCGACCGATGCCGCCGAGCTCGGCATCTGGGAGCTGGAGGTGGCCACGGGCCGGCGCTACTTCTCCAACCGGCTGTGGCGCATGATCGGCATGGAGCCGCGCGAGGGCGGCCTCACCCGCGACGAGACGCTGGCGCTGGTCCACCCCGATGACCGCGCCCCCTTCCTGGACCTCAACGCGCTGATCAGCGAGCCGCTGTCCGAATGCCACTATCGCGCCGTGCTGCCCACCCGCGGCATCCGGCACTGGTCCGTCACCACCACGGTGATGAGGGACGACGATGGCCGGCCCACCCATGTCATCGGCCTCATCTCCGATGTGACACGGCAGAAGGAAACGGAGCTGGAGGTGCGCAGCCATGCCTCGCAGCTCGCTTTGGCCGCCGAGATCGCGGATATCGGCGTGTGGGAACGCGACCAGCCCGACGGGCAGATGCGCTGGATCAAGAAGCCTTCGGTGTTCGCGCGGTTGCAGGAAGGCCGCAGCTTCTCCTTCCAGCTGGACCTGATGTCGATCATCCACGAAGGCGACCGCGACCGGTTGCGCCGCGATTGGGGCACGGTCGATCTGGCCGCCATCGAGGCGCGGATGTACGCGCCCGATGGAACGCCGCTCGATACCTCGCCACGCCAGGAGATCGTGTTCCGTGGCGTGATGATGAACGGCGACATCCGCCACATCCAGGCCACGCGGGTGTTCCTGCGCGGGCCCTCCGGCCGGATCAGCCGGACCATCGGTGTGTTTGCCGACATCACCGAGCGGCTGATGCGGGAGCGCGAGATCGCCGAGCGCGAAGCGCGGTTCCGGCTGGCCATCGACGCCGCCGATCTCGGCATGTTCACCATCGATCTGCCGACCGGCGCGCTGGAGCGGTCGGACCGCATGCTGCAGATGCTGGGATGGCCGGTGACACCGGAGGAACGCCACCGGCCCTATGACGTGCCCTCGCTGCACCCCGACGATGCCGCGAAGGTGCTGGCCGACCGCGAGGCCTGGGTGCGCGGGGGCGCGCAGGGGCGGCACCGCGCCACCTACCGCGTGTGGCACCGCGACGGATCCATCCGCCACCTGGAGGTGCTGCAGCTGGCGGAGCGCGACCCGGAAGGGCAGCCGGTGCGCATCGTCGCGGCCGTGCGCGACCAGACGGAGATGCACCTTGCGGCCCAGGCGCTGCAGGACAGCGAGGCCCGGATGCGGCTCGCGGTCGAGGCGGCGGATATCGGGGTCTTCGAGTACGACGTGGAGACGGGGGACGGCTACTGGTCGGACCGCGCGTGGCGCATGCGCGGGCTGGAGCCGCGGGACGGCATCCTGGCGCCCGAGAAGGTGATGGCGCTGGTCCACCCCGACGACCTCGCGCGGACGCAGCATACGGTGGACATTCGGGCCGCACAGTCTGACGGGACAAGCCACGAACACGAGTTCCGGGTGGTTTGGGCCGATGGCACCATCCGCCACATCCTGTCCCGCAGCCTCACCCGGCGCGGCGCCGATGGGCAGGGCGTGAAGGTGATCGGCGTGAACATCGACATCACCGAGCGCATCCTGGCAACGCGCCGGATCGAACGCAGCGAGGCGCGCTTCCGGCTGGCGATCGAGACCGCCAACCTTGGCGTGTGGGACTACGACCCGGCGACGGACGAGACCGTGTGGTCCCCGCGCATGTGGGAGATCCGCGGCCTGGAGGCGTCCGCGGAGCCTGTACCGCTCGATGCGATCGCGGCGACAACGCATCCGGACGACCGGACATGGATCACGGACGAGATCCTCTCCCAGCGCGCCGGGCAGCACCGGGGGCTGGTGGAGCGCGAGTATCGTGTGGTCCATCCGGATGGCAGCGTGCGGATCGTGCTGTCGAAGTCCATCACGATCCATGACGCGGCCGGAAGGCTGCAGCAGGTGATCGGGGTGAACCAGGACATCACGGCGCAGAGGAGTGTCGAGCAGGCACTGCGCGACAACGCGGTGCGGTTCGAGCTGGCGACGAAGGCGGCGGGGCTGGCGGTGTGGGAGTGGGATGTGCCGAGCCGGGCGCGCCACTGGTCGCCGGAGATGTGGATCATGCGCGGACGGCCCCCCCGGACGGAGCCGCCTGACGAGGCGGAAGCGCTCTCCATGGTGCATCCGGCCGACCGGGCCGAAGCGCAACGGTCACATGATCGGGTCATCGCCAACCCCGGGGCGCCGGCCGAATACGAGTACCGCGTCGTGCATCCCGGCGGCACGGTGCGCCACCTGAACATGCGCACCACGCCGCTGCGCGATGCGGCGGGCAACGTGGTGCGCGTGACGGGCGTCGGCATGGACGTGACGGACCGCCGCCTGGCGACGCAGGCGCTGCAGGAAAGCGAGTCGTTCTTCCGTCTCGCCAGCGAGGCGGCAGCGCTCGGCGTTTGGGACCAGGACCAGCTGACGGGCGAGGTGCGCTGGTCGCAGCGGATGTGGACCATTCATGGCCTGGAGCCCAGGGCGGCCCCGCCATCGCGCCAGGAGTTTGAGACCCTGGTGCATAAGGATGATCTCCAGGACGTGCAGTCGCTGCTTGCGCGCCTGCGGGCGGATCCCGAAAGCCAGGTCGGCAAGGTGGAGTTCCGGGTCATGTGGCCGGATGGCTCCACCAGATACCTCGACATGCGGGCGATGTCGGTCCACGACGAGGAAAGGGTGTTGCGGCGCATCATTGGCGTGGTCATCGACTTCACCGAAGCGCAGGAACTTCGTGCCCAGGCCA
The DNA here is from genome assembly GCA_027483995.1 of Acetobacteraceae bacterium. GTDB lineage: Bacteria > Pseudomonadota > Alphaproteobacteria > Acetobacterales > Acetobacteraceae > CAMDGX01. Next base: position 17,272 of record JAIXTK010000228.1, read on the forward strand.
CGGTGGCGGGCAACGTGGCGACGCTGGGGCAGCTCGCCGGGGGCATTGCCCACGAGCTGGCCCAGCCGCTGCAGGCCATGATCGCGGCGGCCGAAGCGTGCTCGCTGCGCCTGTCCCGGCCCGACGATGCCGGGGCGGTGGATTACGCGCGCGATCGGCTCGTGTGGATCGCCGGCCAGGCGGCACGGGCCGGCCGGACGATCCAGCACCTGCTGGCCTTCAGCCGCGGCACCAGCACCAGCGGCGTGACAAGGCTGTCCGATGCCGTCGCGGGGTCGCTGGAGCTGGTGGGGCGCAACCTCTCCCAGGCCATGGTGACCGTGGCGGTGGATGTGCCGCAGGAGCTGCCGCTGGTACTGGGCGGGCTGGTGGAGGTGGAGCAGGTGCTGGTCAACCTGCTGCTGAATGCCCGTGATGCGCTGGCCGAGCGTGGGAACAGGCGGGTCGAGATCCGCGCCGCCGGCCGGGAGGACAAGGTGGTGCTGACCGTGGCTGATACCGGTGGCGGCATTCCGCCGCCGATCATCAGCCGCATCTTCGATCCGTTCTTCACCACCAAGCCGGCCGGCAAGGGCACGGGGCTTGGCCTGGCCATCTCGCAGAAGACGATGATCGCCATTGGCGGCTCGATCGCCGTGCGGAACACGGAAACGGGGGCCGAGTTCACCCTCGTGTTCCAGGCGTTGAAGGAGCTGGGGTGACGGGCCGCTGCCCTTCCTACCCCAGCAGCCCCTCCACCAGGCGTTCCACATCCCCCGCCGCCGTCGCGTTGGGGTGGCGTTGCAGCAGCAGCGTCTGGCGGCGGATGGCGTCGCGCACGCGGTCGTCGCGGCGCAGGATGCCGGCCAGCCTGGGGGTGTGGCCCAGGAAGGCGGCGCAGGCGCGGGCCAGCGTGGCGTAGGTGCGTTCGCCGGAGGTGGCGTTGCCGGCCTGGTTCACCACGATGCGGGCCTCGCCATTGGCCCCCTCGCCTGACATGCGATCGGCGTGGTGCAGCTTCAGCACGGCGTAGGCGTCCGTCAGGCTCGTCGGCTCCTCGGTGGCGAGCACCAGCAGCAGGTCGGCGAAGGCGGACATGCGGCGGGTGGTGCGGTCGATCCCGGCGCCGAGGTCCAGCACCACGTGGTCGTAGCGCGTGGCGGCGTCGCGCAGCGTGGCCAGCACGGCCTCCAGCGCCGTGTCGTCCAGGGCGGAGAGCGCGCCGGAGCCGGAGCGGCCGGCCAGGATATCGAACCCGCCGGCGTCGTGGTGCTGCACCGCCTGCGCCAGGCTGCGCGTACCCGCCAGCACGGTGGCCAGGTCGTGCGCCGGAATCAAGCCGAGCTGGATATCCACGTTGGCCAGGCCCAGGTCGCCATCGAACAGCAGCACGCGCCGGCCCTGGCGCGAGAGGGCATGGGCCAGGGTGATGGCGAACCAGGTCTTGCCCACGCCACCCTTGCCGGAGGCGATGGCGACGATGCGCCCCCGCTTGGCCAGGGCGGGCCCAATGGGGGCAGGCCGGTCTGGAAGAAGGGTCGGGGTGGTGGTCATGCGACAGCTTCCGGAGCGGGGTGGGCGGCGGATTGCGGCACCTGCATCAGGCGGCGGGCCAACAGGTCGGGGGTGAAGGGCACCATGCCGTCGGCCGCACCGGCGCCGATGCCCGCCTCGGCCAGGGCGCAGCCGGCCTCGGCGGCGGCCAGCACGCTGCCGATGCGGCGGGCGGCATCCAGCTTGGTGGCCAGCAGCAGGTTGCAGCCCAGCGCCACATGGGCGGCGGCGATGTCGGCGGCCTCGGCGGGGTCGAGCCCGGCCGGCAGCACCAGGGCGATGCGCGCGCCGATGGCGCCGGCCAGCGCGGAAAGCGCCTCGGCCTGGGCGGGGTCGAACAGGTCGCTGCCCGTACTGTCCACCAGCACCGGCGCGCCATCCTCGCGATGGGCGAGCGCGCGCTGCAGGGCGGCCGGCGTGCTGGCCACCAGCAGCTTCAGGCCCAGCACGCGGGTGAAGGCGGCAAGCTGCTCGGTGGCGCCGGCACGCTGCCCGTCGGTGGTGACGACCAGGGGCTTGGTGCCCGCCATCACCAGGCGCGTGGCCAGGCGCACCACGCTCAGCGTCTTGCCGGCGCCGGGCGGGCCGGACAGCAGCAGCGGCGCATCCCCGGCCGCCAGCGGCAGCGTGGCGAAGCGCACGGCGGCGGCCACCGCAAAGGGCAGCGGCCCGCCCCCGAGCTTGCGTCGCAACGCCGCTGAGGCACCGTGGAATTCCAGCGCCGCGGCCTGCGGCGAGGGCGGCGGTGGCGGTGGTGGAGCCGGTGCCGGTGCCGCGGTGCGCGGTGTGTGTGCAAGCGGTGTCGGTGCAGGCCGTGCAGGTGCAGGTGCAGGTGCAGGCGGGGCGGGGGCCGGCGGGGGCGCAGCCGGGCGGGCCAGCGGCGGCGGCGGCGCGTCATCCGCCTCCAGCCCTGCGGTGATCACCACCCCATCGGCCACGCGCCGGCTGGACAGGATCAATGCATCGGCGCCGAGTTCGGTGCGCACCTGGCGCATCGCCTCGGCCATCGATGGGGCACGGAAGAGCTTGAGCCGCATGGCTAGCGTCCTGCCCGCGCAGGCCGTGCAGAACAAGACTCTGATGTCCCGCTCGCATGCGCTTCCAGGTGGATGGGATGCCGGGGACGGGGCATCAGATGCTACCCAAGGTGCGGATGCGGGCGCGCGGATGGATCTCCGTTTGTGCCATCACCGTGGTTTCCGGGCGGATGCGCTCCACGATCGCGCGCACATGGGCGCGCAGCGGCGCGCTGGTCAGCAGCACCGGCGCCTCGCCCATCTGCGCCGCGGCGTCGAACTCGGTGCGCATGCGGGTCATGAACTCGCCCAGCTGCGTCGGCGCCATGGCCAGCTGCCGCTCCTCGCCCGTGCCCACCAGCGAATCATGGAACGCCTCCTCCCACGCCTGGGAGAGCGTGATCAGCGGCAGGTAGCCCTGCGGCGAGAGATGCGCGTCGCTCAACTGGCGTGCCAGGCGCGTGCGGACATGGGCGACGATGGCCGGGATGGCGCGCGCCCCGCTGCCGCAGGCTTCCTGGATGCCTTCCAGGATCGTCGGCAGGTCGCGGATGGACACGCGCTCGGCCAGCAGCCCCTGCAGCACGCGCTGCACGCCGCCCACCTGGATCTGCGCCGGGATCAGCTCGCCCACCAGCTTCTGGTGTTCGCGCGGAAGTTCATCCAGCAGCTTCTGGGTTTCGGCGAAGCTCAGCAGCTCCGCCATGTTCTGCTTCACCAGTTCGGTGAGGTGCGTGGTGAGCACGCTGGGCGGATCCACCACCGTGCAGCCACGGAAATCCGCCTCGTCGCGCAGGGCCGCATCGATCCACTTCGCCGGCAGGCCGAAGGTCGGCTCGTGCGTCGGCTCGCCGTCCAGGTCCGGCAGGCCGCCGCGCGGGTCCATCGCCAGCACCATGGTGGGGCGCACCGTGCCCTGCCCGGCCACGATCTCCTTGATGCGTACGCAATACGTATCGGGTGCCAGCGCCATGTTGTCCTGGATGCGCACCGGCGGCAGCACGAAGCCCATCTCGGCGGCGATCGCGCGGCGCAGGCCCTTGATCTGCTCCGTCAGCCGCGGCGCCTCGCCACCGGCCAGCACCAGCAGCCCGTAGCCCAGCTCCACCCGCACCATGTCGATGCGCAGCGAGTCGCTGATCGGCGCCTCGGCCGCGGGTTGCGCGGGGGCTTCCGGCATCTCGCCCTCCATGCGCGGCGGGTTCCTGTGGCGCGTCCAGGCACCGAACCCGGCCAGGCCGCCCAGCACCAGGAAGGGCAGCGCCGGCAGGCCCGGCATCAGCGCCATCACGCCAGAGGCAGCGGCGGCCATCGCCAGCGGCTTCGGGCTGCCGCCCAGCTGGCGCATCAGCGCCACGTCGGTGGAGCCTTCGGTGCCGCCCTTGGTCACCACGATGCCGGCAGCGACGGAGACCAGCAGCGCCGGGATCTGGCTCACCAGCCCGTCGCCGATGGTCAGCGTGGTGTAGGAGATCAGCGCGTCGCTGAAGCCCATGTTGTGGCGCATCAGGCCGATCAGCAGCCCGCCCAGGATGTTGATGCCGGTGATGATCAGCCCGGCGATCGCATCGCCGCGCACGAACTTCGCCGCGCCGTCCATGGCGCCGTAGAAGCCGCTCTCCTCCTCCAGCTCCGCGCGGCGCACCCGCGCCGTCTTCTCGTCGATCAGCCCGGAGGAGAGGTCGCTGTCGATCGCCATCTGCTTGCCGGGCATCGCATCCAGGCTGAAGCGCGCCGCGACCTCGGCGATGCGGCCGGAACCCTTGGTGATGACCATGAAGTTCACCACCAGCAGGATGGCGAACAGGATGAAGCCGATCACCACGTCGCTGCCCATCAGGAAGCCGCCAAACGCCGCCACCACGTGGCCGGCGGCCAGCGGCCCTTCCTGCCCGTGGCTCAGGATCAGGCGCGTGGTGGCCACGTTCAGCGAAAGCCGCAGCAGCGTGGTCAGCAGCAGCAGCGTGGGGAAGCTGGTGAAATCCAGCGGGCGCTTCAGGAACACCGCCACCATCAGCACCAGCACGGAGGAGGTGATGGAGAGCGCGAGGCCGAGGTCCAGAAGAATGGTCGGCAGCGGCAGGATCAGCACCGCCACCAGCAGGATCACGCCAATGGCCAGCCATACATCGGTGCCGGGTGCCCAGGGCCGCGCCCGGCCCAGCATTGTGCCGAGCGGGCCGGAGAGCGCGCCGGCGAGCGGCGACTGCGCCATGCGCTACATCGCCTCCCCGGCGGCGGCATAGGCGGCAAGCCCGGCCGGCGGCGGCGGCACCCGCACGCCAGACGCGCTGTAGTCGCGCAGTTTGTTGCGCAACGCGCGGATGGAGATGCCCAGGATGGTGGCTGCATGGGTGCGGTTGCCCAGCGTGTGGTGCAACGTCTCCAGGATCAGGTCGCGCTCCACCTCCTCCATGCGCCGCCCCACCAGGGAGGCAACGCCGGTGGCGCCGGGATCGGCCTGGCCCGCGGGCCCGGGCGCAGGTGCAGTGGACTGCACCTGCGTGGCCTGTGCCGTCTGCGGCGGCATCTGGCCAGCCGGCAGCGGCGCGGGCGCCACCTCGATCGCTTCGGCTTCGATCCAGTCTTCCTGGGCCAGCAGCACCGCGCGATGCAGCGTGTTCTCCAGCTCGCGCACATTGCCGCGCCACACATGCGCCGCCAGGCGCCGGCGCGCACCTTCGGACAAGGGGCGGTTCGGCAGCCCGTTCACCTCGGCGAAGCGGCGGGCGAAATGGTCAGCCAGCGCCTGGATGTCCTCCGGCCGCTCGCGCAGCGGCGGCACGTGCAGGCTGATGACGTTGAGGCGGAAATACAGATCCTCGCGGAACCGCCCCGCCGCCACCTCGGCCAACAGGTCGCGGTTGGTCGTGGCCAGGATGCGCACATCAACCTTCACCGGCGCGTTGCCGCCGATGCGGTCGATCTCGCGTTCCTGCAGGGCGCGCAGCAGCTTGGCCTGCAGGCGGATATCCATCTCGCCGATTTCGTCCAGCAGCAGCGTGCCGCCATCGGCCGCCTCGAACTTGCCCACGCGGCGGGCCACGGCGCCGCTGAAGGCGCCCTTCTCGTGGCCGAACAGCTCGCTCTCCAGCAGGTTCTCCGGAATGGCCGCACAGTTCAGCGCCACGAACGCGCCCTTCGCCCGGCGGGAGCGCGCATGGATATGCCGCGCCAGAACCTCCTTGCCGGTGCCGGATTCGCCGGTGATCAGCACGGAGGCATCGGCCGCCGCCACCTGCTCCGCGCGCTTCAGCGTGGCCTGCATCACGGGGTCGCGCACCACCACGGAACGGTCGTCACCGGCCACCGCATCCAGGATGGCGGCGATCAGCTCGGCATCCGGCGGCAGCGGCAGGAACTCGCGCGCCCCGGCACGGATCGCCGCGGTGGCCAGGTCCGGGTCCGGATCGATCGAGCAGGCCACCACCGGCACGGCAATGCGCTCGGAGACCAGCGCGCGGATCAGCGCGGGAACGTCCTGGGAGAGATCGCACAGCACCAGATCCACCCTGGGATCGCGCCGCAGCGTGGCCAGCCCCGCATCGCGCGTGTCGGCCTGCTCGATGCGCGCGCCCCGGCCCATGGCAATGCGCGCTGCCTGGGAGAGCTCGCCGGTAAGGGCGCCGATGATCATCATGCGCATGAGGCTGGTTCCATCCTGGAAGCAAGAGTCTTCTTTTTCTGAAGAAAAAGAAGCAAAAAGACTTTTGTGACTTCAGGCCCGGGCCTGTTGCGTGCGCCCGGGCCCGAAGGGGAGAAGGTCTTCCTTAGTTCGCCCGATCGGCCTTGACGATTTCCGTCATCGTCACGCCCAGGCGGTTGTCGTCCACCATCACCACCTCGCCACGCGCCACCAGGCGGTTGTTGACGTAGATGTCGATCGCCTCGCCCAGCTTGCGGTCCAGTTCCACCACCGCGCCGCGGCCCAGCTTCAGCAGCTGCGCCACCTGCATGGTGGATTTGCCCAGCACCGCGCTGACGGTCACGGGGATATCGTACACCGCCTCCAGGTCACGCGCGCTGCGGGCCCCGCCGGTTTCGGTGGCGGCGGCAGAGGGTTCGGCGAGTTCGGCAAGGTCCATGTCGTCAGGCATTGGAGATTCTCCGGTCAGGCCGTGGTGGAAACATGTACGGCAGGCTCAAGCCCCAGCGGGGCGAGGGTCTCGGCCAGCCGTTGCCGCATCGCCTCGGTGTCGCGCACCGCCATGCCGTGGCGCCAGGCGATGCGTGCGTCGCCCGGCGGCAGCGAATCGCGTGCCTCCACCAGGATGGCGTCGCGCCGCTCCGGCTCCAGCGCGGACAGCACTTCATCGAGTGCCGCCTGCATGTCGGGGTGGATGCGGATCACGATGCGCGGCTCCTGCGCCAGCAGGCCGACGATGTCGCGGGTGAAGCGCGAAAGCTCCGCGGCCCCGTGCCGGGCGCGCAGCGCCGGGAACCCCGCATCCAGCGTGGCCAGCACCAGGGCGGCAAGCTGGCTGCCCGCGGCATCAACGGCGCCGCGCAGCTGGGCCCCGGCATCGCGCATCTGGTTGATCAACGTGGCCTGCATCGCATGGCGGGCCGCCTCGCGCGCATCCGCCGCCTCGGCCCGGCCCTCGCGCAGCCCGTCCTCGCGCGCCGCGGCCACGGCCGCATCCAGCATATCCTGGGTGATCGGCGGCGGCGGCGGTTCGGCCGGCGCGGCCTCCTCCTCGGCGTCGTCCAGCACGATCACGTTGTCCAGCGGCGCATCGAAGTCGCGCGCGAACAGGGCGAAGGCCGGCTCGGCGCGCGGCGCCGTCCGGCTCCGGGATTGGGTCGTGGTCAATACACCATCTCCTCATCCTTGCCTTCGCTGATCTCGATCTGGCCCTGCGCTGCCATTTCCTTGGCCTGCGCCACGATGGAGGCCTGCGCCTCGTCCACCTCGCGCAGCTTGACGGGCCCGAGGGATTCGATCTCTTCGCGCAGCATCTTGCCGGCGCGCTCGCTGAGGTTGCTGAAGAACAGCTCGCGCAGCTTTTCGGAGGCACCCTTCAGCGCCAGCGGCAGCGTCGACTTGTCCACCGAGCGCAGCAGCGTCTGCACCGCCATGGGCGTCAGGCGCGCGAGGTCGTCGAAGGTGAACATCAGGCTCTTGATGCGCTCCGCCGCCTCGCGGTTGCGCTCCTCCAGGGCGGCGATGAAGCGCGCCTCGGCCTGGCGGTCCAGGTTGTTGAAGATCTCCGCCATCATCTCATGCGCATCGCGGCGCGTGCTGCGGGCCAGGTTGCTCATGAACTCGGCGCGCAGCGTGCGCTCCACGCCGTCCAGCACGTCCTTCTGCACGCTTTCCATGCGCAGCATGCGCATCACCACTTCCATGGCGAAGCTGTCCGGCAGCAGCGCCAGCACGCGGGCGGCGTGGTCGGCGCGCACCTTGCTCAGCACCACGGCCACGGTCTGCGGGTATTCGTTCTTCAGGTAGTTCGCCAGCACCGCCTCGTGCACGTTGCCCAGCTTGTCCCACATGGTCCGCCCGGCCGGGCCGCGGATCTCCTCCATGATCTGGGAGACACGCTCGCGCGGCAGCGTCTTCAGCAGCAGCCGCTCCGTGCCCTCGAAGCTGCCCACGAGCGCGCCGGCGCCGCCGATCTGCTCGGCGAATTCCACGCACAGCCGCTCCACCGTGTCGGACCGGATCGGGCCCAGCTGCGCCATCGCGGATGAGATCTCCTTGATCTCGTCCTCGTGCATCATGCTGAACAGGCGCGCGCATTGCTCCTCGCCCAGCGCCAGCATCAGGATCGCGGATTTCTGCGCGCCCGATATCGCCTGCATGTCACCGCCACGGGCCATTAGTTGTTGCCTTCCTGCATCCAGGCCCGCACGATCGTCAGGCTTTCCTCGGGATGGCGTTCCACCAGCTCCGCCAGGCGGCGCAGGGCCGAGGCACGCATCTGCCCGTCCACGTTGCCGATGCTCACCATGCTCTCATCCTCGCCCGCATCGCCGCCGGCCAGCGCCAGCGCGGTGCCAGACATGCCGCCGCCCATTCCTGCCATGCCGCCTCCCCCGCCGCCGCTGCCGGAGGGTCCCTCCAGCAGCCGCGTCACGTCGTTCGCCAGCCCCAGGGACGCCGCGGTGATCGTGCCGTCGGCCCCGATCGCCATCGCACCGCCGCCCGGCAGCCCCGCCACGGCGGAGGCCGGCAGTGCCTTGTTGCCCAGCTGCGTCACCCGCAGCACCATCGGGCGGAACACCAACAGCAGCGCCAGCACCGCGATCAGGCCCACCACGGCGGTTTGCGCCATGCGCGTCACGTCGGAAGCATCGATGCCCAGGCCCAGGAAGCCGCGCGGCTCCAGCCCGGCCATGTCCACATCGCCGGCGAAGCGCATGGAAACCACTTCCACCTGGTCGCCGCGCGCGGCGTCAAAGCCCATCGCGCTGCGCACCAGCCGGCCGATCCGCTCCAGCTCCTCCGCCGTGCGCGGCTTCCAGGCCAGCACGCCATCGGCGCCCTTCTCCTCCGTGCCATCGACCAGCACGGCGATCGTCACGCGGCGGATCTGCGGCTGCTCGCGCACGATGGTGCGCACGGTCTTGCCGATCTCGAAATTGGTCGTCTCTTCCTGCCGCGCTTCCTGCGTGCCGGCATTCTCGCGGCCCGCATCGGCGTTCGGCAGGTTGTTCTGCACAGAGACGTTGGCGGCCTGCTCCGTGGTCTTGCTGTTGTCGGTCACGCTCTGGGTGCTGCGCACCACCTGGCCCTCGGGGTCGTATTTCTCCTGCGTTTCCTGCACGCGGTCGAAATCCATCTGCACGTTGGCCTCAACCCGCACGCGCCCCTGGCCCAGCCCGCGCTCCAGCATCTCCTCCACCGCGCGCGACAGGCGCATCTCGGTGGCGCGGCGAATCTCCTCCGCCCCCATGGCCGCGGCCGACGGCCCCACCGCCTCCCCGGCGCGCGCCAGCAGCGTGCCGCGGCTATCCACCACGGAGACGTTGCGCGCCCGCAGCCCGGGCACCGCGCCGGCCACCAGGTTCACGATTGCCTGCACCGCCTCGCGGTCCAGCCGCCCCGCACCCGCGGTGGTGAGCATCACGGAGGCCTGCGCATCCTGCTTGTCGCGCGCAAACGGCTCGCGCCGCGGCAGCACCAGGTGCACGCGCGCCGCCCGCACGCCGGTGATGGTGCGGATGGAGCGCGCGATCTCGCCCTCCAGCGCCCGCGTCTCGGCGATCTTCTGCTGGAACTGGCTTTGCGTGATGCCGTCGCCGCGGTCGAGCAGCTCGTAGCCGATGGAGCCGCCGCTCGGCAGCCCATCCCGCGCCAGGGTCACGCGCAGCCGCGCCACCTGGTCGGCCGGCACCAGGATCTGCGTGCCGCCGGCACCGAGCTGGTGCGGAATCTTCTGCTTGTCGAGGATATCGACGATCTGCCCGGCCTCGCGGGCATCCAGCTCCGAATACAGCAGCGCCATCCGGTCGTTGCCGCCGCGCAGGGCGAGCATGCCCAGCAGGCCCAGAAGGCCCACTGCCACCACGCCCATGGCGATCAGCCGCGCGGCGCCCAGGGCCTTCAGCCCTTCCAGCACCGCGTTCATCCGAGCCTCTGTCGCGTATATCGTGAAGACACGTGGGGCCACATGGCCGCGGGATCTCCTGCATCGCCGGCATCCTGCCGACGACGCCAGAGTGGCGCCCCCAGGTTTTCCTTAGGTTAACGCCCCGGCATTTTCTGCCGGGCGATCACGCCGCGCAGCGGTTCAGGCGGCTTGTGTTGCTATCAAACCGTGAACTGCTCGGCGATGATCCGCTCGCTCAACCCCTGGTCGGGATCGAACAGCACCAGCGCGCTCTGGCCGCGATCCTCGCGCACCTGCACGCTCAGCACGTCGCGCACCTCGGTGAAGTCGGCCACCGCCGCCACCGGGCGCTTGTCGCTCTCCAGCACCTCGAACAGCACCTCCGCCGTGCTGGGCAGAAGCGCCCCGCGCCAGCGCCGCGGCCGGAACGCGCTGATCGGCGTCAGCGGCAGCAGATTGGCCGAAAGCGGCACGATCGGCCCGTGGGCAGAGAGGTTGTATGCCGTGGAACCCGCCGGCGTGCTCACCAGCACCCCGTCGCAGGCCAGCTCCGCCAGCCGCACCCGGCCATCCACCGTGATGCGGATCTTGGCCGCCTGGCGCAACTCGCGCAGCAAGGCGACCTCGTTCAGCGCCAGCGCCTGCACTGTGGCACCCTCCGCCGTGGTGGCCACCATGCGCAGCGGATGCAGCTCCGCCATCTGCGCCCGCGCCAGCCGCCCCGGCAGGTCGTCCTCGTCGAACCGGTTCATCAGGAAGCCGACGGAGCCGCAATTCATGCCGTACACCGCCATGCCGCTGCCCAGGAAGCGATGCAGCGTCTCCAGCATGAATCCGTCTCCGCCCAGGCTCACCGCCACGTCTGCGTCCTCGGGGCCGCATTCGCCGTAGCGCGCCACCAGCCGCGCCCGCGCTTCCTGCGCCAGCGCGGTGTCAGACGCCATGAAGGTGATGTGCCCCATCCGCACCGTGCGCGGCACGGGCATCTCGGGCGGCAAGGCGGGGCCGGAGAGCGGCATGAGGGTCAAGCCAAGCCCCACAGGAGATCAAACAAGGTCTGGCGCATGCGAGCCTCCCGCCCGGGGTCGGCGGCACCCTACCGGAGCGGCCTCAGCGTGGCCAGTCGATGCGCGGGCCGGCCGGGGGCGAGGGGTTCGGGCCGTCATCGCCATCCTCGCTGCGCCGGCGCAGGAAGCGGTTGGGCACGCGCGGCGGCGGCGGCAGGCCGGGCTCCGGCGCCTCGGTCGGCATGCCGCCCAGCGGCGGCGGGGGCGGCAGCTCCACCTCGCGCGCAGCCGGGCCGGGCGGCGGCACGAAGCGCGGCTCGGTGCGCGGGCGCGCCGGGCGGGGTGGCTCCGGCCGGCCCATGTCGGCGCGGTTCATGTCCGTTTGCGCCTTGTCGCGCATATAGGCCAGCATCCGGTCCGCCACCGGGTCGCCGAAGCCGCCCCCGGCCCCGCGCGGCCGCGGCTCGCGCGCCGCCGGCGGGATCGGCGGCTGCAGCGGCTCGTCATCGTCATCCAGCCCCGGCAGGCCGCGCCCGCCCCCCCCCTGCGCACGCATCCCCGGCCCGCGCTCCGGCAGCCGCAGGGTCAGCCCGCGGATTTCCTCGTGCAGCGCCTCGATCTGGCCTTCCATCTCGCGCAGCTTCGCCCGCAGCCCGAAGGTGCTGAACGGCATCAGCAGGAACAGCGCCAGGTAGAACGCCACCGGCACGAGAACGGCCACCACCGCCCACCACGGCATCCAGTCCGGCAAGGAGAGCGCTGAGAGATCCATGCCCTTATCATGCCAGCCCTGGATTTCGCCGCAATCCCATGCAATCAGGCGCCCGAGCCCCGCGAGGTATCCCGATGAAGCTGCTCATCCCCGGCCCTGTCACCACCCGCCCCGAAGTCCGCGCCGCCATGGCCGAGGACATCGCGCCGTGGGACAATGATTTCCGCCCCGTCCTGGCCGAGGTGCAGGCCCGCCTGCTGCCCATCGCCGGCGGCATCCCCGGCACCCACGCCGCCCTGGTGCTGCAAGGCTGCGGCCACTTCATCACCGAGGCCGCCCTGCGCAGCTACCTGGCCCCGATTGGCCACGCAAAGTCCGGCCGCATCCTCATCCCCGCCATCGGCGCCTATGCCGACCGCATGAAGCGCCTGGCCACCGAAGCGGGCCGCGACGTGGTCTCCCTCGCCCTGCCCGACCAGGTGCCCGCCGACCCCGCCGCGATCGCCGCCGCCCTGGCCGCCGACCCCAGCATCACCCATGTCGGCGCCGTCTATTCCGAAACCGGCACCGGCGTGATCCACGACGTGGCCGCCCTTGGCGCCGTGGTGCGTGCCGCCGGCCGCCGCATGATCGTCGATGCCGTCTCCGCCTTCGGCGCCCTGCCCTTCGACCTCGCCGCCCAGCCGGAGGTCGATGCCGTGGTGTTCACCTCCAACAAGTGCTTCGAGGGCCTGCCCGGCCTCGGCTTCGCCATCGGCCGCCTGGATGGCCTGGAAGCCAACAAGGGCAATGCCGGCAGCTGGAGCTTCGACCTGCACTCGATCCACGAGCAATCCCTGCGCTCCCCCGGCAGCTTCCGCTTCACCCCCCCGGTGCAGGTGCTCAGCGCCTTCCGCGTGGCGCTGGACATCTACGAGGCCGAAGGCGGCCGCCCCGCCCGCCACGCCCGCTACCAGGCCAATGTCGACGCGCTCTACACCGGCATCCAGCGCCTCGGCCTCTCCCCCTACGTGCCGCGCGAACACCAGGGCCCCGTGGTGATGAACACCCACGCCCCGGCCGACCCGGCCTGGAACCTGCAAACCTTCGTCGACGGCCTGAAGCGCCGGGGGTTCCTCATCAGCAATTTCTACAACACCCCGACCCCGAGCTTCCGCGTCGGCTGCATCGGGGCGATCACGCCGGAGGACATGAACCAGTTCGTGGCCGCGATCGACGAGGTGCTGAACGAGATGCAGGTGCGGAACCGGTCGCCCAAGGCGGTGGCAGTGTAAGGAAGCAAGGCCTTCTTTTTCTGAAGAAAAAGAAGCAAAAAGACTTTTTCCGTTTGCGCGCGTCAGCGTGGGGGAGCCATGGCGGTCACCATCGCGCCCACCGAAGACGACCTCCTGCTGGCCGAATTCTACCACCGCCACTGGCTCGACATGGGCCTGCCGCAGGAGGATGCCCTGCCCGACTGGCAGGCCCGGGCGCTCGCCTTCATCGCCCAGGCTCGCGCCCACCGCGCCTTCGCCGGCTTCGTGGCCTCGGACACCGGGGAACCGATCGGCAGCGCCTGCTGCCACATCGTGGAGCGCGCCTACCCCGCCTTCCGCCGCGCCGACGCCCCCATCCTCGGCTATGTCTGGGGTGTCTACGTGCAGCCCACCCACCGCGGCGCCGGCATCGGCGCCCGGCTCGTGCGCGCCTGCCTCGATCACCTCGTCGCCCAGGGCTGCGGCCGCGCCCTGCTCCACGCCGGCGACCGCTCCCGCCCGCTCTACCAACGCCTCGGCTTCCAACCCACCGACGAACTGGCCCGTTCCCTGCCCTGACCCTGGGGCCTGACCCTGTTTGGAAACCCCACCCGCTTCTTGTAACGTCCGCCCCATGAGCATCGACCTCGAAATCGCCCGCAAGGCCACCCTTCGCCCCATCGCCGAGATCGCCGCCCGTGCCGGCATCCCGGCCGATGCCCTGGTCCCCTATGGCAAGACCAAAGCCAAGATCGAATGGGACTTCATCCGATCCCAGGACAGCACGCCCGACGGCGCCCTGGTGCTGGTCACCGGCATTTCCCCCACCCCGGCAGGGGAAGGAAAAACCACCACCACCGTCGGTCTCGGCGATGCGCTGAACCGCATCGGCACCAAGGCGATGGTCGCCCTGCGCGAGCCCAGCCTGGGCCCCTGCTTCGGCGTGAAGGGCGGCGCCACCGGCGGCGGCTATGCCCAGGTGCTGCCGATGGAGGACATCAACCTCCACTTCACCGGCGATTTCCACGCCATCACCTCGGCCAACAACCTGCTGGCGGCGATGCTGGACAACCACATCTACTGGGGCAACGAGCTCGGCATCGACCCGCGCCGCATCTTCTGGCGCCGCGCGCTGGACATGAACGACCGCGCGCTGCGCGGCATCGTCGGCTCCCTCGGCGGCGTGGCGAACGGGTTCCCGCGCGAGGACGGGTTCGACATCACCGTGGCCTCCGAGGTGATGGCCGTGCTGTGCCTCGCGAAGGACCTTGATGATCTCCGCGCCCGCCTCGGCCGCATGGTGGTCGCCGCAAGGCGCGACGGCAGCTTCGTCACCGCGGCGGATCTGCAGGCTGATGGCGCCATGGCCGTGCTGCTGCGCGACGCGCTGATGCCTAATCTCGTCCAGACGATCGAGGGCACGCCGGCCCTGATCCATGGCGGCCCCTTCGCCAACATCGCCCATGGCTGCAACTCGGTCATCGCCACCAGGCTGGCGCTGAAGCTCTCCGACGTCGTCGTGACCGAAGCCGGCTTCGGTGCGGATCTCGGCGGCGAGAAGTTCCTGGACATCAAGTGCCGCCAGGCCGGTCTGGCGCCGAGCTGCGCCGTGGTGGTGGCCACCGTGCGCGCGCTAAAGATGCATGGCGGCGTTGCCCGCAAGGATCTCGGCCCGCAGGATGTGGCGGCCGTCTCCCGCGGCGTGGTCAACCTCGCCCGCCACGTGGAAAACCTGGGCAAGTTTGGCCTGCCCGTGGTGGTGGCGCTCAATCGCTTCAACACCGATACCGCCGAAGAGATCGAGGCGATCCACGA
>JAIXTK010000027.1 GCA_027483995.1 Acetobacteraceae bacterium
CCGCCTGCGCTACCCGATCAGCTGGGAACGCATCGCCCCGGACCAGCCCGGCGATTGCGACTGGGCCTGGCACGACGAGCGGCTGGGCGAACTCAGGCGGCTCGGCATCGCCCCCATTGCCGGGCTGATCCATCACGGCAGCGGCCCCGGCTATACCTGCCTGCTCGATGACGCCCTGCCCGAGAAGCTTGCCGCCTTCGCAGGCCGTGCGGCACGGCGCTACCCCTGGGTCACCGACTGGACCCCGGTGAACGAGCCGCTGACCACCGCCCGCTTTTCCGGCCTCTATGGCCACTGGGCGCCGCACCAGGCCAGCGAATCCGCCTTCATGCGCATGCTCGCGTTGCAATGCCGCGCCATCCAGCGCGCCATGCAGGCCATCCGCCGGGAGATCCCGCATGCCCGGCTGGTGCAGACCGAAGACCTCGGCCGGACCTTCGCCACCGGGAGGCTGCAGTACCAGGCTGCCTATGAGAACGAACGCCGCTGGCTCAGCCTCGACCTGGTGCTGGGGAAGGTGGAGGCCGCCCACCCCTTCCATCCTCGCCTGCTGCGCGCCGGCGTGCCGCTCGCCACGCTGGAGGCCCTGCGGGCAGGCGTGCCCGGCCCGGTCGTGCTCGGCTTCAACCACTACATCACCAGCGAGCGTTTCCTGGACCACCGCACCGCGCTCTATCCGCCCCACACCCATGGCGGCAACGGGCGGGACGCCTATGCCGATACCGAGGCCGTGCGCGTTCCCGCCGTTGCCGGCCAGACCGGCTGGCTGCCGCGCCTGCGCGAGGCGGTGGCCCGCTACCCCGGCCTGCCGCTCGCCGTGACCGAAGCGCATCTCGGCTGCGCGGACCCGGCCCACCAGGTGCGCTGGCTCGCCGAATGCTGGAACGCTGTCGCCACATTGCGCGGCGAGGGGGGCGACCTGCTGGCGATCACCCCCTGGACCCTGTTCGGCGCGGTGGATTGGTGCAGCCTGATGACCCGCCGCACCAATCGCTACGAGCCCGGATGCTTCGACATCAGCGGCGCCACCCCGCGCCGCACACGGCTGGGCGACGCCGTCCACGCGCTGGGCCACCATGGCCGCATCGAGGACCCCGCGGCCCATGCGCCGGGGTGGTGGCAGAACGAAGACCGCTTTCACAAGGAGCTGAAGCTGGCGGGCTAGTCCCAGGCGGGCGCAAAGCTGGGCGAGACGCAGCGCTGGTCCTTCGGCAGCGCGGCGATGGCCGCCCGGTCCGCCGCGTCCAGCCGGATATCCAGGGCCGCGAGATTGGCCGACTGGCTCTCCGGCCGCCCGGCCTTCGGAATCGCCGCCACCATGTCCTGCTCCAGCAGCCATGCGATCGCCACCTGGGCCGCGGTGCAGCCATGCTTGGCGGCAATGGCATCCAGCGCCGCATGGCCGGCCAGCCGGCCCTGCGCCAGCGGGCAATAGGCGGTGGTCACGATGCCCTTGCTGCGCGCATAGGCCAGCAGCTTCGCCTGGTCCAGCAGCACATGGTACTCCACCTGGTTGCAGGCGACCTTCGTGCCCAGCGCCTCGCACTGCTTCAGCAGGGCCACGGTGAAGTTGGAAACGCCGATGGCGCGTGCCTTGCCCTCGCGCTGCAATGCCCCGAGCGTTTCCAGCGCCGCCGGCAGATCCATGTCCGGGTAGGGCCAGTGGATCAGGTACAGATCCACATATTCGGTGCCCAGCTTGCGCAGGCTGTCTTCCATCGCGCGGCGCATCGCCGCCGGGGCCAGGTTTTCCGGCCAGACCTTGGTGGTGAGGTGGATCGCCGCGCGCGCCACGCCGCCGGCCTTGATGCCGGCCCCCACCGCTTCCTCATTCCCGTACATCTGCGCCGTATCCAGGTGCCGGTAGCCCAGCCCCAGCGCGCCGGCCACCGCCCGTTCGCACTCCGCCCCGCTGAGCCGCCACGTGCCGAGCCCCAGCTTGGGCATCCGCATCCCGTTTGCCTCGATCACCTGCATCGCCCACTCCATCGCTCCAAGGGGGCAAAATCACCCAACCCGCCCGCCGGGTCCATCGCCCCCGTGGATCGCACGACTTGACACCCGCGCGCGCCGCCGCTTGTTGTGCCGCCGCTCGACCGATGGGGTTCCCGACCATGCACGCCTACCGCACACATACCTGCGGCGCGCTCCGCGCCACCGCTGCCCGCACCACCGCGCCCCTCTCGGGCTGGGTGCACTCCAAGCGCGACCATGGCGGGCTGCTGTTCGTTGATCTGCGCGACCACTATGGCATCACCCAGATCGTGTTCGCCGCCGGCACCGCGCCGTTCGACACCATCGACAAGCTGCGGCCGGAAAGCGTGGTGACCGTGACCGGCAGCGTGGTGGTGCGCCAGGAAGGCACGGTGAACCCCCGCCTGCCCACCGGCGAGATCGAGCTGCGGGCCGAAACCCTCACGGTGCAATCCGCCGCCGAGGTGCTGCCGCTGCAGGTGGCCGGGGAGGAGAAATACCCCGACGAGCTGCGCCTGAAGTACCGCTTCATCGACCTGCGCCGCGAGAAGATGCACCGCAACATCATGCTGCGGGCGGGCGTGATCGCCAGCATCCGCCGCCGCATGATCGAGAGCGGCTTCACCGAGTTCCAGACCCCGATCCTGACCGCCAGCAGCCCCGAGGGCGCGCGCGACTTCCTGGTGCCGGCCCGCAACCACCCCGGCAAGTTCTATGCGCTGCCCCAGGCCCCGCAGCAGTTCAAGCAGCTGGCCATGGTTGCCGGCTTCGACCGCTACTTCCAGATCGCCCCCTGCTTCCGCGATGAGGCGAGCCGGGCGGACCGCTCACCCGGCGAGTTCTACCAGCTCGATTTCGAGATGAGCTACGTGACGCAGGAAGACGTGTTCAACACCATCGAGCCCGTCATCGCCGGGGTGTTCGAGGAGTTCGCCAACGGCCGCGCCGTGACCAAGCCGCCCTTCGTGCGCATTCCCTACGACACCTCGATGCTGAAATACGGCTCCGACAAGCCGGACCTGCGCAACCCGATCGAGATCACCGACGTGACGGAGCATTTTGCCGGCTCCGGCTTCGGGCTGTTCGCCAAAATCGCGGCTTCCGGCGGGATCATCCGGGCCATTCCGGCGCCCGGCACCGCCTCCAACCCGCGCAGCTTCTTCGACAAGCTGAACGAATGGGCGCGCAGCGAAGGCCAGGGCGGGCTGGGCTACATCCAGTACGAGGCTGACGGCGCCCGCGGCCCTATCGCCCGCAACCTGGAAGCCGACCGCGCTGAAGCCATCCGTGTGGCCGCCGGCGCCAAGCCCGGCGACAGCATCTTCTTCGTCGCCGGCAAGAAGGACGAGGCGCCGAAGTTCTCCGGCCTGGTGCGCACCAAGCTGGGCAACGAGCTGGGCCTGATCGCCCAGGGCGAATTCCGTTTCTGCTGGATCACCGATTTCCCGATGTACGAGCTGAACGAGGAAACCAAGCAGATCGACTTCAGCCACAACCCGTTCAGCATGCCCCAGGGCGAGATGGAGGCGCTGCTGACGCAGGACCCGCTGACCATCAAGGCCTACCAGTACGACATCGTCTGCAACGGCATCGAGCTTTCCTCCGGCGCCATCCGCAACCACCGGCCCGACATCATGGTGAAGGCCTTCGAAATCGCCGGCTATACCCAGGCCGACGTGGAATCCCGCTTCGGCGGCATGCTGAACGCGTTTCGGTATGGCGCTCCGCCCCATGGCGGTTCGGCACCGGGCATCGACCGCATCGTGATGCTGCTGGCCGATGAGCCGAATATC
>JAIXTK010000108.1 GCA_027483995.1 Acetobacteraceae bacterium
CCGAACATCACGCCGATCTTCATGCGGATCTGATTGAGGAAGATCAGCATGGTGTTGCTGCGGCTGACGCTGCCGGTGATCTTGCGCAGCGCTTGGCTCATGAGCCGCGCGTGCAGGCCCATGTGGCTGTCGCCCATCTCGCCTTCCAGCTCGGCGCGCGGCACCAGGGCGGCGACACTATCCACCACCAGCACGTCGATCGCGCCGGAGCGGACCAGCGTATCGGCGATCTCCAGCGCCTGCTCGCCGGCATCGGGCTGGGAGATCAGCAGGTTGTCCACGTCCACGCCCAGCTTGCGGGCGTAGATCGGATCGAGGGCATGCTCCGCGTCGATGAAGGCGCAGGTGCCGCCGCGCTTCTGCGCCTCGGCAATGGCATGCAGGGCCAGCGTGGTCTTGCCCGAGCTTTCCGGGCCGTAGATCTCGACGATGCGGCCCTTGGGCAGGCCGCCGATGCCAAGCGCGAGATCGAGGCCGAGCGAGCCGGAGGGGATGACGGCGATTTGCTCGTCGCCCGGGCGCTGGCCCATGCGCATGATCGAGCCCTTGCCGAAGGCGCGTTCGATCTGCGCCATGGCGGCGTCGAGCGCCTTGTTCTTGTCCATCAGAAGGCTCCAGGAGAAGGGCGTGGCAGGGTAAGGCGCGGAGACACACGGGATGATGGTTTACGACTCGCAACCGAGTCCAGCCGCGCATGGGCGCCACCGGGCACGGAGGGCGCGCGATCGTTACGCACCCATCGGGTCGTTAAGAACTTGATCATCCTCTGTTCCATCCGTGAGGAATCGAGAACATAGCGGGAACAGAAACGCTGCGCAAGGGCGGCGCACCTCACCAACGCGCAACCCGCTAGGTGGGTGCCACACCCTCCGGCGCCGGCACAAGCGCCGCGACCCGGTCCGACAGCTCCCGCAGGGCATAGGGCTTGGGCAGGAAGGCCGTGGCGGCCGCCGCAATGGAATCGTGCAGCGCCACGTTGGCATATCCCGAGGTGATCAGCGCCGGCAGGTCCGGCCGGGCGAGGCGGCGGCGCACCTCGGCCACCAGCGCGGTGCCGTCCATACCGGGCATCATCATGTCCGTCACGATGGCATCCACCCGGCCCTCGCCCAGCAGTTCCAGCGCTGCCTCGCCGGTTTCGGCGGCCAGCACCTCCCAGCCCTGCCGGGCCAGGCGGCCGGCGGCAAGGCGGCGCACCGGTTCCTCATCCTCTGCCAGCAGGATACGGCCGCGAGAGCCCGCAGCGGGGCGTGCCACGACGGGGGATGCAGGCGGCGGCGCCGGCGCGGGATCGGCGGTGGCCTCCTCCCGCACCCGGGGCAGCAGGATACGGAAGGTGGTGCCCTGCCCCAGCTGCGTCTCCAGTTCCAGGAACCCACCGGACTGGCGAACGATGCCGAGCACGGTGGCCAGGCCCAGACCGCTGCCGCGGGCGCCGCGGGTGGTGAAGAACGGCTCGAAGAGGCGCGGCAGCACCTCGGGCGGAATGCCGGTGCCGCTGTCCTGCACCTCGATCGCCACGTAACGGCCCGGCGGCACCGCTTCCAGCTGGCCAGCCACCGGCCCCACGCTGCGCGGCGCCAGCACGGTGAGGCGGCCGGTGCGCAGCGTCAGCGTGCCGCCCTGCGGCATGGCGTCGCGCGCGTTCACGGCCAGGTTCACCAGCACCTGGTCCAGCTGGCCGGGATCGATGCGCGCCTGGCGCTCCAGCTCGTCCAGCACCAGGGAAAGGCGCACCCCGCCGCCGAGGCTGCGGCGCAGCAGGGGGGCGAGGTCGCGCACCGCCGCGTTCACCGCCACGATGCGTGGCTGCAGCGTTTGCTGGCGGGAGAAGGCGAGCAACTGGGCCACCAGCGTGGCGCCGCGCCGCGCCGCACCCTGCACCAGCGCCACTTCCTCGCGCGCGCCGGGCGAGAGTTCCGGGCGTTCGGCCAGCCCATCCGCCGCACCGATCAGCGCCTGCAGCAGGTTGTTGAAATCATGCGCCACACCGCCGGCCAGTTCGCCCACCGCCTGCAGCTTGCGGGCGTGCAGCTGCCCCGCCTCCTGCTGCAGGGTTGGCCTTGCATCCTCCAGCACCAGCAACGCACCGCGGGCCGCGCCATCGGCGCCGCGCAGCGGCAGCAGGCGGGCGCGCAGTGGCACCAGGCTGCCATCGGCGTGGCGGCCGTGCAGCGCCAGCACGGTGGCCGCAGGTTGCGCCAGGGCCGCGCGCAACGGAGCCTGGGCATCCTGCGAGAACAGGGCAGCAAGGTCCGGCCAAGTGCCCGCCCCCAGCAGCGGCACCACGCCGGGGCTGTGGCGCAGCACCCGCCCCGCGGCATCCAGCAGCACGCGCGCGGCACCATCGGCCTCGAACAGGAACTGCGCGGCAGGGTCGGCCAGCGTCGCCAGGGCGGCGGCGGGATCGCGCCCGGCGCGGCGCAGGCGGCCCAGCCCTTCGGCCAGACGCCTCATCCCCGCCCCCTGAGTTTCCAGACATAGGCGATGATCTCGGCCACCGGCTGGAAGAACTCGGCCGGGATCGGCTTGTCGATCTCATGCGGGTAGAGCGCGCGCGCCAGCGGCGGGTTGGCAACGAGCGGAACGCCATTTTGCGTCGCCACCTCGCGGATCCGGGCAGCCATGGCATCGACCCCTTTTGCGACGATCCTGGGGGCCGCATCGCTGTCGCGCGAATAGGCCAGGGCCACGGCATAATGGGTCGGGTTAGTAATGACAACGGTTGCCTTCGGCACCGAGGCCATCATGCGCCGGCGCGCACGCTGCATGCGGATGCCGCGCAGCCGTGCCTTCACATGCGGGTCACCCTCCTGCTCCTTGGATTCGTCGCGCTGGTCCTGCCGGCTCATGCGCAGGCTGCGCCAGTGGCGGATGCGGGTGAACAGCAGGTCCGCCGTCGCGATCAGGCCCTGGGCCACCAGCATCGCGATCAGCACCTTCATCACCAGCGCCATCGACTTGCCGGCGAGTGCCGCGGCATCCCAATCCGCCGAGCGTTCCAGCGCCGGCAGCGCACCGGCGAGCACCATCCACGCCGCCGTGCCCACCACCGCGACCTTCACCAGCGATTTGCCGACAATGCCCAGCGCCGCCCAGCCGAACATGCGCTTCAGCCCCTCTATCGGGCTCAGCCGCGAGAAATCGGGCGCCATCGCCTTGCCGTGGAACAGCAGCCCGGTCTGCGCCAGCGTGGTGGCGGCGGATGCCACCAGGGCGGCCAGCACCAGCGGGCCGGCGATCATGGCGGACAGCAGCAGCGCGCCATGCAGCGCCGCCACGGGCTCCATCCGGTGGCCCTGTTCCAGCAGCAACGCCAGGCGCCGCACCAGCATGCGGCCGAGATCCGGGGCCCACATGGTCAGCACCAGCGCCGCGGCGCCCAGCACCGCAAAGGCGGTGACCTCAACGGAAACCGCGACGTTGCCTTCCTCGCGCGCCTTTTCCAGTCTTCTGCCGGATGGCGCTTCTGTTTTGTCGTCGGACTCCGT
This sequence comes from Acetobacteraceae bacterium, assembly GCA_027483995.1. Classification (GTDB taxonomy): domain Bacteria; phylum Pseudomonadota; class Alphaproteobacteria; order Acetobacterales; family Acetobacteraceae; genus CAMDGX01. Next base: position 3,492 of record JAIXTK010000108.1, read on the forward strand.
TTCTTCGGCCATGCGCTACAGCCCCGGCAAGGCGGAGAAGCCGGTGCGCAACTCGCCCAGCCAGGCGGAGAGCACGGCCGAGGAGAGCAGGCCCACCAGCAGGATGCCGCCCATGATCTGCGCCGGCATGCCCGCGAAATACACCTGCAGCTGCGGCACCAGCTTGGCCAGCAGGCCAAGCGCCACGTTCCAGACGATCGAGGCCAGCACAAAGGGCGCGGCCAGGCGCAGCGCCAGGGCGAAGCTGCTGCCCACCGCCTGCACCACCGCCTGCGCCGCATCGCCGCCGGGCAACGCAAGCCCGGGCGGGATCACGTGATAGCTGCCTTCCAGCGCTTCCAGCGGCAGGGCGTGCAGCCCCGTTGCCATGATCGCCACCGGCGCCGCCAGGGAGAACAGCCGCGACAGGGCCGAGGTTTGCGGCCCCAGCACGGGATCGGGCTGCAGCACATTGGACAGGCCGATCATGCCGGCGGCGAGCTGGGCGGCCATCGGCAGTGCCAGCACCAGCAACCGCGCGAGCCAGCCCAGCCACAGCCCGGCGATCACCTCGGCTGCCACGCCCAGCAGGGCGCGCATCATGTCCGCGGGTTCCGGCGGCAATAGCGGGGCCACCACCGGCATCATCACCAACGTAAGTGCCACGGCCAGCGCGGCGCGCACCGGCATCGGCACCTCTGCCTCGCCGAAGCCCGGCAGCAGCATCATCGCCGAGCCGACCCGGGCCAGCACCATGATGAAGGCAAAGGCGTAGCCGGGCAGTGCTGCCAGAAGTGCGGCGTCCTGCTCGGTCATTGCCCGCCTACGGCCACCAGGCGGTCGAACAGCGTAAGGGTGAAGGAGGAAAGCGTGGCCATCATGAAGGAGCCGAGCACCATCAGCGTCAGCCCGATCACCGCCACCTTGGGCACGAAGGCGAGCGTCTGCTCGTTGATCTGGGTGGCCGCCTGGAACAGCGACACGATCATGCCCGCCGCCAGCGCGGCCAGCAGCGGTGGGCCGCCGACATACAGCGTTACCAGCATGCCCTCGCGCAGCAGCCCGGCCACATCGCTTTCCTGCATCGGTCTTCCTGTCCTTCCGCCCTGGCGTTTTGCCGGAGGCGCCGATGGAGCCCGAAAGGCTCAGATCGGCATGCGCATGATGTCCTGGTAGGCCTGCACCACCCGGTCGCGCACCGCGGCCGTGGTCTGCAGGGCGAGTTCGGCCTTGGCCACGGCCGTGACCACGGCGCCGATATCGCCCTGGCCGGAAATGGCCTGCATCGCACCGGTCTCGGCCTGGCGCGCCGTATCCACCACGGCGCCGAGCGCACGGTTCAACGCACCGGAAAAGCCACCACCGGGCGTGGGCGCCGCGGCGGCGCCCGCCCCTTCCAGCGCGCCGCCATCAATGGCGCGATAGGCGAGCAACGCGGCCTGGGAGCCGCCGGCGCCAACGGGGGTGATGGCCATGTCCTGGTTTCCCCTGGTGCTACTTGAGCATTTCGATGGTGCGCGAGATCATCCCGCGCGAGACCTGCAGCACATTGAGGTTGGCGCTGTAGCTGCGCTGTGCCTCCTTCAGGTCCATCACCTCCACGAAGGAGTTCACGTTCGGCACCTTCACGTAGCCACGCTCATCCGCCGCGGGGTGGCCGGGATCGAAGCGCAGCGGCAGCTCGCCCATGTCGCGCCCCACCTTCTTCACCCGCACGGTTTCCGCGCCCACGGACTTGTCCACCGCATTGGCGAAGGTGACGGTCTTGCGGCGATACGGCTGGGTGTTGGGCGAGGTGCCGGTGGTGTCCTGGTTGGCCAGGTTCTCCGCGATCACGCGCAGGCGGGTGGTCTGCACGTTCATGCCGCGGGCCGAGATCGAAAGCGCCTTCTGAAGGTCCATCTTGCTCTCCTGGGTCAGCGGCCAGCGGCCGTGCGGAACATGGCGAGGTATTTCTGGTAGATCCCGGTCACCAGCGAATGGGCCGACTCGGTGTCGGCCACCTTGGCCAGTTCCACATCCAGCGACACCGAGTTGCCGTCCGGCGCGCGTTCACCGGTTTGAGCCTTGCCCGCCCCCGCCGGGTTGCGCGTGGGGGCGAGGTGGCCGGCATCGGTACGCGCCGGCGCGAGTCCGGTGCCGCGCGCCAGATGCTCGGCGAAGGGCTTCAGGTCGTGCGTGCGCCAGCCCGGCGTATCGGCATTGGCGATATTCTGCGACAGCAGCTGCTGGCGCTGCCCGATCCACGAAAGGCGGCGGTCGGCGAGGTCGAACAGGGGAATGCGCGCGGGGTCCATGCGGGCATCCTGCCCTGGCGTACACTGACGAAATGTAAACGCGCCAGGGCATGCGCAGGTCCTTACCAAGACTCTTGCATAGGGCCTGCACCGGCACGGTCGCGTTAACCTGCTGGCAGCCTCCGCGCGGCATGATTCGCGTTGTATGACCCAGGCCGAGCACCACCCCCCGCCCCCCACCCTGCCCCACGCCCCCTCCCGCCAGCCGGCCGCCGAGCAGGCGGCCGAGGGCGTGGCCAACATGCTGCGCCTGGCGCGCGGCATGGTGCAGTCCGGCCGCCGCGTGGAGCTGGACGGGCTGGACCAGATGGTCGGCCGCCTGTGCGCCCGCTGCCTGGATCTTCCGCCGGAGGAAGGCCGCGCCCTGCGCCCGCGCCTCGCCGCCCTGCTGGTGGAGATCGATGCGCTGAACGCCAGCCTGAACCAGCCCGCCCCCCCCTGAACGCCTCCTGCGCCAAAAGGCACTGTCGGCAAAAATGCCAGTCCTGACCTTCAATACCATCCTCGGCGCAGTCGCCGCCCTGGCCCTTGTGATCTCCCTGGTGCTGCTCGCCCAGCGCGCTGCCCGTTGGGGCGGCATGGCACCGCGCGGCACCGGGCGGCTGGCCATCGTGGAGGCCGTGGCGCTCGATCCGCGCCGCCGCCTGTGCCTGGTGCGTTGCGACCAGCGCCACCTGCTGCTGGTCACCGGCGGCACGCAGGATGTGGTGGTGGGCTGGATCGAAGACGCACCGAAGCCGGAGGGCGCGCCATGAGCCGGCTGCTCCTCGGCGCGCTGCTGGCCGCGCTGCTTGCCCCGCTGGCCCCCTCCCCTACCCTGGCCCAATCCGTCGCCATCGACCTCGGCGCCGCCGGCGGCGCGGGTGCCACCGCGCGGCTGGTGCAGCTCACCGCGCTCATCACCGTGCTCTCGTTGGCGCCGAGCCTGCTGGTGATGGTGACCGCCTTCACGCGCATCATCATCGTGCTCTCCCTGCTGCGCAGCGCGCTGGGCACGCAGGGCACGCCGCCGAACTCCGTGCTGATCGGCCTCGCCCTGTTCCTGACCTTCTTCGTGATGCAGCCGGTGCTGGACCAGTCCTGGACGCAGGGCCTGCTGCCGATGAGCGAGGGCCGCATCGGCGAGATCGAGGGGCTGCGCCTGGCCGCCGAGCCGTTCCGCGGCTTCATGGCCGCCAATGTGCGCGAGGATGATCTGCGCCTGTTCCTGGACCTCGCCAAGCTGCCCGACCCCGCCTCGCCAGACCAAACCCCGTGGCGCGCCCTGGTGCCGGCCTTCATGGTGGGCGAGCTGCGCCGCGCCTTCGAGATGGGCTTCCTGCTCTATTTGCCCTTCCTCGTCATCGAAATGGTCGTGGCCAGCGTGCTGATGAGCCTGGGCATGATGATGCTGCCGCCGAACGTGGTGTCGCTGCCGTTCAAGCTGATCTTCTTCGTGCTGGTGGATGGCTGGCGGCTCGTCTCCGGCAGCCTGGTGCAGAGCTTCGCCTCCGGCTGAAAGCCGCGCTATAGGACCTGATGCCCTATGCAATGACCCTGCGCCTCGACGAGGCCGACCGTGCCCCCGTTGACACCCTGCTCCAGGCCCTCGCCGCTGCAGGGATCACCCATGCCGGGCGTGGCAATGCCCCGCACATCACCCTGGCCGAGTATCCCGACGACGCCGATGCCAAGGCGCTGGCCGCCACCGCGGCCGGCCTGTCGGTGCAATGGAAGCGGCTGCCCGTCCGCTTCGCCCATCTGGGCATCTTTCCCGGCACACCGGCGGCGCTATGGCTCGCGCCGGTCACCACCTCCGCCCTGCTGGTGCGGCACGCGCAGCTCCTGGCGCGCCACCCCGCCAGCGGACCCTGGGCGAGTGGCGCATGGGTCCCGCATCTGATGCTCGGCGCAGAGCTGGCCGACGAGGCCGCGCTGGCGGCCGCCACCGCCACCGCCAACGCCACCTTCGCGCCGGTCACGGCCACACTGGGGCATGTGGAGCTGATCCGCACCGCCCCGTTCGAAACGCTGTTCTCAGGCCCGCTCGCCGCGGGCTGAAGCCGATTACTTCGGCAGGTGCATCCCGATATAGGGCGGCAGCTGGAACGCGGCGTGGTGCACTTCCGGCGTCCAGTAGCGCCCGGTGATCCCCGCCGCCGCGGCCCGCGCCCGGATCGTCTCCACCGGCACCGTATCCAACCCGGCCTGCTTGGCCGCGAATCCCAGCGTCATGAAACCGCCGACATAGGTGGGCACGGCAGCCACATAGGCACCGACATGGCCGAAGAACTTGCGCCGGCGCAGGCTGGTGTCGCGCAGTTCATCGGCCTGCATGAACGGCACGCCGCACTGGTTCACGATCAGCCCGCCAGCCGAAAGCACGCGGGCGGCATTCATGTAGAACTCGTCGGTGAACAGCACCTCGCCCACGCCGATCGGGTCCGTGCTGTCCACGATGATCGCATCGAAGCTGGCATCGGGCGCGGTGCGCACATAATCGATGCCGTCACCCACGATCACCTCGGCGCGCGGATTGGTCCAGGCGTCGCCTGCGATGTTCGGCATGTGCTCCTTGGCCAGGCGGATCACCTCGCCGTCGATCTCCACCATCACCGCGCGCTCGACAGTGTTGTGCATCAGCACGCGCCGCAGCACGCCGCCATCGCCGGCACCGATGATCAGCACGCGCCTGGCGTCGCCATGCGCCAGCAGCGGCACGTGGGTGAGCATCTCCTGGTAGACGAACTCATCCGCCTCGGTGATCTGCACCACGCCGTCCAGCAGCATCACGCGGCCATGCAGGTGGCTTTCGAACACCATGATGTCCTGGAACGCGCTCTGCACCCGCGCCAGTTCCCGCTTCACCAGGAAGCGCTGGCCCCATTCGGCATAGAGCGTCTCGTTCACCCACGAATCGGTTGCCATCGCGGTTCTCCGTGAATTGCGGCGGTGGTCAGCAGAACGGCCCGGGGATGGCACCCCGGGCCGTTCAACACGGTCAGCCGGGCAGCGTTAGCCGACGCGGCCGCGGCGCTGCTCGTCCAGGTCGATGCGCGACGGGCTGAACGCCTCCTGCACCACCGGTATGGCCCGGTGCGGATCGCAGTCGCCGCACACGAAGATATCCAGCGCGGCGAAGTTCCGCTCCGGCCACGTGTGGATGGAGATGTGGCTCTCGGCCAGCACCACCACGCCAGACACGCCACCATTGGGCGAGAAGTGGTGGAAATGGCTGTGCAGGATCGTCGCCCCGGTGGCGATCGCGGCCTCGCGCAGCTTCTCGTCGATATGCGTGGGATCATCCAGGCGCGTGGCACCCCAGATGTCGATCAGCAGATGCGTGCCGGCAAACTTCATGCCGTCGCGTTCGACAAAGTAGTCCTTCTGCTGTTCCTCAGCCCCAGCGGAGGAAATCGTCGTCGTCTGGTTCTCGCTCGGGAATTCCGAGACCATCCCCAGTGGCATGAGTGCGTTCATTCCGCGACCCTCTGTCAACCAGTAGACGGCCTGTTGGGCAGCGTGCCGGATGCACGCGCCCCCTGGGGCCAAGGCGGCGGAACATGAGGAAATCGGGGGGGGGATGCAAGGGGAAAACGCCCCCTACGGACCCCGCGCGTGCATGCCGGAGGTCCGGTGGGAACAGGGGTCGCTTCAGGGGGTGGTGGGCGCCGCCAGCGCGCGCACGGAGTTGGCCGCCGCACGGGCCAATATGGCCTCCTGCGCGGCGCGCGGCAGGTCGGCCACGCCCTGCACCGGAGCGGATGCCAGCAGGGTGGCGAGGTCGCGCAACTGTTCCTGCGCCAGGCGCGGCGCCAATGTGCTGCGCAACCAGGAGAGCGTGCGCTCATCCCCCGCCTGCCCCGCCGCAGCCGCGATGCGCAACACCAGGCGCGACTGGTCCGCATCCAGCGGGCCCGTGGCCGGCAATTCGGTGCGCGCGAGGGCGGACAGCGCGGCACTGGCCGCCGACCAGTCCTTCGCTTCCTCCAGAAGACGCGCACGCAGGCGCAGCGCCGGCGGCGTGCCGAGTTCCGACAGCGCAGCCACGCCGGTGCGCAGATCCCCGGTGGCGGCGGCGGCGCGCCCGAAGGTCAGGGTGCGGCGCTCCAGCACGTCGGGCGGCAGCGGGCCTTCGGCGACACTGTCCTGCAACGCAGCCAGTGCCTGCTCGGGGGCGCCGGATTCGAGGCGCAGCGCCGCCAGCGTGCCGCCCAGCGTGGCGCGCGCCACGCCCGGCGGCGCCTGGTCGACCAGCTTCTCCAGCACCGGGCGCGCGCGCTCCGGCAAATCGAGCGCCACCAGCTTCTCTGCCAGCCGAGTCGCCAGCGCGTGGCCGGCCGGGCCGGCGGGCAGCAGGTCGGCGTTCTCCTCGGCCAGCGCCACGAGGTCGAGCGGCGCGATGCCGTCCTGCGCGCCGGGGGCGAGGCTGCGGGCGAGCACATCGGCCAGAGCACGGCCGGCGGCTTCGCCCTGTTCGGGGAAGAGCTGGCGCAGTTCGCGCAGCAGCGCCAGCGAGGTGCGCCATGCACCAGACTGGGCGCGCAGTTCCGCCACGCGCAGGCGGGTGGCGATTTCCGTCTGGTCACCACGCCAGGCAAACACCAGCTTCTCCAAGGCATCCGCCGCCTGCGCCGTGGTCATGGCGCCGGAGGCCAGGCGCAGCTCCACCGCCTCGCGCGCCGCCGCGGCCCTCGCACGGCGATCGGTGCCGCCGGCCACACGGTCGAAATGCGCCAGGGCACCCGCCGTGTCGCCTGCGCGCTGCGCCACCAGCCCACGCGCCAGATCGAGCGCGCCCATTCCCGGCAGACGTTCCAGCACGGTGCGCGCCGCCCCTGCCTCGCCACCGCGGGCCATCGTCTCCAGCGCCATGGGCAGCAGCCGTTCGCGCAGCGGCGCGGGGTAGGACAGCAGCAGCGGCACGCCAGAGGCGAAGATCGCCGCCGCCCGCGCCGAATTCGGATCCTGCTGCGCCAGCCGCACGGCCCGCCACACGGCAATCTCGTCGGTGCCGGTCAGCCGCTCATCATCAATCGCCCCGGCCTGGTCGGTGCGGCCGGACAGCAGGGCGGCGATGGCCGAAAGACCGGCAATGTCGGGGTCTTCCGCGGCGCGGGCATCCTCGGCCACCGTGGCGGCCAGCACGGCCTGCATCTCGGGGCCCATGCCCAGCGCCAGCATGGCTTCGGCCACGTCGCGGCGCCGCGCGGCGCGGGCCTGCGGCTGGGCGGCAGCGGAGGAGAGGCGGGCGGATTGCAGGCGGCGGTGCAGTGCCTCCAGCGGCTGGGCCGGCAGGTCGTAGCGCCGGCTGGCGCTGGCGGCCTCGGTCATCGCCTGGGTCTGGCTTTCGGCCGCCGAAAGGGTCAGTGCGCCATCCGCCGCGGCGGCAAGGCGGAAGCCTTCGGGATGCGGACGCAGGGCCAGCGCATCGGTCAGCGGCAACACGGCCACGCCCTGCCAGGTGGAGAGCAGCGCGAATTCCGGGGTGCGCCGGTCCACCGGCACCCATTGCCCGGCGCTGCGCTGCGTGCCGACCAGCATGGTGCCGCCGGTCAGCGGATCGGGCACCGCCACCACCTGGCCCGGTGCATCGGCCGGCAGGCGCAAACGGCCCTCCACGGTTTCGGCACGGATCGGCCGACCACCGGAATGGCTGGGCACCGCGGTCACGGTCCAGCCGGCATCGGCCTTGGCCAGGCGCAGCGCGTGCCCATCGGGCAGCGGCACGCGCAGCACGGTGGCGCCCGGCAGCAGGCTCACGGTCGCGCCCCCGAACACGGGGTCGCCGCGCAGCGGGGAAAGATCCACCGGCCGGCGCTCATCAAATACCACCAGCGCGGCATCGCCACGGCGCAGCGCGGCGGCGCCGGTGCTGCTGGAGAATGGCAGGGTCACGGCCGGCAACGCGGCATCCACGGCGCCTTGCGGGCCCGCCGCCTCGCCCGGGGAGAGCGTAGCCGCCAGGCCCAACGGCGCGGCGCGCACCGTCTCGATCGACGCTTCGGCAAGGGGCGGCGCGGGCACATCCTCGCGCGCACGGTAGCGGGCATCCGGAGACTGGCCGCGCGCAAGCTCCACCCGCGCAGCCTCGGCCACGGCCGGTGCGGGGGCAGCGGGCGCCGGGGCAGCGGGCGGGGTGGCGGTGCGCGCGGCTGCCTGGGCAGGGGCGGGCGTCGGGGCGGAAGCCGCGGGCGGGGCAACGGGCACCGTACGCGCCGGTGCGGATGCGGCTGCGGGCGGCGCTGCGGCCGGCTCGCCGGCCACAGGGTCTGCCACGTCCACCACCAGCCGCTCGCCCATGCGATAGCTGCGCGGGCGCGCACCAGGGGCGAGCGTCAGCTCCACCGTGCCATCGCGGGCAACGATCCCCACCACGTTGCGCGGCATGCGCCCGGGCGCGGCAAGGCCGACCGGGCCGGCATTGGATTCCAGCTTCACGGTCAGCGTGCGCCCATCGGTCGCCACGCTCTGGCGCACGCCGGGCACAAGATCCAGCACCACGCGGCCGAAGCCGGCATGGTCGCCCGTGCGCACCGCAACGGTCGGCGCAGCTGCCGGCCCGGGCGCCTGGGCCCAGGCCGGCACGGGCTGCGCCATCAGGGCGGCGATCAGCCAGGGCGTGGTGCGGCGCATTCTGTGCCTCCCCATCCGTGTTGGCGGCGTTCCGATTGTCGGTGCGCCGTGTGTCAGTCGAAGCTGGCGAGCAGCTTGTCGATGTCGCTCTGGTCCATCGCGCTGGCGGGCAGCTGCGGCCCGTTCAGCAGCGATTCCTCCGCCGGCAGCGGCTTCGGCACCGGGCGGCCCTCGCGATTGTCGAAGGTGGCGATGATGTGCCCCACCTTGCTGTCGATCGCCTTCAGCGTGGCCACCACCTTGGTGATGCGCTGGCCGGTGATGTCCTGGAAGCTGCAGGCCTCATAGATCCGCGTGGTCGCATCCTGC
>JAIXTK010000232.1 GCA_027483995.1 Acetobacteraceae bacterium
CAGATAACGGAGATACTCATTGGCCATGCGGCCGTTGACCGCAGCCCATTCCTGCGGCACCTGTGCGAACTGCACCACCGGGCATCCGAACATCTGCGACAACACCGAGGTGAAGCTGCTGCCGGGGGCGGCGCGGCGTTATTCCTGGAAGGGGCAGGTGGTGCACCAGTTCGCCAACCTCTCCTCCTTCGCGGAGCAGATGCTGGTGCATGAGAATGCGCTGGTGAAGGTGGAGAAGGATATTCCGCTGGATATCGGCGCGCTGGTGGGCTGCGGCGTGGTGACGGGCGTGGGCGCGGTGTTCAACGCGGCCAAGGTGGAGCCGGGTGCCACGGTGGCTGTGATCGGCTGCGGCGGCATCGGGCTTTCGGCGGTGAACGGGGCGGCGGTGGCCGGCGCTTCGCGGATCATCGCGATCGACACCGTTTCCTCCAAGCTGGACGTGGCCAAGCAGATGGGTGCCACCGACGTGATCAACGCATCGAACGTGGATGCGGTGGCGGCGGTGAAGGACCTGATGGACGGGATCGGGGTGCATTATTCCTTCGAGGCGATCGGCCACAAGGTGACCGCCGAGCAGAGCTTCGCGATGCTGCGGCCGGGCGGGGTGGCGACGATCATCGGCATGGTGCCGTATGGCACGAAGATCGAGCTGCACGGCGCGGACTTCCTGCGGGATCGGAAGATCCAGGGTACCTCGATGGGTGGGAACCGCTTCCGCGTGGACATGCCGCGGATGCTGACGCTGTGGAAGCAGGGGCGGCTGAAGCTGGACCACCTGATCACCGGGCATATCAAGCTGGAGCAGATCAACGAGGGCTACGCCCAGCTGAAGTCGGGCGCGCCGCTGCGCAACCTGATCAAGTTCGACTCCTAGGCGATTGGGCGGGCCCTGTTTCGGCAGGGCCCGTTTCTTTTGGGCTTAATGATACGATATCGCAATAAAATGGGCATGGGTGAGCAGCTTCGTCTGGGGGCTGTTTTTGCGCGAGGGGATGAGGGCGGGGCGCGCGCCGGGTGAGGCGGGGCGCGCAGGGGCGCCGGGAATGCGGGAAGGGGGCGCTGCCGGTTGGGGCGATGCAGTGGCATCGCGCGCGGCGCGGGTGCGGGATCGGACTGCTGCGCGGCGGGATGCGCGGGCTCAGTCGGTGCCGGGCGGGAGGCGCGGGGGCCGATGCTGGCGCGCGTGCAGGGCCGGGGGGATTGGCCCCGGGGGGATGCCGGCGTGCGGAATTCGGGCGTGGGGGTGAAGGGCCAGAGGCCGGACAGCCAGGCGGAGAGGGACCAGGGGGTGGTGTGAGGCTGAGGCGGGACGGAGCCCGGGTGCGCGGTGGGGGCCTCGCTCGGCGCGCGGGGCGGCGGGGGCGGGGGGAGTTGGCCGGACTGCCAGAGGCGGAGCATGTCCTCCAGCCGGGCGAAGAGGCGGGCGAGGCAGGCCATGAGCAGGGCCGCCAGCACATCCCTCGGGCCACGGCGGACGGATTCCGCCTGCGCGGTGGCGCGCAGGTGGGCCAGATCGTCGGCCAGGGGGGAGGGGTGAGTTTGCATGTCGCGGGTTATAACTAACCTGCGACGGCGATGCAAGGAATAAAATCTACGTACGTAGTCGGTGATGTGGTTGGTGAGGCTTCGGTAGGACGCAAGGAAGAAAGGGGCCACAGAGGCACAGAGGCACAGAGGAGTAAGGCAAGGGAGGTAGAATGCGGGGGCTGGATTGGACGGTGCGAGGTGGATGAGAGGGGTGGCGGATCCGCTTCGCGATCCGCCCTACGGGACGGGGTTCTTGCTTCTCCCTTGCCTTGTTTCTCTGTGCCTCTGTGTCTCTGTGGCCGCTTTCTTTCTTTCCTTCTTTCTTTCTTCTTTTCTCAGGTCGTGACCGTGATGCTGTGGAGGGCGCGGCGGCGTTCGCCGGGGGGGAGATGCATGAGGCCGGGCTTGTCCTTGAACTCGCCGTCCCAGCCCGCGGGGCTGGCCATGCCGTGCCAGGGCTCGATGCAGAGCAGGGCGGCATCGGGGCGGGACCAGATGCCGAGATTGGGGAAGCCGGAATCCCAGGCGACGGTGACGGTGGGGGCGCCCTGGTTTTCGTAGCCGGGGGCGCTGTAGCGGACCCATTGGCTGGCGGGGGCGTCCATGACGATGGCGCTTGGTTGGAACTGGGCGTCTGACAGGGGCAGGCGGCGGTTCTTGATGGGGTTCTCGTGGCGTTCCGGGGCGATGTAGCCGCCGGGGCCGCGGCGGATGGGGGCGGGTTCGTCGTTTGAGAAGGTGAGCAGGTGGGCTTCCTTGGGGATCCCCGGCAGGAGCGGCCAGCGGAAGGCGGGGTGGGCGCCGAAGCTGGCGGGCAGGGTCTCCGGCCCGGTGTTGTCGAGCGTGAAGGTGATCTCCAGCGTATTGCCGGCGATGGCGTAGGCGATCTCCAGCCGGAAGGCGAAGGGGTAGAGGGCGCGGGATTGCGCGTCGTCCCTCAGCTCCAGGCGGGCGCTGGTGGGGGTGCGTTCGAGCCAGGTGAAATCGCGGTCGCGGGCGAAGCCGTGCTGGGTGACGCGGTAGGTCTTGCCGGCATGGCGCAGCGTGTCGTTGGCCAGCAGGCCGACAATGGGGAAGAGGTTGGGGGCGTGGCGGGGCCAGGGCTCGATGCCCTGCCAGAGCACTTCGGTGCCGCTGGCGGTGCCGAGCTGGGTGAGTTCGGCCCCCTTGGCGGCGATGGTGGCGCGCAGGGTGTCGCTGGCGATCTGGTGGGATTCGGTTGGCATGGCTGGGGCTCCCGGTTGGGCAGAGTGTTGCCGGGGTTGGGGGATTGGGGAAGGGCGGGCGGACGCCGGTGCTATGGGAGGTGCCGGAGGGGCAGGCGCAGCCGTTGGATCGGCAACGAATCGCGTGAATTCGTCGGTGTTTGCCATTTGCCGATTCGACTCAGCTGCGGCGATTTGATAAAAATTCGGTTACCCGTTGCAAGAAGACATCCAACAGGGAGGGTGGTTTCATGGCTCGTGTCATGTCTCTGGTGGAGCAGGCGGCGCAGTTCGACAAGCGCTCGCGGTCTGAGGCGGAGCGCCGGGTGGCGCGGCGCTCGACGTTCAATTCGCTGCGGATGTGGCTGATGGTGGCGACGGTGTGGGGGGTCGCCGGCCTGGTGCTGGCGCTGAAGCTGGCCCGGGTGTTCTGAGCCCGGGTTCAGGCGGGGCTGCTGACTTTCATCAGGATGAGGCCGCCGACGATGAGGGCGGCGGCGAGCAGGCGGGCGGGGGTGGCGGATTCGCCGAGGACCGTGATGCCGACGAGGAAGGCGCCGACGGCGCCGATGCCGGTCCAGATCGTATAGGCGGTGCCGAGGGGCAGGCTTCGCATGGCGTAGGCCAGGAGGCCGAAGCTGGCGAGCATGGCGGCGAGGGTGATGAGGCTGGGGCCGAGGCGGGTGAAGCCGTGTGACTGCTTCATGGCGGTGGCCCAGACCACTTCGAAGAGTCCGGCGACGGCAAGGGCGATCCAGGGCATGGGGGGCTCCGCCGTGAGGTGCCGGTCCGGTCCGGACGTGGTCGCGTGCGGGCGAGCGGTGCCGTTGCCGTTGCGGCGCTTCACCCCTCACCCCACCCTCTCCCCCAAGGGGAGAGGACTTTGGCCGAGCGTAGCACCCTGAG
>JAIXTK010000079.1 GCA_027483995.1 Acetobacteraceae bacterium
CACGCCGAAGGCCTGCAGTCGCAACTCGCCGGTGGCGATCTTGGGCAGGTACTCCTTCTTCTGCGCGGGCGAGCCGTGCCGCAGGATGGTGCCCATGATGTACATCTGCGCATGGCAGGCCGCCCCGTTGCAGCCCTCGGCCTGCACGGTCTCCAGAATCGCCGCGGCCCCGGCCAGCGGCAGCCCGGCGCCACCGAATTCCTCGGGAATCAGCGCGCCCAGGTAGCCGGATTCGGTCAGCGCGGTGACGAACGCGGTGGGGTAGGCCCGTTCCGCATCCAGCTTGCGCCAGTACTCGCCAGGGAAGCGGGCGCACAGCTTGCGCACCTCCTCACGGATTTCGGCATGCGGGTCTTGGCTGGCGTGGTCCATCGCGGCTCTCCGATCTTGCCCATCGGATTAAGGCGCGTTTGCCTGCCATGCAACGGCAGGGCACTCTGTCGATCAGGAGGACCATCCATGACGACAACAAGTTGGCAGGACGGCGTGTACGCCGCCCTCAAGAAGGCGGGCGTCCGCCAGATTGCCTATGTGCCCGATGCCGGGCATTCCCGCCTGATCGAGTTGGCCCATGCGGACAACGACATGCAGGCAGTGGTCTGCACCACGGAGGAAGAGGGCGTGGCGCTCGCCATGGGCGCCCATCTCGGCGGCCAGCGCGCCTGCCTGCTGATGCAGTCCTCCGGCGTGGGCAACACCATCAACATGATCGGCCTGCCCACCACCATGCACGCGCCGTTCCTGACGCTGATCACCATGCGCGGCGAATGGGGCGAGTTCAACGGCTGGCAGGTGCCGATGGGCCAGGGCACGGAGCCGGTGCTGAAGGCGATGGGCGTGCACGTGAAGCGCGCCGATTCGAAGGAGGAGGTGGTGGACATGGTCTCCGCCGCCGCGTCGCTGGCCTTCGGCAGCATCATCCCCGTCGCCGTCCTGTTCAGCCAGAAGCTGATCGGCGCGAAAGTGTTCGTGAAGGAGCAGGAGCAGTGAGCGCCGCCATGACGCAGGGTCTCGATCGCCGCGCCGTTGTCGCGGAACTGCTGCGCGAACCCGGCGACTGCCCTGGCGGGCAACTCCTGGTCGTCACCGGCCTCGGCTCCACCACCTATGATGCCGGCGCCGCCGGTGACCGGCCGGAAAACTTCTATCTCTGGGGCGCCATGGGCGGTGCCGCCATGATCGGCCTCGGCGTGGCGCTCGCCCAGCCGGAACGCCGCGTGCTGGTGCTCACCGGCGATGGCGAGGCGTTGATGGGCATGGGTGCCCTTTCCACCCTGGCCGCCCGCGCGCCCGGCAACCTGTCCATGGTGGTGATGGATAACGGCCAGTTCGGTGAAACCGGCCACCAGGCCAGCCACACCGCGCTGGGCACCGAGCTCGCCGCCGTCGCCGCCGCCTGCGGCTGGAAGAATGTGCTCACCTGCACCACCATGGAACAGGTCGCGGCCCTGCGGATGCGCCTGCGCCACGAGGTGATCTTCGCCGTGATCCGCATCTCCGCGGCCGACGTGCCGCGCTTCCTGCCCCCGCGCGATGCCGCCGCCCTGTCGGTGCGGTTCCGCCAGGCGCTGGGCATCCCGGCAGACTGAGCCGCCCCGGAATGCCTGCATCCCGCCCCGGGCCTTCCCGCGGGACGGGATGCAGCGTTGCGTTACGGTCCTTTCCCATGCGATTGATGGAACGGCGAGGCGGTGCCACCTGCCAGAAGCCGCCGATGGTCGCGGGCGCCAGCCCCCGAACTCATCCAACAACCGCATCGCAGCACCACGGGCCCCTGCCTGTGGCCTGACAAGGCGGGGCCGGGGTAGGAAAGGAACAGGGCGATCGATCCTGGCGCTGCGAGGCGCTGCAACCTGGGGCGTTTGGCTACCGCGCCCGGCAGAAGGGACCATGGGACCACCTTGAGCATCCTCACCCCCCTCCGCATCGCCGCACTTGCCGCCGCCGGCATTGTCTTGGCCAGTGCATCCCCCGTGTTGGCCCAGGCGCCTGCGCCGGCCCAGCTTCCCCCCGTGCCCGTCACGGTGGCCCAGGCCGCCAAGCGCGATGTGCCCATCCTCTTGCGCAACATCGGCGCGGTGCAGGCCGGTCAGGTCGCCGCTATCCGCCCGCGGGTGGACGGCACGCTGGAGCAGGTGTTCTTCACCGAAGGGCAGGAGGTGAAGCGCGGCGACGTGATCGCCAAGCTTGACGCCCGGCCCTACCAGGCCGCGCTGGATCAGGCGGTTGCCCGCAGAGCCGCCACGGAGGCGAGCCTGGTGAACGCCCGGCAAGACCTGGCCCGCAGCATCGACCTGGCCCGCGGCCAGTTCGCGTCCCGCCAGGTGGTGGATACCCGCACGGCCCAGGTTGCCCAGTTGGAAGCCCAGCTGAAGGCCGACACGGCGACGGTGGCCGCCGCCCAGGTCAACCTGGACTACACCAGCATCACGGCCCCGTTCGATGGCCGCCTTGGCCTGCGCAGCATGGACCCCGGAAATGTCGTGCGGTTCGCCAACGACAACACGGTGATCGTGACGATCAGCCAGATCCGCCCCCTGGTGGTGGTATTCACCCTGCCGCAAGACACGCTGCCGGCGATCCAGGATGCCATGGCCCGCGGCACCGCCCCGGTGACAGCGCTTTCGCCCGACGACCGAACGGTGCTGGGCAACGGCCAGCTGATCACGACGGACAGCGCCATCGACCAGACCACAGGGACGATCCGCCTCAAGGCGCAGTTTCCGAACGAGAATGGCCGTCTGTGGCCGGGCCAGTTCGTGAACGTGCGCCTGCAGCTGGAAGTGCAGCGCGGCGTGGTAACGGTGCCCTCCATCGCCGTGCAGCGCGGGCCGCAGGGCCTGTTCGTGTACGTGGTGAAGGACGACCAGACAGTGGAATTCCTGCGCGTGGAAACCGGGCAGGACGACGG
Source organism: Acetobacteraceae bacterium (assembly GCA_027483995.1). Taxonomy (GTDB): domain Bacteria; phylum Pseudomonadota; class Alphaproteobacteria; order Acetobacterales; family Acetobacteraceae; genus CAMDGX01. Next base: position 2,912 of record JAIXTK010000079.1, read on the forward strand.
CTCGCTGGCCATCATCCGCCGCGGGCTGGAAGATGGCGCGCGCGTGGTGGTGGCCGGGCAGTCCCGCCTGCGCTCCGGCGCCCGCGTCACCATCGCTCCGCCGCCGGGTCAACCCGCCCAACCGGGCGGGCAGCAGCCGGCTGGCCAGCCGGCCACACCGCGGCCTTCCGGCTAGGCCTGCCCGCCTTTCGCGTCGCGTCCCGGATTACACCTTTCGCACTGCAGGCATCCCGGCATGAGCATTTCCACCCCCTTCATCCGCCGTCCGGTGGGTACCTCGCTCCTCATGGCGGCCATCGTGCTGGTGGGGATCGCGTGCTTCCCGCTGCTGCCGGTCTCGCCGCTGCCGAAGGTGGAATTCCCCACCATCAACGTGAACGCCACCTTCCCTGGCGCCAGCCCGGAAACCATGGCCACGGCGGTGGCGCAGCCGCTGGAACGCCAGTTCGCCCAGATCCCGGGCGTGGCACAGATGACCAGCACCTCCGTGCAGGGCCAAACCTCCATCACCATCCAGTTTGACCTGGCCCGGCAGATCGATGCCGCCTCGCTGGATGTGCAGGCCAAGATCACGGCCGCCACCGGCCAGCTGCCGCGCAACCTGCCCCAACCCCCCACCTTCTGGAAGGTGAACCCGTCAGACAGCCCGATCCTGATCCTCTCGGTCCAGTCCGACGAACTGCCGATGATCGAGGTGAACGACTACGCCGACAACATCCTCGCCCAGCAGATTTCCACCATCAATGGCGTCGCCCAGGTCTTCATCGGCGGTCAGCAGAAGCGCAGCGTGCGCGTGCAGGTGGATCCGGCACGGCTCGCCTCCATGGGCCTCACCATCGAGGACGTGCGCGGCGTGCTGTTCACCGGCACCGCCAACGCCCCCAAGGGCACGATCGACGGCGCCGAGCGCAGCTTCACCATCTACGCCAACGACCAGCTGACCAAGCCCGAGGAATACAACAACCTCGTCATCGCCTACCGCAACGGCGCCCCGATCCGCGTGCGCGACGTGGGCCAGGCGGTGGAAGCCGCCGACAATCTGCGGGTGGCCGCCTATCAGAACGGCAAGCGCGGCGTGCAGCTGATCATCTTCAAGCAGGCCGAGGCCAACATCCTGGACACGGTGGCGCTCATCAAGCGCGAGCTGCCGCGGCTGCGGGCCTCCATCCCGCCCTCCATCGAGGTGGCGGAGATCGTGAACCGCACCGGGACCATCAAGCACACGGTGGAGGAGGTGGAATTCCACCTGGTACTCACCGTGGGCCTGGTGGTGATGGTGATCTTCCTGTTCCTGCGCAATCTCTGGGCCACGATCATCCCCAGCCTCACCGTGCCGATCGCGCTGGTGGGCACCTTCGCGGTGATGTACCTGTTCGAGTACAGCCTGAACAATCTCTCGCTCATGGCGCTCATCATCTCCATCGGCTTCGTGGTCGACGATGCGATCGTGATGCTGGAGAACATCTACCGCCATATCGAGGATGGCATGCGGCCGATGGACGCGGCCATCAAGGGTGCGGGCGAGATCGGCTTCACCATCGTCTCCATCTCCATCTCGCTGATCGCGGTGTTCATCCCGCTGCTGCTGATGGGTGGCATCGTCGGGCGCCTGTTCCGCGAGTTCGCGATGACGGTCACGATCTCCGTGCTCGTCTCGATGGTGGTGTCGCTGACGCTCACGCCGATGATGTGCTCGCGCTTCCTCTCCCACCACCATGGCGGCCACAACTGGGCCTACCGGGCGGTGGAAAAGTTCTTCGACCTGCTGCTGGCCGGCTATCGCCGCACGCTGGACGTTGCGCTGCGCTTCCAGTTCATCACGTTGATGGTCTTCTTCACCACGCTGGGCGCCACCGGCTACCTGTTCGTGACGATCCCCAAGGGGTTCTTCCCGGAACAGGACAACGGCCTGCTGATGGGCATCGCCGAGGCCAACCAGGACATCTCCTTCGTCGAGATGCAGCAGCGCGTGCTGGCCGTGGGCCGCGTGCTCACCAGCGATCCCGCGATCAAGGCCTATTCCATGCAGGTCGGTGCCGGCCAGATGGGCCAGACCGGCAACAACGCCCGCTTCTTCATCTCGCTGAAGCCGTGGGAGGAGCGCAAGGCCACCGCGCAGGAGGTGATCGCCCGCCTGCGCCCCAAGCTCGCCCGCCTGGAAGGCGTGCAGATGTTCCTCTCCGCAGGGCAGGATGTGCGCATCGGCGGCCGCGTCTCCAAAACCCAGTACCAGTACACCCTGCAAGGTGCCGATACCGATGAGCTGTACTCCTGGGCCCCGCGCATCCTGAACCGCCTGCGCAGCGTGCCGGAACTGCGCGACCTCGCCACAGACCAGCAGAACGGCGGCACCACCGCCATCATCACCATCGACCGCGACCAGGCCGCCCGCTTCGGCATCAACCCCACCGTGATCGACGACACGCTCTACAGCGCCCTCGGCCAGCGCCAGGTCACGCAGTATTTCACCCAGGTGAACACCTACCGCCTGATCGTGGAGGTGCTGCCAGAGATGCAGGGCAGCCTCGATGTGCTGAACAAGCTCTTCGTGCGCTCCAACACCGGCGTGCCGGTGCCGCTCTCCACCTTCGTGAAGGTGGACACCAGCAAGACCGCGCCGCTCAGCATCGGCCACCAGATGCAGTTCCCCGCCGTCACCCTCAGCTTCAACCTTGCCGAGGGCGTTGCACTCGGCCAGGCGGTGGATGCGGTGAACCGCACGGTGCGCGAGATGGGCGTGCCGATCTCGGTCCAGGGCACCTTCCAGGGCACCGCCCAGGCCTTCCAGGCCTCGCTCGCCAGCCAGCCCTACCTGATCGCCGCCGCGCTGATCACGGTGTACATCATCCTGGGCATCCTCTACGAAAGCTACGTCCTGCCGCTGACCATCCTCTCCACCCTGCCCTCGGCCGGAATGGGGGCCTTCCTCACGCTGATGGCCTTCGGCTACGACCTCTCGGTCATCGCCGTCATTGGCGTGCTGCTGCTGGTCGGCATCGTGAAGAAGAACGGCATCATGATGGTCGATTTCGCCATCACGGCCGAGCGAAGAGACGGCGCCACACCGTTCGATGCGATTCGCCAGGCCTGCCTGCTGCGCTTCCGCCCGATCGTCATGACCACGATGGCCGCCCTGCTCACCGGCCTGCCGCTGATGTTCGGCGAAGGCCCGGGCAGCGAACTGCGCCGCCCGCTCGGCTTCGCCATGGTCGGCGGGCTCGCGGTCAGCCAGATCCTCACGCTCTACACCACGCCGGTGGTTTATCTCTACCTGGAGCGCCTGCAGCGCCTGCTGGCGCCCAAGCGTGCGGCCCAGCTGCCCACCCTGGCGGAAAAGATGGGCACCGCCGCGGGGAACTGATGCCGACCGCCCGAGTCGCCGGCTCTTCCGGCGTTTCGGGCGGTTGGTATCGCGCGCCGGGGTGGCCGGTGGCGGCGCGTAGAGCAAAGAGTCATACCTCGACAAGCGCGCGGGTGATCCGCATCACTGCGGCACCCGCGCGTTGTCATGATAGTGTCATCAAACTGAAATAGCCGAGTCGCCGACCCTGCCTAGGGTGCCGCAAGCCGGGATACCGAGCCCCGGACGCCGAAGCACGCACCGTCAGGAGTTGACATGAACCGCCTCACCTCCCTCTTGGGAGCCGCCGTCGCCAGCCTCGCGCTTTTTGCGGGCGCAGCCTCGGCCCAGCAGATCACCGGAGCCGGCGCAACCTTCCCTGCCCCCGTCTATACGAAGTGGGGCGAAGCGGTGAAGGCGGCCACCGGCATCCAGCTCAACTACCAGGCCATCGGTTCCGGCGGTGGCATCAACCAGATCACCAACCGCACCGTGGATTTCGGCGCCACCGATGCCCCGATGCCCAATGACCGCATCGCCTCGGGCAACATCGTGCAGGTGCCCACCGTGATCGGCGGCGTTGTGCCGATCGTGAACATCCCGGGCGTGGCCGACGATGCGCTGAAGCTCACCGGCGAATTGCTGGCCGAAATCTACCTCGGCAAGATCACCAAGTGGAACGACCCCAAGATCGTCGAGCTGAACCGCGGCGTGGCGCTGCCCAACCTCGCCATCGCCCCGGCCTACCGCGCCGACGGCTCCGGCACCACCTTCGTGTTCACCTCCTACCTCTCCGCCGTCAGCCCGGAGTGGAAGGAAAAGGTCGGCGCCGCCACCAGCGTGAAATGGGTCGTCGGCAACGGCGCGCGCGGAAATGATGGCGTGGCGGCCACCGTGCGCCAGGTCCGCGGCGGCATCGGCTACGTGGAAAGCGCCTTCGCCACCCAGAACAAGCTCTCCGCCACCCAGCTGCGCAACCGCGCCGGCCAGTTCGTGGCCGCCTCGCTCGAAAGCTTCTCGGCCGCCGCCGAAAACGGCGACTGGTCGGCCAACCCGAACTTCGCTGTGAACCTGATCGACACGCAAGGCGCGACGTCCTGGCCGATCGTCTCCGCCACCTTCATCCTGCTCCCGAAGGACGCGAAGGACGAAAGCCGCACCACCAACGTGCTGAAGTTCTTCGACTGGGCCTACACCAACGGCGACAAGATCGCCCGCGACCTGGAATACGTCCCCCTGCCCCAGAAGGTGAAGGACGCCGCCCGCGCCACCTGGCGCGCCCAGCTGAAGTACTGAGCCTGCCACGCCCCCGGCGCCACGCCTGCGTGGCCGCCGGGGGCGCCCCCTTTCCCGTCAGCCGAAGCGGATCATTCCCTTGTCCCAGACTGCCCTCAGCGCGCACCAGCTGACCAGCCGCACAGGCAAGCTGTCCGGCGACGCGATCTTCGCCGGCGCCGCCCTTGTCTCGGGCGTGTTCGTGCTTCTCCTGCTCGGCGCGATCATCCTGTCGCTGTTCATCGGCGGCTGGCCCGCCTTCCACGCCTTCGGCCTCAGCTTCGTCACCAATGTCGACTGGGATCCGGTGCAGGACGTGTTCGGCGCCGCGGTGTCGATCTACGGCACGATCCTCACCTCCATCATCGCCCTCGTCATCGCCGTTCCGCTCGCCTTCGGGGTGGCCTTCTACCTCACCGAGGTCGCACCCACCTGGCTCCGCCGCCCGGTCGGCACCGCGATCGAACTGCTCGCCGCCGTGCCCTCCATCATCTACGGCATGTGGGGCTTCTACGTGATCGTGCCGCTGATGTCGCAAACCATCCAGCCCGCCGTGATCGAGACATTCGAAGGCATCCCGGTGCTGGAGACCCTGTTCGCCGGCCCGCCCTTCGGCACCGGCCTGTTCACCGCCTCGCTGATCCTGGCCGTGATGGTGCTGCCCTTCATCGCCGCCACCATGCGCGATGTGTTCCTCACCGTACCGCCGGTGTTCAAGGAAAGCGCCTATGGCGTCGGCGCCACCACATGGGAGGTGATGCGCTCCATCGTCATCCCCTACACCCGCATCTCCGTCGTCGGCGGCATCATGCTCGGGCTCGGCCGCGCCCTGGGTGAAACCATGGCCGTCACCTTCGTGATCGGCAACACCAACCGCATCGCCACGTCGCTGTTCGGCCCCGGCAACACCATCGCCTCGATCGTGGCGCTGGAATTCCCCGAAAGCCCCGCCGGCAGCCTCAAGCTGGCCTCGCTGCTGGCGCTCGGCTTCATCCTCTTCGTCATCTCCTTCATTGTGCTGGCCATCTCGCGCGTGCTGCTGAAGCCGCGGACCGGCGGCTGAGGACGGGCCCCATGAGCACCACCACCGCCGCCGCCGGCCTGCCCTCCCCCAACCTCCGCTCGTCCGGCCCCAAGCGCGACCCGGCCGTGGCGCTGGCCCTCGGCCGCAGCCGCAAGCGCCGCGACATCATCGCGCGCTGGCTCTGCGTCGGCGCCACCACCATCGGCATTGCGCTGCTCGCCTCCATCCTGGCCACGCTGCTGGTGCGCGGCCTGGGCGGCATCTCGCTGGATGTGTTCACCAAGGTCACCCTGCCCCCGGGCTCCGATGGCGGCCTGCTCAACGCCATCGTCGGCAGCCTGATCCAAACCGCCATCGGCACCGCCATCGGCACGCCGATCGGCCTGATGGTCGGCACCTACCTCTCGGAATACGCACGCGGCTCGCATCTCGGCAACGCCGTGCGCTTCGTCTCCGACGTGCTGCTCTCCGCGCCCTCGATCCTGATCGGCCTGTTCGTCTACACCGTGCTGGTCGCCCCCTTCGGCGGCTTCTCCGGCATCGCCGGCTGCATCGCGCTCGCCGTGATCGTGATCCCCATCGTGGTGCGCACCACGGAAGACATGCTGCAGCTGATCCCGGTCGCCCTGCGGGAGGCCGCGGTGGCGCTCGGCGCGCCGAAATGGCGTTCGATCGTCTTCGTCTGCTACCCCGCCGCGCGCGAAGGCATCATGACCGGCGTCCTGCTCGCCGTCGCCCGCGTCGCCGGCGAAACCGCACCGCTGCTCTTCACCTCGCTCGGCAACCTCAACTGGTCGCTCAGCCTCGCCCACCCGATGGCCAGCCTGCCCGTCACCATCTACCAGTACGCCGGCTCCGCCTTCGATGACTGGGTGCGCCTGGCCTGGGCCGGCGCCCTGCTCATCACGCTCGGCGTGCTCGCCATCAACATCATCGCCCGCGTCGTGCTGCGCCAGCGCAGCTGACCCGCCCCACCCTGCCGGACCAGCCCACCAGGAGCTGCCATGAACGAAGCCACCACCAGCCAGGCCGAGCCGATCACAGGCCCCACGCTGGAAACCCGCCCCGAGATCGCCGCCACCCAGGCCAAGATCGCCATCCGCAACCTTGATTTCTTCTACGGCGACAACCGCGCCCTGAAGTCGATCAACCTCGATTTCCCGGAGCGCCAGGTCACCGGCATGATCGGCCCGTCGGGCTGCGGCAAGTCCACCCTGCTGCGCTGCCTCAACCGGATGTACGACCTCTACCCCGGCCAGCGCGCCACCGGCGAGGCGATGATGGAAGGCATCAACATCGTCGACCCCAAGGTGGACCTCAACGCCCTGCGCAGCCGCATCGGCATGGTGTTCCAGAAGCCCACGCCCTTCCCGATGTCGATCTACGACAACATCGCCTTTGGCGTGAAGCTGCACGAAAAGCTCACCAAGGCGCAGATGGATGAGCGCGTGGAATGGTCCCTCAGCCGCGCCGCCTTGTGGGATGAGGTGAAGGACCGCCTCGCCTCCCCCGCCTCCGGCCTCTCCGGCGGCCAGCAGCAGCGCCTGTGCATCGCCCGTTCCATCGCCGTGCGCCCGGAAGTGATCCTGTTCGATGAGCCCACCAGCGCGCTCGACCCGATCAGCACGCTGAAGGTGGAGGAGCTGATCGACGAGCTGAAGCAGGATTTCACCATCGCCATCGTCACCCACAACATGCAGCAGGCCGCCCGCTGCGCCGATCGCGTCGCCTTCTTCTATCTCGGCGAAATGGTGGAGGTCGGCACCGCGGCGCAGATGTTCACCGCCCCGCGCGAACTGCGAACGCAGCAGTACATCACCGGCCGCTTCAGCTGAGAGGCTCCCAGATGCCCCAGGAACACATCGTGAAAAGCTACGAGCAAGAGCTGAACCGCCTGCGTGACCTCATCGTGGAGATGGGCGGCATGGTCGAGAGCCAGGTGGCCCTCGCCTGCGCCGCCATCCTCAACCGCGACCGCACCGCCGCCTCCCAGGCGATGGAGGCGGACCCCAAGGTGGATGCCCGCGAGCAGGAGATCGAGCAGTTCGTCATCCGCCTGCTCGCCCTGCGCCAGCCCATGGCCGGCGATTTGCGCCACATCGTCGCCGCGCTCAAATCCACCGGAGACCTCGAACGCATCGGCGACTACGCCGCCAACGTCGCCAAGCGCAGCCTGGTGCTGGAGGAATTCAGCCTGCGCTCCGCGGCCAGCGGCCTCGCCCACATGGCCGCCCTGGTGCAGGAGAACCTCAAGCGCATCATCGACGCGGTCGGCGCCGACGACCCGGAAAAGGCCATGCAGGTCTGGCGCAGCGATGAGGCGATCGACGAGATCTACAACGCCCTGTTCCGCGAACTCATCACCTACATGATGGAAGATCCGCGCAACATCACCCCCTGCACCCACCTCCTGTTCATCGCCAAGAACCTGGAGCGCATCGGCGACCACGCCACCAACATCGCCGAGACCGTCCACTACGCCGTCACCGGTATCCCGATCACCGAAGCAAGGCCGAAAAGCGACCTCTCGTCCTTCGCCAACGTCCGGCCCGTCGGCGAATGAGGACCGAGCCGATGCTGCACCGCCGCCCCGCCCCGGCCTCCGATGCCCCCATCGCCGCCGCCGCCGCCGGCCCGCTGATCCTGGTGGTGGAAGACGAAGCCGCCCTGCTCACCATGCTGCGCTACAACCTGGAAAAGCACGGCTACCGCGTGGAAGAGGCCGGCAACGGCGAGGAAGCCCTCACCCGAATCGCCGAGGAACGCCCGGACCTCATCCTGCTGGATTGGATGCTCCCCGTCCTCTCCGGCATCGAGGTCTGCCGCCAGATCCGC
>JAIXTK010000370.1 GCA_027483995.1 Acetobacteraceae bacterium
AACCAACGATGCCCATCACCTACACCCCCCTCTCCGGCGCCATCGGCGCCGAGATCCACGGCATCGACCTCGCCCGCGCGACGGATGCCGAGATCGCCGAGATCCGCCAGATCTGGCTCGCCCACAACGTGGTCTTCTTCCGCGGCCAAACCCTGCCCCCGGCCGACTTCCTCGCCCTCGCCCGCCGCTTCGGCCAGCCCATCGAATACCCCTTCGTGAAGGGCATCGACGGCTTCGCGGAGATCATCCCCGTCCTCAAGCTGCCGCATGAAAAGGTCAATTTCGGCGGCATCTGGCACAGCGACACCACCTATCTGGAGCACCCCCCGGCCGCCACGATGCTGGTCGCCCGCGAGATCCCCACCCACGGCGGCGACACCCTCTTCGCCAACATGACGCTGGCCTACGAAACCCTGTCCCCCGGCATGAAGCAGCTGCTCGAAGGCCTGCGCTACATCTCCTCCTCCGCCAAGGCCGATGTCTCCCGCACCCGCGAAGACCGCATCAAGGACAGCAAGCGCGACGACGCCAAAACCCTCTACGAAGCCACCCACCCCGTCATCCGCACCCACCCGGAAACCGGGAAAAAAGCGCTCTACGTCAACACCGCCCACGCGCTGCGTTTCGAGAACATGACGGTGGAGGAAAGCGCCCCCCTGCTGGACTATCTCTGCCAGCACGCCATCCGCCCGGAATACACCTGCCGCTTCCGCTGGACCCCGGGCGCGCTGGCCCTGTGGGACAATCGCTGCACCCTGCACAACCCGGTCAACGACTATCACGGCCAGCTGCGCTCCATGCACCGCATCACCCTGGCCGGCGACCGCCCCGCCTAGGCCAACCGCAGCCCCATCCCAAGCGAAGCGGTCACAGAGAGCACAGAGGGCCACAGAGGGTCACAAAGACAGCCCCCACCAGAACAGCATGGCCATTGCCTCCTTCTCCGTGGTCTCCGTGCTTCTCTGTGCTCTCTGTGACCGCTTCGCTTGCGATAGCACCGCGCGTCGCCGATCAACTAATCCACGCGAGCCCCGGCCAAGACCCGCCGCTTGCACCGTCCCCGCGCCGCGCGCAAAAGTCGCGGCACGCAGGGGAAACGACCAATGACCGAATTCGACTACATCGTGGTGGGCGCCGGCGCCGCCGGTTGCGTGCTGGCCAACCGCCTCAGCGCCAATGGCCGCCACAAGGTCGCCGTGCTGGAAGCGGGCGGGCCGGACCGCAACATCTTCATCAAGATCCCCGCGGGCTTCAACAAGACCGTCTACAACCCCAACCTCAACTGGGGCTACACCACCGCCCCGGGCCCCCATATCGACAACCGCCGCATCGCGTACCCTCGCGGCAAGGTGCTCGGCGGCTCCGGCTCGATCAACGGCCACCTCTACGTCCGCGGCCAGGCGGCGGACTACGACATGTGGGCCCAGCTCGGCTGCCGCGGCTGGTCCTGGGATGACGTGCTGCCCTACTTCAAGCGCGCCGAAACCCGCGGCAATGGCGGCGGCGACCCCGCCGTGCGCGGCAATGATGGCCCGCTGAACATCCAGGACCAGCGCGACCCCCACCCGCTGTCGGATGCCTACATCGCCGCCAACGAGGCGCTCGGCCTGCGTCGCACGCCCGACTACAATTCCGGCGACCAGGAAGGCACCTTCCTCTACCAGCAGATGATGAAGAACGGCCGCCGCTGGTCCCCGGCCGATGCCTATCTCCGCCCCGCTTTGGCCCGCCCCAACGTCACCCTGCTGCAGCATTGCATGGCCCGGCGCATCGTGTTCGAAGGCCGCCGCGCCACCGGCATCGCCGTCTCCATCAAGGGCGGGCCGGAGACGATCCTGAAGGCCGGGCGCGACATCGTGCTCGCCGGCGGTAGCATCAACTCGCCCCAGCTGTTGCAGATCTCCGGCGTCGGCGATCCCGATTGGCTGGCCGATATCGGCGTGCAGGTGCACCACGCCCTGCCCGGCGTCGGCCGCAACTTCCGCGACCACTACGCCACCCGCGTCTCCGCCCGCGTGAAGGGCACCGGCTCACTGAACGAACGCGCCCGCGGCATCCGCCTGGTGGGCGAAGTGCTGCGCTACGCCCTCACCCGCAAGGGCCTGCTCACCGCCAGCCCCAGCCACGCCGGCGGCTACATGAAGACCCGCGAAGGCCTGGAAACGCCCGACATGCAGCTCTACTTCGCGCCCGCCAGCTACGCCGCCGGCAATTACGGCACCTCGGATCTCGACCCGCTGCCCGGCATGACCCTGGGCTGCTCCCAGCTCCGCCCCGACAGCATCGGCCACCTCAAGGCCGTCTCGGCCGACCCGCTGGTGCACCCAGAGATCCAGCCCAATTACCTGGCCACCCAGTCCGACAAGGACGCCCTGCTCGCTGCCATGAAATACCTGCGCCGCCTGCTGCAAACCCGCCCACTGGCCGATTTCGTCGACCACGAGAACTTCCCCGGCAAGGACGTGGTGACGGATGAGGACTGGATGGCCCATGCCCGCGCCACCGGCTCCACCACCTACCACCCCGTCGGCAGCTGCAAGCTGGGCACCGACCCGATGGCCGTGGTCGATCCCGCCACCATGAAGGTGCACGGGCTGGAAGGCCTGCGGGTGGCCGATGCCTCGCTCATGCCCACCATGGTCAGCGGCAACACCTACGCCGCCACCAACATGATCGCGGAGAAGGGCAGCGACCTGATCCTGGCCGGCTGACCCTACCGGCTGAGCGCCAGATAGCGTGCCGCCAGCGCGATATCGCTGGCGACGCGCTCGCGCCGTTCCTGCGATTCCCACTCCACGCCCCATTGTTCCGCCTGGAACAGCTCGTCCAGCTGCGATGCCGCCGTGGCGCCGGCGGCATCCAGCACCCCCTCGGCCACCGCCAGCCCCAGCACCAGGCTGCCGGTCGAGGGCACGATGATCCCCAGCGCCGCCAGCGCGGAGACTGTCTGCGCCGCCACCGCTGCCGCCAATGCCGCCACCGCCGAAGCCGGCTGCGCCCGGTGCATCACCCCGGCCGTCACCTCCAGCCGGGCGCCATATCGTTCCGCCGCCCAGTCCAGCCAGGGCTGCCATTCCGCTGCCTGCCGCGCCACCAGCGCCGCCGGATCCTCGGCGCGGTAGCACAGCAGGTCGCTCTCGGCATACTTCGCCAGTTCCAGCGCCACCGCCTCCGCATTCGGCGCCACGCGTTCCTGCGCCGTGCCGGCCAGCCGGGTCAGCGGCGTGTCGGCAAAGCTCATCTCGCCGCCCTTCTTGCCGCCCGCCGCCTGCCACTCCGCCGCGATCGCGTCGGCCAATCCGGGCTGGCCCAGCAGCAGCGGCGCGCCCCCGGGCAGGCGCATCGGCTTGCCGTCCAGCAGCACCTGCCACCGATCGCCCACCGGCTCGGCCGTGGCGTTGTCCCAGAACCGCTTCATCGATTGGCTCCTATCTGCGCCGCGGCGGCGGGGCCACCATGTCCGGCCGGGCAGTGCGCCCCTCCGGCATCGCGCCCACCCGCCCTGCGCGCGCCAGTTCCAGCACCCCCGGGCAGGCATCAGGCACCGCCGCCAGGTCCGCCGGCGCCTGGCCGGGCTCCCGCGGCTCCAGATCCATCCGCGCCGCCCGGAAGCTGCCCCCCAGCCGGGAAGCGACCGTCACGCCCTGGCCCGGCATCCGGATCGTAGACCGCAACCGCACCGCCAGCTCCTCGGCCTTCAGGTCGATCGTCCCGTCGCCCTGGATCATCACCCGCCCGCTTTCCAGCACCAGCCCGCCGATCGTCACCTTGCCGCGCTCGGCATCCACTCGCCCCGCGAAGCAGCGCAGCCGCGCCAGCGTGCCGGCCAGCGTCGTCAGGTTCAAAGGTACCCGCGCCGCGCCCATCACGCCGGACAACGGATCCAGCAGCAGCCGGCTGTCGATGTCGCCCTCCACGATGGCCAGCCCCAGCCGCCCCGTAACACTGTCGGCGATCGCCCGGATCGAATCGCCCTCGGCGCTGAGATCGGCATCGATCTCCAGCTGCCCGAACAGATTGTCCCGCCGCGTGGGGGAGGCCAGCAGCGGCTGCACCGGAATCCCCGGGATTGCCGCCCGCAGCCGCATCGGAATCTTCGCGTCGGACGCATCAACCATCAGACGCACCGATGCCTTCCCATTCGGCAAATCCGCCACCAGCGGATCGGCCACCAGCTTGCCGCCCTCCAGCACCACCCGCCCGGCCACGTTGCGCCACGTCGCCCCGGCCGCCAGCAGTTCGCCCAGCGCCAATGTCAGGTCCGCATCGGCCTGGCGCAGCGTATCCAGGTGCAGGCGCCGGTTCGGGATCACCCGCGTATCGTCCCAGCCCTGCCGCCGGAAGGGCGAGGGCCGGTCGGCCAGTTCCAGCGCGCCGAACGCATCCGCCAGAACCTCGCCCAGTTCATCGGCATCCAGCTTCGTGCTGCGCAACGTGCCCGACAGCCCGGCCCGCGGAGACACATGCAGCACGAAGTCGCCGCCGAGATCCCCGTGCGGCGTGACAATCGCCACGTTGCGCAACGCCACGCGCTCGGCAAAGCCACCGGCCGCGCCATCGGCCAGCCGCGCCTCCAGGGAGACATTGCGCAGCCGCGGCAGGCGTTGCCCGACCAGGGGGGAAAGCAGTTCCAGATCCGCCACCCGCGCACTGACCGCCAGATCGAGCCCGCTGCGCTTGCCCGGTGCCGCCACGCCGCCCTTCAGCGCCACCCGCGTCGCGCCGGCCTCCGCCTCGATATCGATCGGGAAGAACACCGCCTCCGCGGCATTCTCCGGCAGGAAGGTGGAGATGCCGCCCAGCGCGCCGCGCAGCTTCACCGGCACGCCGTTCAACGTGCCCAGCACCTCGCCCCGCAGCGCCTGTTCCAGCCCGGGCATGGTGATATCCGCCGTATCCACCTTCAGGCCGGGGACCCAGGCGGTGAAATCAGAGGCACCCATCTGCAGCCGCGCCCCGGCGATATCCGGCACGCTGCCGGTGCCATCGGCGATGCGGGCAGTGAGGGAGACGGTGCGCATGGCCGGCAGCCGGTACGGCAGCAGCCCGACCAGCGTGCTGGTATCGCCCACCCAGGCATCGATCTTCACGGCATAGCCGGAGAGTTCCAGTGGGCGCTGGATGCCGCCGGCGACCGTCAGCTTGGCGCCCTGCGATTCCAGCGCCACACGCAGCGGCCAGGGTGTGGTGGCGGTGGTATCGAGCAGCCGCGGCAAAGGGCCCACCTGGCCATTGGCGGCAATCCGCTGGGTGCCGTAGCCGAGATCGGCAGAGAGCGACATCAGCCCACCGCCCTCGGCCTCTGTCAGCGTGATGCGGCGCAGGGTCAGATTGGTTGCCCGCCCGGCGCGGGCATCGGCCAGGGTGAGCCGGCCGTCCTTCAGGTTGAAGCTGCGCGGCAGGGCATGGGCCAGCCCCGCGGCCGGCTTGGTCCCGGGCGGCGCGGGCGGGTTGCGCCAGTTCGGCACACCGTCCGCGTCGATGGCCAGGTGGATCTCGGGATCGGCGATCACCAGGCGCTTGATGACGGTGCGGCCGGTGAGCAGGGAGGAGCGGGACAGCTCCGCCTCCAGCCGGCCGATACGGGCCAGCGGTGGGCCGTCGAACCCGGCGCGGGTGGGGATGACCACGTTCTCCAGCGCCACCGTGGCCTTGGCGATCGAATCGATCACCAGCGGGCCGGTGATCGTCACCTCCCGCCCGGTGGCCTGGCGCAGGGCGGCCTGGGCTTCCTCGCGCAGGGCCTCGGTATCGATCAACAGGCGGAGCAGCCCCAGGCCGGCGCCGGCCAGGAGGCTGATGCCCAACACCGCGGCCAGGAGGAGGCGCAGCCACGGGAAGGGCGGCGGCCGACCTTCGCGCAGCTGGGCCAGGGGAAACGTGCCCTGCCCCGCCCGCTCGATCCTGATCCCGCCCCGGCCCGACATGCCTACCCCCGTTTGTTCCTGACTGTCCTAGCGCATGCGCCGAGAGGAGGGAAAGGGAAGGGAAGCGCCTTCGTTTTCCAGAGAAAAGGAACCCCTTACTTGCTTCGCTTCGGCTTGAACGGCGGCGGCGCGGTGAACGCCAGCGCCTTGAACGTCTCGACCATATGCGCCGGCAATTCCGCCTCCACGGTGAGCGTGCCGCCACCGGGATGCGGCAAGGAGAGGCGGCGGGCGTGCAGGTGGAGCCGCTCCGGGAAACCCTCCACCAGGGCGGAGTTGCGGTTGCCTTCGTCCTGTTTCTCGGTCCCGTAGGGGGCATCGCCGAGGATGGGCGCGCCGATGCTGGCGCAATGGACGCGCAGCTGGTGGGTGCGGCCGGTGAGCGGGCTGAGCTCCAGCCAGGCGAGCTTGCGGCCGGCGTGATCCAGCGTGCGGTAGTCGGTGATGGAGTGGGCGGTGTCTTCGTCGTAGGGGCCGGCGACGGCGGCGCGTTCGCCGCGGAAACCGTCGATGCGGACGAGATCGCGTTCGATGCGGCCTTCCACCGGCACCGGGCGGCCGGTGACGACGGCCCAGTAGGTTTTCTCCACCGTGCGGCCGCGAAAGGCGGCGGCGAGCTTGGCGGCGATGCCGGGGGTGCGGGCGACGACGAGAACGCCGGAGGTATCCTTGTCCAGCCGGTGGACGAGGCGGGGCTTCTCGCCATCGGCGTTGCGCAGGGCGGCCAGCATCATGTCCAGGTGCTTGCTGATCCCTGGGCCGCCCTGGGTGGGCAGGCCGGATGGCTTGTTGAGGACGATGAGCTGATCGTCCTGGTAGAGGATCATCGACTCCAACTCGCGGCCCAGGGCGGGATCAAGCGGCGGCGGGGCGGGTGCGGGGGCGGGGCCGCTGGGCAAAGGCGGGATGCGGATGGCCTGGCCCGGGGCGAGGCGGGTGGCGGCATCGGCGCGCTTGCCGTCCACGCGCACCTGGCCGGTGCGGCACAGCTTGTGGATCACCCCTTGGGTGATGCCGGGGAAGTGGCGGCGGAACCAGCGGTCGAGGCGGATATCGGCCTCGTCCTCGGTGACTTCTTTGGTGCTGACGGTCATGCGCCGCGGTCCTGGCGCAGCTTGGCCCAGTAGGCAAGGCGTTTGCCGATCTCGCGTTCGAAACCGCGTTCCACGGGGTGGTAGAATTGCTGCCGGGGCATCGTGTCCGGGAAGTAGTTCTGTCCGCTGAAGCCGTCTTCCGTGTCGTGGTCGTAGGCGTAGCCGGCGCCGTAGCCGAGGTTTTTCATCAGCTTGGTGGGCGCGTTCAGGATATGGGCGGGGGGCATGAGGCTGCCGGTGCCTTTCGCGGCGCGCTGCGCGGCGCCGAGGGCGGTGTAGAGCGCGTTCGATTTGGGGGCGGTGCCGAGATAGACCACGGCCTGGGCAATGGCCAGTTCGCCTTCCGGGGAACCGAGACGCTCGTAGGTTTCCCAGGCGGCGAGCGTGATCTGCAGCGCCTGGGGGTCGGCCATGCCGATATCCTCGCTGGCGAAGCGCAGCAGGCGGCGGGCGATGTAGCGCGGGTCTTCGCCGCCCACCAGCATGCGGGCGAGCCAGTAAAGGGCGGCGTCGCAATCGCTGCCGCGGAGCGATTTGTGGAGGGCGGAGATGAGGTTGTAGTGCTCCTCCCGGTCCTTGTCGTAGAGCGCGACGCGCTTGGCCAGGAGGTCGGAGAGTTCCGGCACGTCCAGCGCGGGCGTTTCCGGCGGCAGGGCGGCGAGCTGTTCGGCGAGGTTGAGGAGGTAGCGGCCATCGCCATCGGCCATGGCGCGCAGGGTGGCGCGGGCCTCCGCGTCGACCGGCAAGGGGTGGCCGATGGCGGCCTCGGCGCGGTGCAGCAGCAGGTCCAGCCCGGCATCGTCCAGGCGCTTGAGGACGAGAACCTGGCAGCGGGAGAGCAGCGCGCCGTTGAGGGCGAAGCTGGGATTTTCCGTGGTGGCGCCGATCAGGGTGACGGTGCCGTTCTCCACCACGGGCAGGAAGCCGTCCTGCTGGGCGCGGTTGAAGCGGTGGATCTCGTCGACGAAGAGCAGCGTCGCCTGCCCCCTGGCGCGGCGGCTTGTGGCTTCCTCGAAGCATTTCTTGAGGTCGGCGACACCGGAAAAGACGGCGGAAAGCTGAACGAAATGCAGGTTCGCCTGTTCGGCCAGCAGGCGGGCGATGGTGGTCTTGCCGACGCCCGGGGGGCCCCAGAGGATCAGCGAGGCGAGCGAGCCGCGCTGGAGCATGCGGGTGAGGGTGCCGGCGGGGCCGAGCAGGTGGTCCTGGCCCACCACATCCGGCAGGGCGCGCGGGCGCAGGCGGTCCGCGAGGGGGCCGGTGGTGGGCGTGGGCTCCGGGAGTGGGAGGGAGAGGGACACACCGACAATATAGCAGGTGTTGGTTGGATCGCGTGATTCACGGCGCCGGCGTGCCGCCTCTGCCGATCACGCTCAGCGGCGCAAGGTGCCGATCGCGATGCCCGAGAGGATCATGGCGGCTGCGACCATCAGGGGGAGGTCGATGCCCTCCCCCAGGAAGATGGCCGAGCCGGCAATCCCCACCACGGGGGTGGCGAGGATGCCGAGCGCCGTGGTGGAGGCGGGCAGCGAGCGGTTGACGATGGCGAGCGCCCAAAAGGCATAGGCGGTGGCGATGAGGCCGGTATAGGCGAACAGGGCCGCAAGCCAGGGCGAGAAGGTGAAGCTGGGCGCCCCCTCGACCAGCGGGGCCAGGATGAACAGCACCACCGTGGCCAGCAGCGCCTGCCAGAACACCAGCTGGAAGGGCGAGCTGATCCATTTATGGGCCCGCGTGTAGAGGATCGACACCGACCAGGACAGCGCCGAGAGCAGCAGCATGGCGTTGCCGAACAGCGCGTTGCGGTTCGACCAGTCGAACGCCAGCGGGTTGAACAGGAAGGCCAGGCCCGCGAGCCCCAGGCCGATACCGGCGGCGCGGGCGGGGGGAATGCGCTCGCGCAGAAACGGCCAGGCACCGAGGGCCACCCAGAGCGGCGTGGTGTAGGCCAGCACGACGGAGCGGCCGACGGGCACATGCATCAGCCCATAGGACATCAGCACCGAGAACACGATCATGTGTGGCACGGAGATCATGACGATCACCGGCAGGTCCCCGCGCTTGGGGATGATCATCTGGCCGCGGGCGACCAGCAGCACGCCAAGGCCAATCGTGGCGACGAGGCTGCGGATGGCCGACATCCAGAAGGGCGGCACCTCCATGACAATGAGCTTGGCCACCGTCCAGGTGATGCCCCAGGCCACGACGATGGAGGCGAAGAGCGCGATGGCGGCGAGGCGCGAAGGGGGGGCCGGTTGGCTCATGGCACGTGGTTCGTTTCTTCCCCAGACAACAGAAAACCGGCCTTGCGGCCGGTTTCCTTCAGGCTATCGCGGCAAGCCGAAGCTCACTCGCTGTCGGCTTCCTCGGCGCGCTCGGCGACCGGGCCGCTATCCTGGCCCTTGGCCGAGGGGTCGCGGTCGACCAGCTCGATCACGGCCATGTCGGCGGCATCGCCGTAGCGGATGCCAGCCTTCAGAACGCGGCAGTAGCCGCCGGGCCGGGCCTTGTAGCGATCGGCCAGCGTGGTGAAGAGCTTGGACACCATCGCGTTGTCGCGCAGCTCGGCATAGGCCTGGCGACGGGCGTGGAGACCGCCCCGCTTGCCGAGGGTGATGAGCTTCTCCGCCACCGGCCGCAGCTCCTTGGCCTTGGGCAGGGTGGTGGTGATCTGCTCGTGCTTGATCAGCGCATTGGCCATGTTGCGGAACATGGCGAAGCGGTGGGTGGAGGTGACGCCGAGCTTTCGGCCGGCAACGCCATGGCGCATGGTTGTCTTCCTAACTCAGCTTCGATCAGAACGGCTCTTCAAGCCGCTTGGCAAGGTCTTCGATATTCTCGGGCGGCCAACCGGTCACAGTCATGCCCAGGGCGAGACCCATGGAGGAAAGAACCTCCTTGATCTCGTTGAGCGACTTGCGGCCGAAGTTCGGCGTGCGCAGCATTTCCTGTTCGGACTTCTGCACGAGGTCGCCGATATAGACAATGTTGTCGTTCTTGAGGCAGTTGGCGCTACGCACCGACAGCTCCAGCTCATCAACCTTGCGCAGCAGGTTGCGGTTGAACGGCAGGTCGTCCTGCGGTTCCTCCATGCGGGCAGCCTGCGGCTCATCGAAGTTGATGAACAGCTTCAGCTGGTCCTGCAGGATGCGCGCGGCGACGGCCACGGCATCCTCCGGCGAAACGGCGCCGTTGGTTTCCACCTGCAGCAGCAGCTTGTCGTAGTCGGTGACCTGGCCGACGCGGGTGGGCTCCACGCGGTAGGAGACGCGGCGGACCGGGGAATAGATGGCATCGACGGGGATGAGGCCGATCGGCGCATCCTCGGGGCGGTTGGCGGACGACGGAACGTAGCCCTTGCCCATCTGCACCGTGAACTCCATGCCGAGCTTCACGCCGTCATCGAGCGTGCAGATCACGAGATCGGGGTTCATCACCTCGATGTCGTGGCCGGTCTGGATCTGGCCGGCCTTCACTTCGCCGGGGCCGGTCGCCTGGAGAACCATGCGCTTCGGGCCTTCGCCGTGCATGCGCAGGGCGAGCTGCTTGATGTTCAGCACGATGTCGGTGACGTCTTCGCGGACGCCGGCGATGCTGCTGAATTCATGCAGCACGCCATCGATCTGCACGGCGGTGACGGCAGCCCCCTGGAGCGAGGAGAGCAGCACGCGGCGCAGTGCGTTGCCCAACGTCATGCCGAAGCCGCGCTCCAGCGGTTCGGCGACAACGGTCGCGGTGCGGGTCGGATCAGAACCGTGCTCGACGCCGAGCTTCTCCGGCTTGATCAGCGAGTCCCAGTTCTTCTGCAAGACGACGCTAAGTCGCATGGATGAATGCCCTGTTCGGTCGGGGCCCGCCGCGGGGACGGGGCCTGCCATGGGAGGGGCGGCCCCGCCGAAGCCATCGGGGCGGGACCGCAAGGCTCAGGCAAGGCGCCGGGGAATCAGACGCGGCGGCGCTTGCGGGGGCGGCAGCCGTTATGGGGAATCGGGGTCATGTCGCGGATGGCGCTGATGGTGAAGCCCACCGCCTGAAGGGCGCGCAGCGCGCTCTCACGACCGGAGCCGGGGCCGGACACCTCGATCTCCAGCGTCTCCATGCCGTGCTCGCGGGCCTTCTTGCCGGCATCCTCGGCCGCGACCTGGGCGGCATACGGGGTGGACTTGCGGCTGCCCTTGAAACCCTGGGCGCCCGAAGACGACCACGCGATGGCGTTGCCCTGCGCGTCGGTGATGGTGATCATCGTGTTGTTGAAGGTCGCAGCCACGTGGGCGACGCCCGACGTGATGTTCTTGCGTTCCTTCTTGCGGGTGCGGGCTTGGGCGGGCTTGGCCATCCGAGGTGATCCTGTTCAAACGGTGGCGGCGGGCGCCCCAGCGGCGACAATCGGAGGCCGATGGTCTGGGCTGGGGTGCACCGCCGCTGGTAGTGTGAGCGGCGAAGGCGAAGGGGCCGAAGGGCTACTTCGTGACCTTCTTCTTGCCGGCGATGGCCACGGCCTTGCCCTTGCGGGTGCGGGCGTTGGTGTGGGTGCGCTGGCCGCGCACCGGCAGGCCACGGCGATGGCGCAGGCCGCGATAGCAGCCAAGATCCATCAGCCGCTTGATGTTCATGGCCACTTCGCGGCGCAGGTCGCCCTCGACGCGGTAATCGCGGTCCACGATCTCACGGATGCGCAGCACTTCCTCGTCGGAAAGCTGGTTCACGCGCTTGTCGTCGGCGATGCCGAGCTTGGTGCAGATCTCCTGCGCCTTGGCCGGGCCGATACCGAAGATATAGCGCAGGCTGATAGTCACCCGCTTGTTGGTGGGGATGTTCACGCCGGCAATACGCGCCACGCCGTCTACTCCTTCATCATCGGGGCCAGTGCAGAGGATGCCTGTGCCCGATCCAGTCCTTAACCGAACGGCCTTTCGGCCAACCGGCACAAAACCCGACGCCGGTTGGAAGCCGGTGCGCCGTGGCCTGATGCCGCAAACATCACGGATGGCGGCCGGTGTGAACCGGGGTCGCCAAGGGCGCGCACTATAGCGGCGGCCCCTTGGGAGTCAACGCGCTCACATCACTTCTTCGTGATCGAGCCTAAGCCCTGCGTCTTGCGGGACGCTGGGCCAAACTCTGTTCAGGCTTTGGTCGCCTTCGACAGCGGATCCAGCAGGCTGACGAGTTCCTGCGTGACCACATCGGGGTCTGCCATGCCGTCGACCGCATGCAGACGGCCGCGAGCGGCATAGTGCGGCAGGATCGGCGCGGTTTGCTTGTGATAGGCGGCAAGGCGGGCGCCAACCGTCTCACGGTTGTCATCCGCACGGCGGGTGAACTCGGTACCGCCGCAGCGATCGCATACGCCGGCAACCTTGGGCGGCTGCAGCGTGTCGTTGTAGCCCTCGCCGCACTTGGCGCAGGTGAAGCGCCCGGCGATGCGTTCCACCAGGGCGCCGTCATCCACCTTGAGCTCGACCACGGCATCCAGCGGCATGGCCTTGCTGGCCAGCATGGTGTCCAGCGCCTCGGCCTGGGGCACGGTGCGCGGGAAGCCATCAAGGATGAAGCCGCGCGCGCAATCCGGGCGCGCAATGCGGCCGGCGAGCATGCGGATGAGGATATCGTCGGACACCAGCTGGCCGGCGGCCATCACGGCCTTGGCCTGCAGCCCGACCTCACTGCCGGCCGTCACCTCCGCACGCAGCATGTCTCCGGTGGAGATCTGCACGATGCCGTAGCGGTCCTGCAGGCGCTTGGCCTGGGTGCCTTTTCCGGCCCCCGGGGGGCCCAGCAGGATCAGGTTCACCTTCCCCTCCCTTTGACACGGGCCTTCTTGATCAGGCCCTCATACTGGTGTGCCAGCAGATG
Organism: Acetobacteraceae bacterium; assembly: GCA_027483995.1. Classification (GTDB taxonomy): domain Bacteria; phylum Pseudomonadota; class Alphaproteobacteria; order Acetobacterales; family Acetobacteraceae; genus CAMDGX01. The sequence continues at coordinate 12,875 of JAIXTK010000370.1, forward strand.
CGACTGGATCTGCGTGACGGTGTCCATCGTGACGGAGACGATGATCATCACGCTGGTGCCACCGAAGTAGAAGGGCACGCCGTACTGGGCGATCAACACCTCTGGCGTGAGGCAGACGATGCAGAGATAGATCGCGCCGAGGGTGGTGAGGCGGGTGAGGATCGTGTCGAAATAGCTGGACGTGGCGCTGCCCGGCCGGATGCCGGGGATGAAGCCGCCATGCTTCTTGAGGTTGTCGGCGGTCTCTTCCGGGTTGAACACCACGGCGGTGTAGAAATAGGCGAAGAAGACGATCATCGCCGCATAGGTGAGCATGTAGAGCGGCGTGCCGTGGGCCAGCGCGGCGCCGATGCTGGAAAGCCAGCCGGGCTCGCCGGTGGCACCGGAGAAGCCGGTGATGGTCGCCGGCACGAGCAGGATGGAGCTGGCAAAGATCGGCGGGATCACGCCCGCGGTGTTGATCTTCAGCGGCATGTGCGTGCTGTCGCCGCCGAACATCCGGTTGCCGACCTGGCGCTTGGGATACTGGATGATGATCCGACGCTGCGCGCGCTCGATGAACACGATGAACATGATCACAGCGGCGGCGACGATGAAGAAAGCGATGATGAAGACCGGGCTGAGCGCGCCGGTGCGGCCGAGTTCGAACAGCGAGGCGAGCGCGCTCGGTACGCTGGCGACAATGCCGACCATGATGATGAGGCTGGTGCCGTTGCCGATGCCACGCGCGGTGATCTGCTCGCCGAGCCACATCAGGAACATCGTGCCGCCGACCAGAGAAACCACGCACGAGACACGGAAGAACAGGCCGGGATCGATCACCGCGGCGCCGAAGCTGCCGCGCATGCCTTCCAGCCCCACAGCGATGCCATAGCTCTGGACGATGGCGATCACGACCGTGAGGTAGCGGGTGTACTGGTTGATCCGCTTGCGGCCCTGCTCGCCTTCCTTCTTCAGCGCCTCCAGCGCCGGCACCGCGGCTGTCATCAGCTGGATGATGATGCTGGCGCTGATGTAGGGCATGATGTTCAGGGCGAACACCGTCATGCGCCCAAGGGCGCCGCCCGAGAACATGTCAAACATGCCGAGGATGCCGCCGCCATGCTGGGCCAGCATCTCGCCCATCACCGAGGCATCCACCCCCGGCACCGGGATGTAGGTGCCGATGCGGTAGACGATCAGCGCCCCCAGGGTGAACCAGATACGCTTCTTGAGCTCAGTCGCCTTGGAGAAGGTGGCGAGGTTCAGGTTTGCCGCGAGCTGTTCGGCCGCCGACGCCATCGGTTTGCATTCCTCATCATGCCGACGGCGCCAGCGGGTCCTCCCGAGGCGCCGTCGAGCACTTACATAGCGCGCGCCCCCGGATGGAGGAAGCCCGTGGGCTCCCTCCCCGAGGACGGGAACATCAGGCTGCGTCCGCCGCCGGCTTGGCCACCGTGGTGGTGACGCTGCCGCCGGCGGCCTCAACCGCCGCAATCGCGGTCGCCGAGGCGCCCGAGACGGTGATGGTCACGGCCCGGCCGATCTCGCCCATGGCGAGCAGCCGAACGCCGGCAACCTTGCCACCGCGCACGAGACCGGCGGCGATCATGGTCGCCTCCGTGATCGGCTGGCTGCCGTCGATACGGCCCGACTCGATGGCCTTGGCAAGCGCGCCGAGATTCACCGGGGCATATTCCTTGCGGAAGATGTTGTTGAAGCCACGCTTCGGCAGGCGGCGGTAGATCGGGAGCTGACCGCCCTCGAAGCCATTCAGCGCCACGCCTTCACGTGCCTTCTGACCCTTCACACCCTTGCCGGAGGTCTTGCCCTTGCCGGAACCGATGCCGCGGCCAAGACGCTTGGACTTCAGGCGCGAGCCGGGGTTGTCGCGCAGTTCATTGAGATTCATCGCACTCTCCTATGGGCTCTTGCGAGCCCGGCCTGAACCCTTGCGGGTTCAGGATTCGTCGACCTTCACCAGGTGGGCGACCTTGCGGATCATACCGCGCACCGAGGGCGTATCCTCGAGCTCGCGCGAACGGCGGATCTTGTTCAGACCAAGGCCGATCAACGTCTCCTTCTGGCCCGGCTTGCGGCCGGCGACGGAGGCGATCTGGGTGACCTTCACGGTCTTCTTGGGATCAGGCATCAGCCGCGCCCTCCTGGGCCGGATTGTCGCGCTTGCCAAGGAGGTCGGAGACCTTCTTGCCGCGGCGCTGGGCCACGGAGCGCGGGCTGGCGCAACGCTGCAGGGCCGCGAACGTGGCCTTGACCATGTTGTGCGGGTTGCGGCTGCCGAGGCTCTTGGCCACGACATCGCCGATACCCAGCGTTTCGAACACGGCGCGCATCGGGCCGCCGGCGATGATGCCGGTGCCGGCCGTGGCGCTGCGCAGAACGACGGAGCCGGCGCCGTAATTGCCGGTGACATCGTGGTGCAGCGTACGGCCTTCCTTCATCGGCACGCGGATCATGCCGCGCTTGGCACGCTCCGTGGCCTTGCGGATGGCCTCCGGCACTTCGCGCGCCTTGCCGGCGCCGTAGCCGACGCGCCCCTTCTGGTCGCCCACCACCACCAGCGCGGCGAAGGCGAAGCGACGGCCACCCTTCACCACCTTGGCGACGCGGTTGATGGTGACCAGCTTGTCGATCAGGTCGTCGCCGCCCTCGCCGCCGCGGTCGTTGTTGCGATCGCGATCGCGACCGCCACGGCCACCGCCGCCTTCCCTCGGTTCACGTGCCATTGCTTCGATTCCCTAGAAGGACAGTCCGCCCTCACGGGCGGCTTCGGCCAGCGCCTTGACGCGGCCGTGGTAGAGGTAGGAGCCGCGGTCGAAGACCACGGCGGTGACACCGGCCGCGAGCGCACGCTCGGCCACCAGCTTGCCAACAGCCGTTGCCGCGTCCTTGTCGGCACCCGTCTTGAGCTGGGCGCGGAGGGCGGTGTCGAGCGTGGAAGCGGCGGCCACGGTGCGGCCCTGCGCGTCGTCGATGACCTGGGCGTAGATGTTCTTGCCCGAGCGGAACACCGACAGGCGCGGCCGCCCGATGGCCTTGAGGCGCAGCTGGAAGCGAAGGCGCGTGCGCCGGCGCTGCTGCAGGTCCTTGTTGTCGGCGCTCACTTCTTCTTCCCTTCCTTGCGCAGGATCTGCTCGCCTTCGAACTTCACGCCCTTGCCCTTGTAGGGTTCGGGCGGACGCCAGGCGCGGATCTCGGCGCAGACCTGACCGACGAGGCGCTTGTCGGTGCCGGCAATCTTGATCGCCGTCGGGCGCTCACAGGTGACGGTGATGCCCGGGGGAATGGCATACACGACGTCGTGCGAGAAGCCGAGGTTGATGACCAGATTGGAACCCTGGACCGCGGCGCGGTAGCCGGTGCCGGTGATCTCCATGGACTTGGAATAGCCCTCGGAGACGCCCTTCACCATGTTGGCCACGTTGGCGCGGGTGGTGCCCCACATCATGCGTGCCGGCGCAGAGTTGCCGCGCGGCGCAATGGCGATCTTGTTGCCTTCCACCGTCGCGTCGACGTTGTCGGTGAGCTCCAGCTTGAGCTCCCCGAGCTTGCCCTTGGCCGAGAGCACGCGGCCCGCGAGGACCACCTGCACGCCGGCGGGGATCTCGACGGGGTATTTGCCTACCCGTGACATGCCAGCCTCCTCAGAACACGCGGCAAAGGACTTCGCCGCCAACATGGGCAGCGCGGGCCTCCGCATCGGACAGCACGCCGCGAGGCGTGGACAGGATCGAGATACCGAGGCCGGCGTAGACGCGCGGCAGCTCCTCGATCTTCGAGTACACCCGGCGACCCGGCTTGGAGATGCGGGTGATCTCCTTGATGACGGGCTCGCCCTCGTTGTACTTCAGCTCAATGCGCAGCTGCGCGACACCGGGGCGAAGTTCCTCGGCGGCGAAACCGCGGATGAAGCCTTCGCGCTTCAGCGCATCCAGAACGTTGGCGCGCAGCTTGGAAGCCGGCGACAGGCAGCTCGCATGGCGCGCGCGCTGCGCATTGCGAATGCGGGTGAGCATGTCACCCAAGGGATCGGACATCGACATGTTCCGGCTCCTACCAGCTGGCCTTGACCATGCCGGGGATCTGCCCGGCACTGGCGAGGTCGCGCAGCGCGATGCGGCTGAGCTTGAACTTGCGGTAGTTGGCGCGCGGGCGGCCCGTGAGCTCGCAGCGCAGGCGCCAGCGCACCTTCGCCCCGTTGCGCGGCAGCTGGGCGAGCCTCAGCGTTGCCTCGAACCGGTCCTCCACGGGGAGGGTCTTGTCCATCACAACCGCCTTGAGCGTGGCGCGCTTCGCCTTGTCGCGCTCAGCCATATAGGCGCGCTTGGCGTTGCGGTTGACCTGGGATGTCTTGGCCATCCTGTCTTGTCCTCCGGAACCTGCCGGCCTGGGCCGGTGGTTTTCCAAATCGTCGGCGTTGATATCAGGCGCCCGCGCCAGGTGGCGAGGGCCGCCCCCTCTCCTTAGCCGGAGAAGGGGATGTCGAACTTCTTCAGCAGGGCCTTCGCCTCGGCATCGGTCTTCGCGGTTGTCACGAAAACGATGTCCATGCCCCTGATCTCGTCCACCTTGTCGTAGACGATTTCCGGGAACACGATCTGCTCCTTCAGGCCCATGGCGAAGTTGCCACGGCCGTCGAACCCCTTGGTGCCAGGGATGCCGCGGAAGTCACGCACGCGCGGGAGCGCGATGGTCACCAGGCGATCCAGGAACTCATACATGCGGGTCTTGCGCAGCGTGACCTTGCAGCCGATCGGCAGACCCTTGCGGATCTTGAAGCCGGCGATCGCCTTCTTGGCCACGGTCTTCACCGGCTTCTGGCCGCTAATCAGCGCCAGTTCCGAGACGGCCGCGTCAAGCTTCTTCTGGTCGCCGGCGGCTTCGCCGACGCCCATGTTGATGACGATCTTCTCGAGCTTCGGCACCTGCATCGGGTTGGTGTAGCCGAACTCACCGAGCATCGCCGCGCGGATCTCATCCACGTAGCGCTGCTGCATGCGGGGCATCTCGCCGGTGCCGGCCGAAACCTCGGCAGCAACGGCGTAGGTGACCTCGCCGCGCGCGGCGCGGGACTCGGCCTTGGTCGGGGGGGCAGCACCGCGGCCGCCACCGGCCGACTTGCCGCCGGACTTGGCGCCGCCCTTGGGGGCGCCCTTCTTGGTTCCGCTCATCGAAGCCTCCTCAGCTCTCGATCACGTTGCCGTTGGCCTTGGCAACGCGGACCTTGCGGCCGTCGTCCAGAGTGCGGAACGCGACCTTCGTCGGAGTTCCGGTCTTGGGGTCGACCAGCTTCAGGTTTGACAGGTGAAGGCTCGCCTCGACGGACACGATGCCGCCGGGGTTGCCCATGCCGGTGGGCTTCGTGTGCTTCTTGGCGACATTGACGCCCTGAACCACCGCGCGGTTGTCCGTGGGCAGCACGCGCAGCACTTCGCCACGCTTGCCGCGCTCGGCACCGCTGATGACCAGGACGGTATCGCCCTTCTTGATGCGGGCCGCCATGTTACAGCACCTCCGGAGCCAGCGAGATGATCTTCATGAACTTGCGCGCGCGCAGTTCGCGAACGACCGGCCCGAAGATGCGGGTGCCGATCGGCTCCTGCTGCTTGTTTATCAGGACGGCCGCATTGCGGTCGAAGCGGATGGCGCTGCCATCGGCCCGGCGCACGGGGAAGCTGGTGCGAACGATCACCGCCTGGTGCACGTCGCCCTTCTTCACCTTGCCGCGGGGGATCGCATCCTTCACGGACACCACGATCACATCGCCCACCGACGCCGTCTTGCGCTTGGAGCCGCCGAGCACCTTGATGCACTGCACGCGCCGGGCGCCGGAGTTGTCGGCCACTTCCAGGTTGGATTCGACGGAGATCATCTAGCTCTCTCCCTCAACCCTGGACCGCTTCGGCCACAACGGGGGCCTCGGCACCCAGCGGCTGGCCATTGCGCTCAACCACAGTCCAGGTCTTGCGCTTGCTGATCGGCCGGCATTCCTCGATGCGCACCATGTCGCCGACCTTGCACAGGTTGGCCTCATCGTGTGCCGCGTAGTTCTTCGACCGGCGAATGAACTTCTTGTACAGCGGGTGCATGATACGACGAGCAACAAGAACGGTAACCGTCTTGTCCATCTTGTCGCTGGTCACCCGCCCCGTCAGGACGCGCCTTGGCATCGCCCCTACTCCTTTACGACTGCGCGGCGGGCTTGGGGGCCGCGCGCTTCTGTTCGGTCATGATCGTCTTCACCCGTGCGATATCGCGACGGACTGCCTTCACCCTGCCCACGCCTTCCGTCTGGCCCGTGGCCTTCTGGAAGCGGAGGTTAAACTGCTCCTTGCGGAGATCCAGGAGCTGGGTGGCCAGCTGATCGGCGGACTTGGCGCGGATGTCGGCCGGCTTGGTTTGCTTGGCCATCTCACGCGTCTCCGATGCGGGTGATGAACTTCGTCTTGATCGGCAGCTTGGCGGCGCCGAGGGTCAGCGCCTCCTTGGCCAGTTCGGGGGCCACGCCGTCGATCTCGAACATGATGCGACCGGGCTTCACGCGGCACACCCAGAACTCAGGCGAACCCTTGCCGGAGCCCATGCGGACTTCGGCCGGCTTCTGCGAGACGGGAACATCGGGGAAGATCCGGATCCACACGCGGCCGGCACGGCGCATGGCGCGCGTGATGGCACGGCGGGCGGATTCGATCTGCCGGGCGGTGACCCGCTCCGGCTCCATGGCCTTGAGGCCGAAGGAGCCGAAGTTGAGCGAGGTGCCGCCCTTGGCGACGCCGTGAATGCGGCCCTTATGGGCTTTGCGGTACTTGGTCCGCTTCGGGGAAAGCATGGCTCTGATCCTTAGCGCTGCGGCGCCTGCTCGGCGGCGCGACGGTCCTGTGCCAACGGATCGTGAGCGAGGATCTCGCCCTTGAAGATCCAAACCTTGACGCCGCAGGTGCCGTAGGTGGTCTTGGCGGTGGCGGTGCCAAAATCGATGTCGGCGCGCAGCGTGTGCAGGGGCACGCGGCCCTCGCGATACCACTCCACGCGGGCGATCTCCGCACCACCGAGACGGCCGCCGCAGTTGATGCGGATGCCCTGGGCGCCAAGGCGCATGGCGGACTGCACGGCGCGCTTCATGGCGCGGCGGAAGGCCACGCGACGCTCCAGCTGCTGGGAGATGTTCTCGGCCACCAGCGTCGCGTCGATCTCGGGCTTGCGGATCTCGACGATGTTGAGCGAGACTTCGCTCTTCGTCATCGCACCGATCGCCTTCTTCAGCTTCTCGATGTCGGCGCCCTTCTTGCCGATGATCACGCCGGGGCGTGCGGCATAGACGGT
>JAIXTK010000409.1 GCA_027483995.1 Acetobacteraceae bacterium
CTCCGAGCACGCATTCTACTTCTACAATCGCTGCCTGCACGTCTATCCCGGCTTCGCCGACGCCCCGGGCTACCGCACCATCAAGACGATCCAGTCGGGCAACCTGAACCAGTACATGCGCCCCAACTATCCTACCCTGACATGGAAGGATCTGGTCGACGGCGGCTACATCATCGCCGGTTCGCCCGAAACCGTGCGCCAGCGCTTCGAGGAACTGATCAAGGGCCTGCACGTCGGCAACATCTTCCTGCTGCTTCACGTCGGCAACATGCCCAAGGACAAGTGCATGTATTCCACGAAGCTGTTCGCCGAGAAGGTCATGCCTCACCTGCGCAACGTCTTCCCCGAGCACGCCTCCGACAACCGCTTCTGGTGCAAGCCCATCGCCCGCCGCGCCACGCCGGCCCCCGTCGGCCACGCCGAGATGGTGCCAGCCCAATGATCACCGCACGCAAAATCGAAACCCGCGCCGCCGAAGTGAACGTGCTCACCGGCGGTACCGGTCCCGACCTCCTCTTCCTCCACAACGCCGGTGGCGTCACCGCCGAGAACCCCTTCCTCCTGGCATTGGCCAAGAAGTATCGCGTCTTCGCCCCCCAACTCCCCGGCTACGGCGACAGCGGTGACAGCGACAACGTGCGAGACATGCTCGACGTCACGCTGCACAGCTTCGACGTGATGGAGGCATTGGGCCTCGACAAGCCCATCGTCGTCGGCCACTCCCTCGGCGGCATGATCGCCGCCGAGATGGCCGCGCTCCGCCCGCGAGAAGTCGACAAGCTTTGCCTCATCGCCTCCGCCGGCCTCTGGCTGGATGCCTATCCGGTCCCCGACATCTTCACCCTGCTGCCGCGCGAATTTCCCGCCTACATGTTCCACGATGCGGAAGCCGGTGCGAAGATGATGGCAACCGGCGGCAACATGAACGACCCAGCCTTCCTCATCCCCTTCCTGGTCACAAACGCCCGCCAGCTTGGCATGGCCGGCAAGTTCCTCTTCCCCATCCCCGATCGCGGCCTGAGGGAACGCATCCACCGGATCCGCGCCCGTACCATCCTCGTCTGGGGCGATTCCGACCGCATCTTCCCAGCCCCCTACGCGCAGGCCTTCAAGGCGCTCATCCCCGGCGCCGAACTCGTCAGCATCCCCGATGCCGGCCACCAGGTCGTGTTGGAACAGACGAACGCCGTGATGGCCGCCATCGGCCGCCTCGGCTGACCGTACCGGCGTTTCGTTTTCGCCGCTCACAGCGTATCCTCCGGCCGGGTATCCACCCGGCCGGACTCATTCTCAAGGCATCGCCCATGACGGAAAGCCTGATCGAAGCCACCGCCGAACGCCTGTTCGGCGACCACATCTCCACACGCATGCTCGCGGCAGCCGAACAAGGCACGTTCCCCGCGGACGCCTGGCAAGCGGTTGAGGATGCCGGCCTGCCGCGCGGGCTGGTGCCGGAGGAAGCAGGCGGTTTCGGCATGCCCGCTGCGGAGGCGCTCGCCATCCTGCGCGTTGCCGGCCGCCACGTCGTCCCGCTGCCGCTCGCGGAGACCATGGCGGCCAGTTGGCTCCTCGCCGGCGCCGGCCTCGATATCCCGGACGGCCCGCTCACCATCGCCCCCGTGGTGAAGGGCGAGACCCTGACGCTCAGCCGCCGCGGCCAGGAATGGCACCTCGCCGGCACCGCCACCCGCATCCCCTGGGGCCGCGACGCTGTCGCCGTTGCCGTCCTCGCCGAGCACCAGGGCACCCCTATGGTCGCCCGCCTCGACCGCGGCGGCTTCGCCGTCACCCCCGGCAGCAACCTCGCCCGCGAACCACGCGACACGCTGCGCATCGATGCCGTCCTCGCCGCAACCGACGTCGCACCAGCTGCCAGCGGCGTCGACGCCCAGGCACTGCGCGCCCTCGGTGCCACGATGCGCAGCCTGCAAATGGCCGGGGCCATGGCCTCTCTGCTCAGTATGTCGACGCAGTACGCGCTCGACCGCACCCAGTTCGGCAAGCCGATCGGGAAGTTCCAAGCAATCCAGCACAACCTTGCCATCCTCGGGTCGCACCAGGCCGCCGCCGGCGCCGCCGCCATTGGCGCCGCAGAAGCTGTCGGCGAGGGCCTCCGCATCTTCCCCATCGCCGTCGCCAAGATCCGCACCGGCGAAGCCGCCGGCCTCTGCGCCTCACTCGCCCACCAGGTCCACGGCGCCATCGGCTTCACCTACGAGCACAGCCTCCACTACCGCACCCGGCGCCTGCTCTCCTGGCGCAACGAGTTCGGCAGCGAGTCCGAATGGAGCCTCCTGCTTGGTCGCCATCTCGCTGCCGCCGGGCCTGATCGGCTCTGGCCCGAAATCACCTCCGCCTAAGCCGCCAGGAAATCCCCATGGTCGACCTTCCCTTCGCCCCGCCCCCGCCCTGCCCCGAGGCCGAGACTCTTCGCCAGGAGGTCCGCAGCTTCCTTGCCGATGCCCTCGCCGACCGCACCCCGGCCCAGCGCGCCGAAAGCTGGCAAGGCCACGACCCCGAGTTCAGCCGTAAGGTCGGCGCCAAGGGCTGGATTGGCATGACCTGGCCCAAACAATACGGCGGTCAGGAACGCAGCGCCCTTGAGCGCTATGTGGTGCTGGAGGAAATGCTCGCTGCCGGCGCCCCCGTCTCACACCACTGGATCGCAGACCGCCAGTCCGGTCCTCTTCTCCTGCGTGTGGGCACGGACGAGCAGAAGGATACCATCCTGCCGCGCATCGCCCGCGGCGAAGCCATGTTCTGCATCGGCATGTCCGAACCCGACAGCGGCTCCGACCTCGCCGCAACCCGCACCCGCGCCACCCGCGTCCAGGGCGGCTACGTGGTGAACGGCACCAAGGTCTGGACCTCCGGTGCCCACCAGGCCGACTACATGATCCTGTTCTGCCGGACCGGCCAGGGCGAGCGCCACGAAGGCACCAGCCAGTTCCTGGTCGACCTTCACGCAACGTCCGGCCTCAGCATTCGTCCCATCTACGCCATGACGGGCGAGCATCACTTCAACGAGGTCGTCTTCACCGACGCGTTCCTTCCCGAAACCGCCCTTCTCGGCAAGGAGGGTGACGGCTGGAACCAGGTCACCAGCGAACTCGCCTACGAGCGCAGTGGGCCGGAGCGCTTCCTTTCCTCCTTCCTCGTCATGTCCGAGATGCTGCGTGTCCTGGGCCCCGAGCCCTCCGAGCGCGCCGCCATCGCCATCGGCCGCCTCGCCGCACACATCCACGCGCTGCGCCGCATGTCCCGCTCCGTCGCCGGCATGCTGCAGGCCGGTGAGAACCCCGCCCTCCAGGCGGCCCTGGTCAAGGAACTCGGCAACTCGCTGGAGCAGGAAATCCCCGAGATCGCTCGCCTGCTTGTCGATTGCGAACCTAGCCTCGAATCCGAAGACCGCTTCCTCGCTACCCTTTCCCTCATCACCCTGCACGCCCCCTCCTTCTCGCTCCGAGGCGGCACGCGCGAGATCATGCGCGGCATGATCGCCCGCGGCCTCGGCCTCCGATAACTCCGAAAGTCCACGCCATGACCGACAAGATCCTCTACGAGCTGGACGAGTCCGGCATCGCCACCCTCACGCTGAACCAGCCCGAGGCGCGCAACCCGCTGACGGACCAGGACTTCATCGACCGCTTCTGTGAACTCTGTGAGCAGATGCAGAACGACCAGACCGTCCGCGTCGCCATCCTGACCGGTGCCGGCAGTGCCTTCTCCTCCGGCGGCAATGTGAAGCGCATGGCAGAAGCCGGTGAAGAGCGCCGCACGAATCCAATCGGCACCCGCGGCTACTACCGCAAGGGCATCCAGCGCCTGCCGCTCGCCCTCGAGAAGCTTGATGTTCCCATCATTGCCGCCGTCAATGGCCCCGCAATGGGGGCCGGCTGCGACCTCACCACCATGTGCGACATCCGCATCGCCGCCGAAAGCGCCCGCTTCGCCGAAAGCTTCGTCAAGCTTGGCCTCGTCGCTGGCGACGGCGGCTCCTGGCTCCTGCCCCGTGTTGTCGGCCTCTCCAAGGCTTATGAGCTGGCCCTCACCGGCGACACCATAGATGCCCAGCAGGCGCTGGCCTGCGGCCTCGTCTCCCAGGTGGTGCCGGATGCCGAGCTCATGAACGCTGCCCGCGCACTGGCCAAGCGCATCGGCGCCAACCCTCCCCAGGCCGTGCGCATGACAAAGCGCCTCATCCGTGAAGGCCAGCAAATCCGGCTGGACACACTGCTGGAAATGGCCGCCTCCTTCCAGGCGCTTGTCCACACCACCGCAGACCACCGCGAAGCCGCAACCGCCTTCGTCGAAAAGCGCAAGCCGGTCTTCCGCGGGAGCTGAGGGCATGGCAAGCCCCATCGGCTTCATCGGCCTGGGCGTGATGGGCGAGCCGATGTGCCGCAACATCGCAACCCGGAGCGGCCGGCCGGTTGTCGCGTATGACATGTCGTCGGCACCGCTCGCGCGGCTGGAAGCCCATGGCGTCGCCGCAGCAGGAAGTGCCGCGGCGGTCATGCGCGCGGCCGACATCGTGCTGCTCTGCCTTCCCGGTGGCCCACAGCTGGAGGCGGTATGCCGCAGCCCCTCCGGCTTGCTTGCCACCGCCCGGCCTGGACAAGTGGTCGTAGACCACGGCACATCCCCGGTAGCCCTCACCCGCACCCTTGCTGCCGAATTTGCCGCTCTTGGGGTGGCTTATGCCGATGCGCCGATCGCCCGAACCCGCGCGGCGGCGGAAGCCGGGACGCTCAGCATCACCGTCGGTGCCGACGCCGCCACGCTGGAGGCCATCCGCCCGATCCTCGCCTGCTGTGCGGAGGAGATCACCCACTGTGGACCGATCGGCGCGGGCCAGGTGGTCAAGCAAATGAACAACATGGTGCTGTTCCAAACCGTCTCTGCAATCAGCGAGGCACTCGCCGTCGCTCGCGCCGCTGGGGTGGACGGGGCCGTGCTGTTCGATGCCCTGTCGAAGGGCTCAGCCGACAGCTTCGCACTCCGCAACCACGGGATGAAGGCGGTCCTGCCTGAAAGCTTCCCTGAGCGCGCCTTCTCCACGGAGTATGCCCTGAAGGACCTCGCCTACGCGCTTGATCTGGCCAGCGAGTCCGGGATCGCCCTGCCTGGAGCCAAGGTGGCGCGCGACTATCTCACACGCGCAGCGGAACAGGGCTTCGGCAAGCTCTACTGGCCCGTCATCGCCAAGACCGTGGGCTCCACCGAATAATACAGTTTGCAATTTTTCCGACGCGCGTCATATACGCGCGGCGATCATGGGGCAGATTTTTTGCCCAACGCGATCGGGGAGCTGGCGTCAAAGCGTGTCATCCATGTCTCACGGCGCAAGACTGCGACCAGCCAAGCTCATTGCGGGCCTTTGGTCGGCTGCACTTCTCATCATTCTGACATTCCTGGTGCTGTATCCCACCGCCATGTTGCTGGTCGGTGCGCTGACCAATATGAACCCCGTGGTGGACGGCTACCACCCCGAAGCGATCTCGATCTCCAGCTTCATCGATGTGCTTTCCAACGAGAATGTTCATTTCGCACTGGGCAACACGTTGGTCGCATGCGCTGGTGGCACTGCAGTTGCAGTGATCATAGGCTTGTTCTTCGCCTGGATCGTCGTGCGCACCAACACGCCGTGGAAGGGCCTGATCGCCACGGCCGGCATGCTGCCGCTTTTCGTGCCACCACTCGTTGCGGGTGTGGGCTGGGCGTTGCTTGGGTCGCCCAAGACCGGTCTGATCAACACCTTCCTTGCCCGCGCGGGCATCGAATGGCGCATCGACCTCTATTCGATGTCAGGCATCATCTTCGTCTTCGGCATGTACTATGCTCCCTATGTCTACATGTTCACCGCCTCGGCGCTGCGCAACATGGACCCCTCGTTGGAGGAAGCCGCCGAGATCTCCGGTGCGACACCCTTTCGCACCATTTTCACCATCACCTTTCCCCTGATCGCACCCGCAATCATCTCCGGCATGCTGCTCTCCTTCGTGGTAATGCTCGGAATCTACGGCATTCCTGCCGTCCTCGGCGCCCCTGCCAACATCCCAGTGCTGACCACCTATATCTTCCAGCTCACCGCCTGGACCCCGCCGGAATACAGCAAGGCCGCCGCCGTCGCCCTTATCCTGATGGTTGCAACAGGGGCGCTGGTTGCCCTGCAGCAGAAAGTACTCTCCGGCCGCAGCTACACCACGGTCGCCGGCAAGGCGTTCCGCCCGCGTTCGCTGAACCTCGGCCCGTGGCGCTTCCTCACCCTCGCGCTGGCGATCATCTACCTCCTCGTCGTCGTCGTGCTGCCCACGCTTGCCCTCATCGTCGCCGCCTTCCGGCGCTTCCTGTTCATCCGCGACATCGCCAGCCTGTTCGACATGAAGCAGTACGGGCTCCTGCACTTCCAGCGCCTGTTCGATAACCCCGCAACAATGACCTCGATCTACAACACGATGCAGGTCGGCATCATCACTGCGGTGATCGGCGGCGTCCTCGCCTTCGCCATCGGCTACACCGTTACCCGCACCCAGGCACCGGCGCGCCGCTGGATCGACATCATCGCCACCATCCCCGTGGCCATCCCCGGCCTTGTCATCGGCGTGGCCTATCTCTGGGCATGGATCGGCATGCCCTTCGGCTTCTATGGCTCCATCTGGATCCTGGCCCTGGCTTTCGTCGCGCGCTTCATGCCAGACACAGTTAAGGCGCTCTCCGCCTCCCTCATGCAGATCCATAAGGAACTGGAAGAGGCCGCCTGGATCTGCGGCCGCGGAACGCTCGCGACCATCCGGACGATCGTGCTTCCACTCGCACGTCCCGGCGTGGTTGCAGCGATGACACTCCTGTTCATCCTCGCCATCCGCGAGCTCGGCTCGTCGCTGTTCCTCTATTCCAGCAGCACGGTCGTGATGGCGGTGAAGCTCCTCGACTATTACGAGGGCGGCAACGTCGGCCTCACCGCTGCCTTCAGCCTGGTGCAGATGGTCATCCTCGGCGTCCTCATCGGCATCACCAACCTGCTCACCCGCGGCGCCGCCAATTCAAGCGTCGGCCGCGCGGGCTGAGCCACCACGCAATACGGGAAAGGAAACGACTGATGTCCGACACCAGGATCAGCCGCCGCACCCTGCTCGGGGCCGCCGGCCTCGGCGCGCTCGGCACGACGCTCTCCTATGGCCCTGCCCGCGCCCAGAAGGCCTATAACCCGCCGGCGTCGCTGATCGACGCCGCTCGCAAGGAAGGCCGCATCACCTACTACACTGCTGCTTTTGCCGAGGTGGAGCAGGAGACGATCAACCTCTTCAACAAGCGCTTCCCCTTCGTGCGCGTGGAGATGGTGCGCGCGCCCGGTGGCCAGCTGATCACGCGTGTCAAGACCGAGGCCGCTGCCGGGAAGCTCACCGCGGATGTGATCGACCATTCCGACCGCGGCCTGATGAAGGGCATCGAAGACCTTTTCGCCGATTACGCCCCACCCAACGCCGATGACTACATCCCCGATGTACTGATCTCGCCGAAGCTCTGGCCGCGCATTACCCCTGGCTGGTGCGTCGCCTATAATTCCGAGCTGGTGAAGAATCCGCCCAAAACCTGGATGGACCTGACCAACGCTGCCGCCTACAAGCCCGGCACCATCGCCCAGGTCATCGCCCCCTCAGGTGGCACCACCTGGACCCGCATAATGTTCGAGCGCCAGGTCCTCGGCGAGAACTACTGGACCGCCCAGGCCGCCACCAAGCCCGCCCTCTACCCGTCCGGCGCACCGCTCTCGGATGCCCTGGTCCGCGGCGAGGTCCAGATCGCGCCACTGGTCTACAACGTGATCTACACCAAACAGCGCGACGGTGCGCCGGTGCAAACCTTCTTCCCGCCAGAGGGCATCCCCATCGTCCCCTACGCCACCGGTATCCCCAAGACCGCCAAAAGCCCGAACGCGGCCAAGCTCTTCCTCGACTGGAACATGTCCGACGAAGGCCAGATCCACTCGATCAAGGATCACGGCAACCTCACTTCGCTGAAAACCACGCCCTTCAATCCTCCGGGCTTCGACCCCAAAACCGCCAAGCTCTGGGTGCCGAAATTCGACGAGTTCGAGAAGCTCCGGGACGTCTGGATCCCAGAGTGGAACAAGATCTACGGCTACCGCCAGTAATCGCCGCCAAGGAAAGCTGCCCCCGCATGTCTGCCGAACTGCGCATCGCGCATCTGCGCAAGGTCTTCGCAACCGGCAAGCCGGCGGTGGACGACGTCAGTTTCACCATCGCCGCGGGCGAGATCGTGGTCCTGCTCGGCCCCTCAGGCTGCGGCAAGACCACGACGCTCCGTTGCGTCGCCGGGCTCGAACACCCGACGGATGGCGAGATCAGCCTGGCCGGCGAGCCCATCTCCGCCCCCGCCCGCGGCATCCTCATGCCGCCACGCCTGCGCAACATCGGCATGGTCTTCCAGTCCTACGCCGTCTGGCCGCACATGACGGTGCGCGAGAACGTCGCCTATCCGCTGAAGTCCCGCGGCCTTTCCCGCGCCGACCAGGACCGCCGCATCGCCGACGCCTTGGCGCTGGTCGACCTCGGCGGCTACGCAGACCGGCCCGTCACGCAGCTCTCCGGCGGCCAGATGCAGCGCGTGGCGCTCGCCCGCTCCATGGTCTACGAGCCGCGCCTGCTGTTGCTCGACGAACCGCTCTCTAACCTCGACGCCCAGCTGCGCCTGCGCCTGCGCGACGATCTGCGCCGCATCGTGAAGAAGGCCGGTCTCACCGCGCTCTACGTCACCCACGACCAAACCGAAGCGGTCGTTCTCGGCGACCGCATCGGCGTCATGCGCGACGGCAGGCTTCTGCAGATGGCCTCGCCGGAGGAGGTGTACAACCGCCCCGCCGACCTCTTCGTCGCCGCCTTCACCGGCGCCTCGAACTTCATCCCTGGCCAGGTCATCGCGCGTGACGGCGAATTCGGCGCCGTCCGCACCGCCGACGGCGCCACCCTGCGCGCCTGGATGCCGCAAGGCGTCGTCCCGGGCGCGAACGTCCAGGTCGCCGTCCGCCCGGAGAACATCCGCTTCACCGAGGCCGCCGGCAGCGAGAACCGCGTCACCGCGAAAGTCACTGCCCAGCGCTACCTGGGCATGCAGACCAGCTACGACCTCTCCGTCTTCGGCGCCACCATCGAGGGCATCGAGGTCGGCACCGCCGCCCGCTACCCCGTCGGCAGCGAGGTCACCGTCGCCCTCCCACCGGAATCCTGCTGGGCCTACGCCGCCTCCGCCGACGACGCTCGGGCGATGACGCCGCACTGAGCGTTTGCAGCGCCACGTACGCAGTGGCTGCTCTGGTCGGCGGTGGCACCCGAACGACTCGGACAATCGGCAGTCCACCTTATCGAGGACAGGGCCGACGAGCTGGTCTTCAGCGTCGTAAGCATCTGGGAAGCGGCGATCAAGGCCGCCCTGGGCCGCGCCGAATTCACTGTCAGCCCACGGCGCCTACGCCAAGGCGTGCTGAACAGCGGCTACCAGGAACTGACCATCAACGGCGTACATGTGCTCGCCACTGGTGACCTGCCACTGATCCACCGTGATCCTTTTGTTCGCATGTTGCTTGCCCAGGCGCATCATGAAGGGCTGGTCCTTGCGACCTCCGATCGCACTCTCGCACGCTATCCGGTCGCCGTCCGGGTGGTCTGACGTCTTGCTACGCGGGTCCTATGGCGCCAAAGCGCGCCCGCATCAGATGGGATCACTCTCGGTCGAAATACTCGGCCGCCTTGGGATCCACTCGCAGATCAGGGCGCAGGATCAGCCAGCACCGATCGGCAGCAATCCATCCCGCCAAAACCGCGCAACTGACGAACCAACCCGCCACCACGAGCCCTGCGACGACCATGCCTTCCGTATCCTCAGGCCGATGGCGCAACGGTGCCCGCCAAACCCAAGTCAACGCCAACCCTGCCGCAACACCAACCACCACCCCGCTTAAGGACCCGGCAAGACGGTAGATGCGCCGATCTGTTCGACTATTGGCAAAGAGCATCGCGTGAATTGGAAGGCCCACCACACATAGCGCAGCGAAGATGACGAAAAACGCCGGTAACGCCGTCGCAAGCGCGAAGCCGCAGCCTTTCAGAAGTCTCTGCACCCAATTCCAATCGGTTGGTCGGGAGTGAAAAAACTCCCCCATAAAGAGCAGGCCGGACCAGACCGCACATGCGATGGATCCTTGAGCGGCACCGCACAGCATGGCGCGCCCGACTGGCCCCCAATCCGGCACACCCAATGAGCGTCGTTCGCGATCGACCATGGACATACACTACCGTTTTGACCGCGTGCCGGTAAACGACGCCTCTCCCCGCCTGGACGCCCCCCACCCCTTCCCCTAACCTGCCGCTCAACACAGCAGAAACGGCAGGAAACGACCATGTCTGACGCACCGCTCGTCCACCTCGAACGCCACAACGACGTCGGCGTCATCATCGTCAACAATCCTCCGGTCAACGCCCTCTCCCCCGGAGTCCCCGAGGGGATCGTCGCCTGCTTCCAAGAGGCAGAGGCCGACCCCGCCATCAGGGCCATGGTCCTCATCGGTGACGGCCGCAGCTTCATCGCGGGCGCCGACATCCGCAACTTCGGCAAGGGTCGCGCCCCCATCCCGCCCGGCAGCCGCAGCCACGACGTGCTCGACACGTCAACCAAGCCGGTCGTCGCGGCCATCCACGGCTATGCCCTGGGCGGCGGGCTCGAGAATGCTATGGCCTGCAGTTACCGCATCGCCAAGCGCAGCGCGAAGGTCGGCCTGCCGGAGGTCCTCATCGGCATCCTCCCCGGTGGCGGCGGCACCCAGCGCCTGCCTCGCCTGATCGGCCCGAAGGCCGCGCTCGATCTCATCGTCTCCGGCCGCCACGTCCCTGCTGCCGAGGCCCTTACCCTCGGCATCATCGACGCCGTCGTTGAAGACGACCAGGACCTGAAGCAGGCTAGCATCGCCTTCGCCCGCGCAAAGGCTGAGGCACGGCCCCTGCCCCGCATCAGCACCCGTACCGACAAGCTGGAGGAAGCGAAATCCGACCCCGGCATCTTCGACGCCAAGCGCAAGGAGATCGCCCGCCGCGCCCGCAACCAGAAGGCGCCCTACAACTGCATCCTCGCCGTCCAGGCCGCCACTGAACTTCCCTTCGCCGAAGGGCTTCAGCGCGAGCGCGACCTCTTTAACGAACTCGAGAACTCGGACGAAGCCCGCGCCCTGCGCTACGTCTTCTTCAGCGAGCGCGAAGCTGCCCGCGTTCCTGGCCTGGATCCCGCGACCAAGGTGCGCGAAATCAACACCGCCGCCGTTATCGGTGCCGGCACCATGGGCGGGGGCATCGCCATGGCCTTCGCAGATTTTGGCGTCCCGGTCCGTATCCTGGAAGCCACCCAGGAAGCGATGGACCGCGGCATGGCCCGCATCCGCGCCAACTATGAAACCTCCGTCAAGCGGGGCAGCCTCGCGGCCGACGAGATGGAGCGCCGCTTCGCCCGCATCACCCCCGTCCTCTCCTACGACCTGATTGGCGATGCCGATGCCGTGGTGGAAGCCATCTTCGAACAGATGGCCCCGAAGAAGGAGGTCTTTGCCAAGCTCGACGCCGTCATGAAGCCCGGCGCCCTCCTTCTCTCCAATACCTCGGCGTTGAACATTGATGAGATCGCGAGCGCCACGACGCGCCCGCAAGATGTCGCCGGCGCCCACTTCTTCTCGCCTGCCAACGTGATGAAGCTGCTCGAAGTCGTGAAGGGTGCCAAAACCTCACCCGATACGATGGCCAGCACCATGGCCATGGGCCGCAAGATCGGCAAGCTCAGCGTCGGCTGTGGCAACTGCGACGGCTTCCTCGCCAACCGGTCCCGCGCCCCGTTCAACGCCGAAATGGTCATCATGCTCGAGGAAGGCGCCCTCCCCGAACAGATCGACAAGGTCATGGTTGATTTCGGCTACCCCATGGGCCCCTTTGCCGTGGGCGACCTCGCCGGCCTCGATATTGGTGCCGAAAGCCGCAAGCGCCGTGCCGCCGCCGATCCCAACTATCGCAAGCTCCCGATCGCCGACCGCTTGGTTGAAATGGGTCGCTTCGGCCAAAAGACCGGCGCCGGCTGGTACCGCTACGAAAAGGGCGACCGCACCCCTCACCCAGACCCCATCGTCAAGCAGATCATCGCCGACGTGGGCAAGGAACTCGGCATCGAGCAGCATGCCTTCACGGAGGAGGAAATCCTCCGCCGCCTGCTCTTCTCCTCGGTCAACGAAGCGTGCAAGATTCTTGACGAAGGGATCGCCTACCGCAGCAGCGACATTGACGTGATGTGGCTGCACGGCTTCGGCTTCCCGCGCTATCGCGGCGGCCTGATGTTCTGGGCCGACCAGATCGGCCCCAAGGCCATCTACGACCAGATCAGCGTTTGGCACCAACGCTACGGCAACCGCTGGGCCCCTTCGCCCTACCTCCGCGCGCTTGCAGAATCCGGCACAAGCTTCCGCAACGCAAAGCCCGGAAAGTAGAAGCACGCGCCTCTTGTGAAGGAAGTCCCATGATCGACAAGACCGTCCGCACTGTCGCGGAAGCCCTCAACGGCATCCCAGATGGCGCGACGGTCCTCATGGGCGGCTTCGCAGGCACCGGCGAGCCTCGCCACCTTCTCGCCGGTCTCCTCGAACAGGGCGCCAAGGATCTCACCATCGTCGGCATCCACGCAGGCATGGCTGACGATGCCCTCGGCGCTCTCGTTGCCGCAGGTCGCGTCCGCAAAGCCATCGTCTCCTGGGCGAGGAGCCCCACCGGCCCGATCCCCCTCGAACCCCTTCTGCGTGAAGGTCGCGCCGAACTCGAACTCGTCCCTCAAGGCACCCTGGCCGAACGCATCCATGCGGCCGGCTCCGGCGTTCCCGCCTTCTTCACCGCCACCTCCGTCGGCACTCCCTTGGCCAAGGGCAAGGAGCACCGAGAGATAGATGGTCGAATCTACGTTCTGGAAAAGGCCATCTTCGCAGACGTCGCCCTGATTGAGGCTTGGCAGGCCGACCGCTGGGGCAACCTGACCTACCGGCGCGCAGGCCGAAATCTCAACGCCGTCATGGCTCCCGCCGCCAAACTCACCATCGCCCAGGCCCAACACCTGGTCGAACTTGGAACGCTGGACCCGGATCACATCGTCACACCCAGCATCTACGTGCAGCGGGTGGTGCACATCCCGTATGGAAACCCGCCGCTTTAGGAAGCGGGCTCCTTCTCTCAGACGATTGCGGAAGGAAAGATGGCTTGATCCATTTGTGCCAGCGGCCCGTGGCCGCGAAGCACAAACGGATCAAGCCGCAGGGCCTTACGGCTCCAGCACTGTCGTGCTCTCCAGGTCCTTCTCGATATCGGACCGGTCGAGGCTCACCACGTGGTATTCCCCCTTGATGAAGGGCTCAAACTGGTCCCGGTAATGCGAGCTGCCAGGCATGCCGGAATTCCCGATATTCTGCACCGCCAGAAACTTCCGAGGCTCGGCAAAGTCGGCAACGATCCGATACTACGCACCAGAACTCGCCGCATGCGGCGGCAGCTCGCCACCCGTGTTGCGCACGGTGTGCGACCCGCCATCGAGCGGCGCCGGCCCGATGTCGAAATCCGCCGCAACATCCAGCCCGCCAACCGGGTGCTTCCAGTGCGCAACGTGCACGGTGCCCCAATTCCAGCCCTTGGGGTCCACACCCAGCCGCCCACGCAGCGTCGCCATGCCAGCCTTCGCCGCCGCAACAGCCGCCGCTTTCGTGCCACCAGGGAAATACGCCATGTCCGGGTTTGCCAGCAGATGCACGCACAAATTCGTCTGTTGCATGGCCAGGTCCAGCAGCCGCGGCGGAATGTGCACCGACAGCGTCGCGCGCTGGAAATGGAACATAAATGTTTCGAACACCGTGGCAGCTATACTGTCCACGGTGTACATGCAGTCCCATCCGTCCAGGATCGCCGCCAGCGCTTCGGCATCCGCATCCCCACTGCCCTTCAGCAACGAAACAACACCCGGCGCCGACCGCTCTGCCCGAACGCTCTTCACGTCGTTCTGAAGACGGATCGTATGCGCCCGGTCCGCCTTCGCGCCCGAGAACGCCTGGTCAATTCGGATGCCCCGATGCCCCTGTGAATACGCGCCATAGATCGGATACTTGTAGCCTGGCTCGACAATCCGCTGGTTCGCGCTCGCCACGAACCCCGTCGAGGGGTTGTAGCGGTTCGGCAATCCATCGAAGGGAATATAGCCCGTCCAGCGATCGGCCGAGTTGTTCGCATCCCGAACCCCTGCCGTCATCCGGCCACGGATCGGCAGCCGCCCAGCCATCTGGTAGCCGGCATTCCCGCTGCTGTCGGCATACACCCAGTTGAACACCGCCACCGCCCAATCGCGCAGCGCATCGCGGAACTGCTCCCAGTTCTTCGCTCGGCCCACATTGATCGAAGCGCGGATGTCGTTCAGGTGCTCCGCCCCCACCCATCGCAGTGATGTCACCGGGTCACCGCCCGCCGCCATCTGCGGAATGATTGCGTTCACCACCGGTCCACGCACTGTGGACTTCACCACCAGCGCCCGGGTCGCCTCCCCCTTTACCGGGATCGAAACCACCCGCTCATCGAACCGCCGCCAGGCATCCCCATCGCGGTAGCGCGAAGGATCGGCCGCATCCACCTCCTCGCGATAGAGGTCGCGCGTCATCGCCATGTTGTTGGTGATCGCGAACGCAACGGTCCCGTTGCTGCCCCACCACAACCCCGGCATCCCCACGGGCCCGGCGCCGGCTGCATCATCCTCCGGCCCATGCAGCCCATACTCGTACCAACTCGACGGAATCCAGAACGGCTGGTGCGGATCCCCCGCCAGCAGTGCCTTGCCCCCAGTTGCCCGGCTGCCAGCCACGGCCCAGTTGTTGGACCCCGTCGCATCATCCGTCCCATGCCCGAAGGGCTTCTGCGCCACCACCTCAGGCCACCCAGCCGGCGGAACCACAAGGTGCTCCGAGGCCTCCGGAGTCAGGTAGATTTCGCGCAACACCTCCGCCGGCAGGAACTTCGCCGCCTCCGCCGCCATGATCCGGTCCAGCCGGCCGTTCAGGCTCCACCAGAACCCGCGCGCGATCGCCACCACGTCGCTCACCGTGAACGGCGCCGGCGTATAGCCCAGCATCCGGAACTCAACCGGCAGGTCGGCGCCAAAACGCTCGATTGCCCGGTTGATCCCGCGCACGAACGCCGCGGTCTCCTCATAGGTCTTGCCATCCATCAGCGCCGGCTCACGATCGGCCATCTGATCCAGGCCCACGATCAGATGCGCGGTGTCAGAAGCCACGAACGAGGCACCAAGAACCTCCGCCTGACGCCCCAGCGCGCGCCGCCGCAGCCTGTCCATCTGCCACAGCCGGTCCTGCGCCATCGCGAACCCGACACCGAGGTAAAGATCCGCCGTGCTTTTGGCGAACACATGCGGCACGCCAGACCGGTCGCGAAGGATATCCACCTTCGCCCCAACGCCCGCCTTCAACGTCTGGTCCGGCAGCGTCGCATGCCGCTTCAGCCATGCCGAGCGGGCCGCGGCAAACTCCGCCTCCGTCGTCCCTGCCGCCTTGCACACATCCGCCACCGACCGCGCGCCTGTCAGCGCCGCCAGCACCGCCGCATCGTCCAACGCCATTCCCGTCATCCTTCCGATTCACGCGACGGCCCCACCAGGGTCGCGCCGCCATCCACCACCAGAACCTGCCCTGTCACGAACCGTGCCTGCGCCGATAGCAGGAAACGCACTGCCATCCCCACATCCCAACCCGTGCCCTCAACCGCCATCACCGAGGCCTTGCGCCGCCCCTCCCGTGCCGCATCGCTCATCCCGCGCGCATACACCATCGGGGTGTACACTGGGCCAGGAGCCACGCAATTGACCCGGATGCCATCCTTGCCATGATCCACCGCCATCGCCTGGCTCAGCCCGATCACCGCCGCCTTGCTCGTGGTGTAAGGCGTCAGCCCCCGCGGCCGCAGCGCCGAAATGGAAGACACATTCACGATCGCACCGCCGCCGGCCCGCTTCATCGCTGGCACTGCGTACTTGCTCACCAGAAACATGGAATCCACATTCACCCGCATCACCCGGGTCCACTCAGCCTCCGAAACATCCACCACGGAGCCCTTGCCGCCAATCCCCACATTGTTATCCAGCAGGTCCAGTCGCCCGAAGACCCGCTCCGCATGCGCCACCATTGCAGCGCACGCCGCCCCGTCGGTCACGTCGTAGGAAGCGGCCTCCGCCACGCCCCCCTCGCCACGGATCATCGCCACCGTACGCTCGGCAAGGGAGATCTCCCGGTCCACCACCAGAACCCCGGCCCCAGCGCGCGCCAGCAGCATTGCCGCCGCCCTGCCATTGCCGATTCCGTCGCCGGCAGCACCGCCACCAGTGACGATCGCGCCCTTGCCCCGCATCCCCCAAATATCGTCTTCCATTACGGCCTCCAGAAAGGAAGATTCATCTTTTTCTGAAGAAAAAGAAGCAAAAAGACTTCGTTCGCTTGCATCGTATTGAACGCATCAAGCCTTCGGGAAACGCACGGAGATTTTTTCCGGAACCTGAAGACACTCCCTCACGGCAACCCCGCTCCCGGCACATCCACTCGCACCATCTCGATCGCACCGTCCCGCTTTTCGGCCATCGCCGGCCCGCTTGCCGTACTCGTGCACACGTACAGCGTCTTGCGGTCCGCCCCACCCAGCATGCAGGCGAAGGCATGCCGCCCCTCAGCCATGCGGATCGTCTCTACTACGCCCACGCCTTCCCGTGCGCGCACCACCCGATGCCCGCGCGGATCGGCCACCCAGATCCCTCCCTCGGCATCCAGGCAGATCCCATCGGGCCAGACATCCTCGAACTGCGCGAACACCTTGCGGTTCGAAAGCCCGCCATCGGCCCCGATATCGAAGCTCGTCAGCCGGTGCGCCAGCGTCTCGCCAATGATCAGCCGCTTCCCATCCGGCGTGATCACCGCCCCGTTGGGAAACATCAGTCCATCCGCCACCGCATGCACACTGCCATCGGGGTCCACCCGCACCAGCACCGCCGCCTTTTCGCTCTCGCCCTTGTGCCGGTCGAACCCGAAATTCCCCACATAGGCCCGGCCCGCCGCATCCACGACCATGTCGTTGCACGGCCCGTCAGCCAACCCGCCCAACTCGGCCAACACCGAAAGCGCGCCCCGGTCACAGCGCATCAACCGCCGGTCCAGCATCGAGACCACCAGCATCGTGCCATCCGGCCGCCAGCCAAGCCCACTCGGCTGCTGCGGCACATGCGCCATCGTCTCCGCCCATCCCTCTTCAGAAAGGGCGATCACCCGGTGCGTGTAGAAATCCGAAAACCAGAACCGGCCGTCATGCCAGCGCGGCCCTTCCGGGAACGTCAACCCGCCCAGCACCGTCCGCAGCGCCCTTGTCGTGGCCATGGGCTTCCTCCCGCTTTACGCTTTCCGTGCGAGCCTAACCGCAAACTGCGCCGGAACAAGGCACCCAGGGAAGGAAACCATCAGCATGTCCGCCACCGCATACGAAACCATCCGCTATGAGCAGCCAACGCCGGCCATCGCCCGGATCGTCATGAACCGGCCAGAAGCCCGCAATGCCCAGAACCTGGTCATGACCTATGACCTCAATTCCGCCTTCGATCGTGCCGTGGCAGACGAGAACACCAAGGTCATCATCCTCGCCGGCGCCGATCCCCATTTCTCCTCGGGCCACGACCTGCGCGCCGGCGGTCGCAACAAGGCGGGCATCGACTTCCCGGCACTCGGCACCTGGGGCGGCTTCGAGGAAGGTGGCGCGCATGGCCGCATGGCCCGCGAACAGGAGATCTACCTCCAGATCACCCGCCGCTGGCGCAACCTCGCCAAGCCAACCATCGCCGAGGTCCAGGGCCGCTGCATCGCCGGCGGCCTCATGCTCGCCTGGGCCTGCGATCTCATCATCGCCAGCGATGATGCCTCCTTCTGCGACCCCGTCGTCACCATGGGCGTCTGCGGCGTCGAATGGTTCGCCCATCCCTGGGAGCTCGGCGCCCGCAAAGCCAAGGAATTCCTCTTCACCGCCGACACCTGGTCCGCCCAGGAGGCCCACCGCCTTGGCATGGTCAACCATGTCATTCCCCGCGCCGAGCTCTCCGCCTTCACCCTGGCACTCGCCGAGAAGATCGCCTCCAAGCCCGCCTTCGCGCTCAAAACCACCAAGGAAGCCGTCAACCGCGCCACAGACGCCCAGGGACAGCCCGAAGCCATCGAGCATGCCTTCGCGCTGCACCAGCTTTGCCACGCTCATAACCAGATGATGTTCAACATGGCCGTCGACCCCGCCGGCCTCGCCCCCGCGGTCAAGGGCAAGCCTCCGGCCGGCGGTTAGCCCAAGCCTGATCGGGCAGATCCGTATGATGGGAAGGCATTGCGCCTAAAGACAGCAACTGGGATCGGATGCCGGCAACCCAGCGGGCCGGCATCCGTCTTCGCCGGCGGGTGAAGAACTTTTTCTGAGTTATGGAAAAATTACCTCGTCATCCAGCGTTGGGTGTCATATATAACTGGCATGATTCAATCATCCGCTTCACCCCCTGCTGCGCCGGCGTGCATCCGCACGCCCGAGCTGGCACGAGCGGTGCTCCGGATCATCCTCGCCCCCCTCATTGCTCTCATCGAAGCCCGCATCGCCGCCGCGCTGAACCAGTTGCTCGGCCTGATGCAGCAATGGCGCGACGGAACCCTCCCGGCCCCGCCGCCCGAGCGTCCGTACGTCCCCCGCCAGACCACCCCGCGCCCGTACTCCGCCCCGCCGGCCCAAGCGGCGTCATGGCTGGACGCCCTCTTTGCCCTGGCCATGTCGGACGAACCGGCCTCCGAATCCCGTCCGCACGCCAGCACGGCGTCAGCGTCCCGTCCGTCACCCAATCCCCGGGTCAGCCCGGTGCAGCCCGAACCGTCGGTTACCGTGTTCGCGCCGCCACTTGCTCCCACGATGCGGAAACGGCGCCAACTGCCTGGCTCTACAGGCCAGAGGCCTTATGCGCGGCGCCCCGTCCTGATCCCCGCAGCTGGACGACGCCCGGAATTCGCACAGTCGGCTTCTGGCCGGCATGTGGCGTCCGATCCTCCGCTGCGCCCTCCGGATATCCAAAAGAGCGCAACTCGAGCTTTCGCCTTAGCCTGCCTATTTCATTTCGAAATCAAAATTAATTGATACCACTCCACTTGCCGTCCAGCACCCGCTTACCGATCGTCATCCGGTGGACCTCACTCGGTCCTTCATACACCCGCATCGCCCGCACCTTGTTCGCCATGAGCTGCAGCGGCATCTCCTTCGTCACCCCCATCGCCCCATGCGCCTGCATCGACTGGTCGATGATCTCCTGCGCCATCTCGGTCGCATAAACCTTGATCATGGACGCCTCGGTGCGGACATCCTTCCCTGCGTCGTTCTTCGCCGCCGCGTCCATCACCATCAGCCGGCAGGCATGAATCTTCGTCGCAGCTTCCGCCACCCACCACTGGATCGCCTGCCGCTCCGAAAGCTTCGCTCCGAACGTTACCCGCTCGCGCGCATGCTCGCACAGCATCTGCAGCGCCCGCATCGCCATCCCGGTGCACCACGCCCCCATCTGCAGCCGCCGTACCGTCAACCGAAGCTGCATCGGCGCGAACCCCTTGCCAATCGCCCCCAGCACTCGGTCGCCAGGGATCCGGCAATCCTCGAACACCAACTCGTAGGTCCGCTGCCCGCCGATCATGGCGATCTCGCGCTCAATGATGAAGCCCGGCTCCCCCTTCTCCACGATGAACGCCGTCACCCCCTCATGCCGCTTCCCGTCCCCGGTGCGCGCCATCACGATGATGAAGTCGGCCTGCGGTACCCGGCTCACCCAGATCTTCCGCCCGTTGATCACCCAGTCGCTGCCATCCTGCACCGCCCGCGTGATCATCCCCGCCGGATCACCGCCAGCCCCGGGTTCAGAGATCGCAATCGCCGACTTGGCCGTCCCCGCCGCATAGGGCTCCAGGTATTTCGTGCGCTGCTCAGGGCTCGCCACCGCCATCAGCATATGCAAATTCGGGCTGTCCGGCGGAAAGGTGAACGGAAACGCGCACCGCCCCAGCTCCTCGTTCATCGCCATCAGCGCTACCGTGGGCAGGTTGGCACCCCCAAGCTCCTCCGGGACATCGAGGGACCACAGCCCCAACTCCTTGCACCGGGCAAGGATTCGCTCCTCCTCCGCATCCGAAAGCCCCGCCTTGCCCCCCGCAGCCTCGCGCGCCAGCACCTGACGTTCGAGCGGAATAAGCTCCTGGTCGACGAATTTCGCCACCAGTTCCTTCAGCATGCGGTGCTCTTCGGACAATTCAAACATCGGCAGGACCCTCCAAGCGGCATTGTCGCGCCCGGACCGCCCCACGACAAGAGCGTGCGCCCGCCTCGCGTCCCCGGCAACGAAGCGGTAAGGCAGATTGACGATCTTGCTCCTGATCAGACGGCCGCCCGCCCACGCAATGGCATCGCTTCGGAAGAGCGATGCACATCAAGGAGCCTCGCATGTCCCTGGGCTAGGGTGCCTCGGTCACCCTTCAGCTGATGCGGTGGCAATCACTCGCGAGATGTGCTGTCTAGCAACGGATTAATGGACGGGCGTCATCGGCCGGACGCACCGCGACCTGGAGGTAGTGGCTTGAAGATTGCGATGATTGGTGGAGGCTATGTTGGTCTCGTGTCAGGCGCCTGCTTCGCGGCGTTAGGCACCGAGGTGGCCATCGTTGAAAGCGACCCCGCCCGCCTCCAAGCCCTTCGTCAAGGGCGCATCCCAATCTACGAGCCAGGACTGACCGAACTCGTCGCGGAGGGTGTCTCACAGGGACACCTGTCATTTGGCGATAACCTGCGCGCGGCGGTGAGCGGTGCCGATGCGGTGTTCATCGCAGTCGGCACCCCAACCCGCCGCGGCGACGGGCATGCCGACCTCAGCTTCGTCTACGCCGCCGCAGAGCAGGTGGCGAAGTGCCTCGACGGTTACACCGTGATCGTCACCAAATCGACCGTTCCTGTCGGCACAGGCCGACGGATCGCATCCATCATCCAGCACGTCGCGCCCGGTGCCGACGTGGATGTGGCATCCAACCCAGAGTTCCTGCGCGAGGGCAGCGCGATACGCGACTTCATGCAGCCCGATCGGGTCGTGATCGGCTGCACATCACCGCGGGCCCAATCGGTACTCGGGCAGCTTTACAACCCCCTCGCCGCGCAACCAGACCAGATTCTCTACACAGGCGTGGAGACCGCTGAACTCATCAAATACGCAGCAAACTCGTTCCTCGCGATGAAGGTCACCTTCATCAACGAGATGGCGGACCTTTGCGAAAGGCTTGGCGCCAATGTCAAGGAGGTCGCACATGCCATTGGCATGGATGCGCGGATCGGCCCGCGCTTCCTGCAACCCGGACCGGGTTTCGGAGGCAGTTGCTTCCCTAAGGACACCTTGGCCTTGGTTCGCATTGCACAGGAAGCGGGAGCGCCATCAAGGCTCATTGAGGCCGTTGTAGCGGTGAATGATGCTCGAAAAGCATCCATGTCGGCGCGGGTGATTGCTGCATGTGGCGGAACCGTCCGGGGCCGAACGATCGCGGTGCTGGGGCTCACCTTCAAGCCCGACACCGACGATATGCGCGATTCACCCGCCTTACCGATTGTCGCCAGGCTGGTCGAAGATGGCGCCATGGTGAAGGTCTTCGATCCCCAGGGTATGGACCAGGCCCGGCCCATGCTGCCCTCCGGAACAATCTATGCATCGTCCACCGAAGCGGCACTGGACGGCGTTGATGCGGTTGTGATTGTCACGGAGTGGGATGTGTTCAAGGCACTTGACCCGCGGGCGATGCTTAAGCTCATGTCCGGGCGTGTCGTCGTAGACCTACGCAATGTCTTTGATCCCATGGCCATGGCGGCGCAGGGCTTTGCGTATCACGGCATTGGGATCACATCGCGCTAACTGGCTTTTGGCCTCGAACTCACTGGCGGAACGACGACTGGCATGCTTGCCAACCCTCTCAGCCGGACCTAAGATGCGAATTACTCGCAATTGCATTGGCCCGAGAGGCTCCATGGTCATTTCTCGTCGTTCCGTCATCCTGGGAGCAGCGCTTGCCATGGGCCCGGCGCTCATGGCGCCCTCCGCTCCTGCGCATGCTGCTGGGGAGGTTAACCTCTACACGACGCGGGAGCCGGGCCTCATTCAGCCATTGCTGACCGTCTTTACCGCCCGAACGGGAATCAAGGTGAATTCCGTGTTCATCAACGCGGGACTCGCCGAGCGCGTTGCCGCAGAAGGAGCACGATCTCCGGCCGACGTCTTGATGACCGTCGATGTCGGAACGCTCTTCGACCTCGACCGAAAGGGACTGACCCAGCGGATCACATCGTCTGTCGTGGATGCCGCAACACCTACCTCATTGCGAGACGTGGAGGATAATTGGGTACCTCTCTCGCTTCGGGCCAGGGTCATCCTCGTTTCGCGGGACCGTGTTCCGGAGGTTGCTATGACTTATGAGCAACTCGCCAACCCAAAGTGGAAGGGGCGAGTCTGCCTCAGGAGTGGCAACCATCCCTACAATACTGCCCTGTTCGCTGCGATGATTGCCAAGGATGGCCAGGCCGCAACAGAAACCTATTTGACGGCTCTTAAGAAAAATCTGGCACGTAAGCCCGCTGGCGGCGACCGTGAAGTAGCGCGCGACATCATGGCCGGGCTCTGTGACATCGGCATGTCAAACAGCTACTATGTCGGACTTATGCTGTCTGGAGCTGGTGGCGCCGAGCAAAAGCGCTGGGGAGAAGCTGTGAGGGTCATTCTACCGACGTTTCAGGATGGCGCCGGTACGCATGTAAACATCTCCGGCGCATCGGTCGCACGGCATTCACCGAACGCCGCGAATGCGGTGAAGTTGATTGAGTTCCTGCTTTCGCCGGAGGCCCAGAAGGTCTATGCGGAAGTGAACTTTGAGTTTCCGGTGCTTCCCAACGTGCCGCTACATCCGAGCATCGCCAATCTAGGCACATTGAAACTGGACACGCTTCGCCTCTCTGCGATCGCAGCCCATCGTGCGACCGCCAGCATGATGGTCGACCGGGTCGGTTTCGACCAGTAGCGCCGGATCGAGATGGAGCATCACGCGCGGCACAGGCTCCTATTTGGCCTGGCATTGTTGTCTTCGATGGTGGTGCTCCTGCCTGTCGTGGGGCTAGCTGGGCTTGCGGCGTTCGGAACGGGGGATCTGTGGCCCCATCTGGTCGCATATGTCCTTCCCGATGCCCTTCGCCAAACGACACTGCTCCTGATCGGTACGGGTGCTGTCACAGCGGTTACGGGCGCCGGGCTTGCATGGCTGATGACAGGCTTCCATTTCCCGGGGCGCCGCTGGTTGGAATGGGCAGTGCTCCTCCCGTTGGCGATTCCCACCTACATCGTAGCGTATGCCTATCTGGATGTTCTGCACCCGATAGGGCCGGTGCAGTCCACGCTGCGAGCCCTGCTAGGTGTCAGTGACGTGCGCGGCCTGCAGTTGCCTGACGTGCGTTCCATGGCAGGCTGCATCCTGGTGATGTCTGCATCGCTCTACCCCTATGTCTATGTCAGCACACGCGCTGCCCTGCTCACGCAATCGCTTGAGGCGATCGAAGCCGCAAGGGCGTTGGGGGCGGCGGGTGCCCCCTTGATGTATCGGGTCACGCTACCCCTGGCGTTTCCTGCTATCTGCGCAGGGTTGGGCTTGGTCCTGCTCGAGACGCTCGCGGATATCGGCGCAAGCGAGTTTCTTGGCGTCCGAACCTTGACGGTAGCGGTTTACGTCACCTGGACCACCCGCGGATCGGTGGAAGGTGCCGCACAGATCGCACTCGCAATGCTGGCCCTGACATTCACGCTTTTGGCGTGGGAGCGTGCCGCCACGCGCTGGCGCGACCGCGAGGTTTCGGGTGACCGGTCTCCATTCCGGGTTCGCTTGACCGGCCTGCGTGCAGTACTGGCTACGGGGATCTGTATGGTTCCCCTGATGCTCGGCTTCGGTGTTCCCACGCTGCACCTGTTGGTCAGCGCCGCCATCCGGGTCAGCGAGTTCGGCCTGCCCGCGGCTATTGGGACATGGATGTGGAACAGTGCGTACCTCGCGATGCTGGCAACGCTGGTCACACTGGCCTGTGGCATAACCGTGACGTTCTGCCACCGGTATCTGGCCAACATCTGGTCCCTGGCAGTATTGCGCATTGCAGCGCTTGGGTACGCTATGCCCGGTACCGTTCTGGCCGTAGGCCTGCTCGGCCCCATGGCGCAGGTGGACAACGCCGTTCTGGACCTACTCGATTGGCTCGGCGCCGGATTCCAACACAGCTTGATCTCCGGTTCCATCCTGATGCTGGTTATTGCCTACGTCGTTCGCTTCCTCGCCATTCCCCTGGGGATGCTGGAGACCGCCTATGGCAGAATGCCCGTCACCATCGATGACGCCGCACGCGGGCTGGGGGCGGCCAACAACGCACTTGCGTGGCGGATCCACCTACCGATCCTGGCCCCCAGCCTCTCTGGCGCGGCGCTTCTGGTCCTCGTTGAATGCATGAAGGAGCTTCCAGCCACACTGCTGCTGCGCCCGCTGAACGTGGAAACCTTGGCTACAGCAATCTATGCAGAAGCATCGCGGGGCACTTACGAGGATGGGGCAGTTGCCGCGCTCTCGATCGTGCTGCTGGGCCTGGTTCCCGTCATCGTTCTGGTTCGGCGGAGCATCTCTCTATCGGCTCCGCCGGTCATACAGACACGCAGTCAACTGTTATCGCAGGCCTGAAGCAGCGCCTAGTGCAGAGCTACATCCCGAGAGCGCGACGGTAGACATCCAGGAGTGTTTCCTGCTCCTCGATTTCAGCCGGCTCCTGCTTGCGCAGGCGGATCAGCTGCCGCATCACTTTCACGTCGAAGCCGGCAGACTTGGCCTCCGCAAAGATGTCCTTGATGTCGCTGGAAAGCGCCTTCTTCTCCTCCTCCAGGCGCTCAATACGCTCGATCAGGCTGCGGAGGCGTTCAGCAGAGATATTTCCCCACTGGGCGCTCTCCTCTTCTTGCGGCTCGCCGGAAATAGCTGGCGCGGGTCGGGCCATGAGGCAACTCCGTATCACGTTGGATATGCCCGCATCGGGCATCCAAGGGCGGCGGCTTAGCCGAGCGTCCCTGGACGGTCAACGCACCGGGCATCAGTGGCCGGGGTTGACCTTTTTGAAATCGGCAATTTGCTGGGTGCTTGCCTCCTTCTGGTGCATGGCTTGCCACTCCCTGTAGGGCATGCCGTAGATCGTCTCGCGCGCATCAGGATCTGCGATCACAATGCCTTGGTCGGCAGCACCCTCGCGGTACCAGCGGCTGAGGCAGTTTCGGCAGAAGCCGGCGAGATTCATGAGATCGATGTTCTGGACATCGCTGCGTTCTCTCAGGTGCTGAACGAGGCGACGGAATGCCGCAGCCTCGAGCTCGATGCGGGTTTGTTCGTCCAGTTCGGGCATTGCCATGGTGGGCCTCCTTGATAGGGTCAACATGGCGCTTTCGCGCCACCTTCGCCATACTCCACCGCTAGAAATGGGGGACAGGTCCTGGCATGGGCGAGTGGACGGAGCAGCAGGCGCGTGAAGCGTTGAACCGGATTTTTCGTGCGTCGATTGCCGCGGCCGATCCGCGGCATATGCTGGCTGCTCACTTGCCGCCCCGCCCGGCCGGTCGTTGCGTTGTGGTGGGCGCGGGCAAGTCGGCCGCCTTGATGGCCGCCGCTCTGGAGGATGCCTGGCCGGACACCGAGTTCTCGGGTGTGGTTGTGACGCGGTACGGGCATTCGGTTCCGACCCGCCGCCTACGTGTCATCGAGGCAAGTCACCCGGTACCGGATACCAATAGCGAGATCGGCGCAGAGAGCGTACTGCAGGCGGTGCAGGGCCTGGGCCCTGACGACCTCGTGATTGCTTTGATCTCGGGTGGCGGTTCCGCGCTAATGGCATTGCCGGTAGAGGGCCTCACGCTAGCGGATAAACAGGCCGTGAATCGCGCCCTACTCGCGAGCGGAGCTACGATTTCGGAGATGAATGCCGTTCGCAAGCATTTGTCTCGCATCAAGGGCGGCCGGCTCGCGGCAGCGGCAGCCCCAGCGAAGGTGGTGACGCTCGCGATTTCCGACGTTCCGGGCGACGATCCAGCCGTGATTGCATCCGGGCCTACGGTCCCGGATCCCACGACGTTCTCCGACGCGCGCTCCATCATTGCCCGTTACGGCGTTGAGCTTCCGCCGGCAGTCGCAGCGCGGCTCAAGGAGGAAGCGGATGAGACACCCAAGCCGGGACAACTGTCGCATACCGAGTTCCGGATGATCGCCACACCTTCAATGGCGCTTCGGGCGGCTGCCGAAGAAGCGTCACGGCTCGGGCTGTCACCTTTGATCCTCGGGGACGCACTGGAAGGCGAGAGCCGTGAGGTCGGCACGGTGATGGCTGGAATTGCCAGATCGGTAGCGACGCATGGGCTGCCGATTGAACGGCCTGCTGTTCTCCTCTCGGGCGGTGAGACGACGGTTTCCATCGGGCCTGAAGGAGCAGGTCGCGGCGGCCGCAACACCGAGTTCCTTCTGGCGCTGGCCGTTGCGTTGGGCGGCGCAACAGGGATTTGGGCGGTTGCCGGCGATACCGACGGCATTGATGGGACAGAAGATGCAGCAGGGGCATTCGTGGCGCCAGATACTCTCGCAAGAGCGCGGACCGCGGGCTTGGATCCCCATACCGTTCTCGATTCCCATGACAGCTACGCGCTGTTCGATGCGATCGGCGACCTCATTCGAACGGGGCCGACATTGACCAATGTCAATGACATACGTGCGATCTTAATCGCTTGACCGCAAGGGGCACCGAATGCCGAGCCGTGTGAAGATCCGCCGCAGGCGGCGCACCAAGATCATTGCGACGTTGGGGCCGGCCAGTTCGACACCCGAAGTGCTGGCGCGCCTCTTTCAGGCCGGGGCGGATGTGTTTCGGCTAAACTTCAGCCATGGCACCCAGGACGATCACGCCGCGCGCATTGCCATGATCCGCGACCTGGAAGCCCGCTTCGACCGGCCAATTGGCATCCTTGCGGATGTTCAGGGGCCGAAGTTGCGCGTCGGGCAATTTGCCGGGGGGCGCGTACAGCTGCAAACAGGGCAGATGTTCCGACTGGATCTCAATCCGACACCGGGTGACGTAAGGCGCGTTCAGCTCCCGCACCCCGAAATCATCTCCGCTGCCACGATTGGGACGACTCTGCTCCTGGACGACGGCAAGCTCCGCCTGCGTGTGTTGCGGCAAAGGCCGGATCATCTGGAGACCGAGGTTGCGGTCGGGGGTCTGCTGTCTGACCGCAAGGGCGTGAACGTTCCAGATATCATGCTACCCATTCCGGCTTTGACCGCGAAGGATCGAAGCGACCTCGCATTCGCGCTTGAGCACGGCGTTGATTACGTCGGCCTGTCGTTTGTGCAGCGGCCAGAAGACGTGGAGGAAGCACGAGACATCGCAGCGGGACGGGCTTGGATCATGACGAAGATCGAGAAGCCACAAGCTTTGGAGAACCTGGAAGACATCATCAGGCTGTCGGATGCCGTGATGGTTGCGCGCGGAGACCTTGGGGTAGAACTGCCGCCTGAGGAGGTACCACTGGCCCAAAAGCGGATCGTCCGAATTGCACGCCAACTGGGACGACCTGTGGTTGTGGCGACACAGATGCTGGAGAGCATGATCAGCTCACCGGCGCCCACCCGCGCCGAGGCATCCGATGTCGCAACCGCCGTGTTCGATGGGGCAGACGCCGTGATGCTGTCAGCCGAGACAGCCGCGGGGCAGTTTCCCTTCGAAGCCGTCAATATCATGGATCGCATCGTCGCCCGCGTAGAGGAAGACTCGGGTTGGCGCGCCATCATTGAGGCGTCGCGACCTGCTCCAGAGCATTCAGCAGCAGATGCAATCGCCGCTGCGGCCCGCCAGGTTGCCCACACCATAGACGCGGCAGTGATCTGTGCCTTCACAGCTAGCGGCAGCACAGCACTCAGGGCTGCACGTGAACGTCCTGAAGCGCCAATCCTCGGAATGACAACCTCGATGCAGACTGCTCGGCGCACATCAGTGGTATGGGGCGTGCACGCAGTCATGGCTGCGGAGGTACATTCAATGACGGAGACCGTTGCCAAAGCGTCCAAGACCGCAGTGGCGGAGGGCTTCGCTGCGAGCGGTGACCAGATTGTTGTCATTGCCGGCGTCCCGTTCGGACAATCTGGCACAACCAACGCACTGCGGGTCGCTCAGGTTCGGTAGCCGCTCCATCCGCTTACCCGTCGCACGCAGAGGCACACCGGCATGAGCGGATTCTCCCATCCACAACCTGAGGAGAATCTGGGTCACGTCGCCATCAATGGTTTAATTCTCCTTTTTTAGCCACCCCACTCGCCCGCAAGGCGAGTTTCGCGTTGACAAATGCACGCACAGGTTGTATTTCGGTTGCTGACGCGATCTTGGAGATTGCCTGTGCGTATTCTTTTGGTTGAAGACGACCTCATGGTTGCCCGCGCCGTAACCATGATGCTCAAATCCATCAACGCCGTCGTCGATGAGACTGATACCGGTGAAGAGGCGATAGAACTCGCCCGCCATTACGACTACGATATCGTCGTATTAGACCTGATGCTTCCAGATATGGAAGGGTACGAGGTTGTACGCCGGTTGCGCATGGCCCGGATTGAGGTTCCAGTTCTAATCCTTTCCGGCCTCTCTCGGCCGCAAGCAAAGGTCAAGGGCCTGAGCCTCGGCGCAGACGATTTCATCACCAAGCCCTTCGACAAGGCTGAATTGCTTGCGCGGATACAAGCGATTGTGCGACGCAGCAAGGGCTTCAGCCACCCTTCTATCGACGTCGGGCCGGTGCGGCTTCTCCTCGACAGCCGGGAGGTCTCCATTGCGGACCAGCAAGTGCACTTGACTGGCAAAGAGTATGCAATCCTAGAGCTCCTGATGCTTCGGAAGGGTATTGTTCTCACTAAGGAGATGTTCCTTAACCACCTCTACGGCGGCATGGACGAGCCCGAAGCCAAGATCATTGATGTCTTCATATGTAAGCTTCGGAAGAAGCTGACGTCCTTTGGCGCTGGCGATCTGATCGTTACCGTGTGGGGACGGGGCTACATGATGCGGGACCCTCTAAGAGTTGGCGTGGACGGGCGAGTGATCCCGCACGTTACGGAGATGGGAATCGGTAGCGACGAGTCAACCGAGGCACTGGCATAGCCTGACAGTGCAACTTAGGGCGCGGTTCTGCCACCCGTGGCTTCCCATCAGATGACGTGCTCCCCTGAATGTTTCTGTTCAGACAGAGAGTCCTCTGCGTTGCTTGCTGATCGATGAGGTGATGGCAACGGGATTGAGGATATGCCCCCATCCCATTGTCTGGTGACTTCGGCGGAGGGGAGTACGCCAGATTCGAGCGCGACCGTATGGTGTTTTGGTCATGCCACCAAGTGGTCAGTACGGCTCATGTCTGCACCATCGAGGTGACAAGCGTCTTAGTGAGGGACTCGTCACGGAGCCAGCCACTAAAGCTCCCGACGAACGCGTTCTGGGTTGGCTTATCTGGCGCAGTCCAATGCATTCCACTTGGCGCTCATGCAACCAACGCAGAATCGAGGTCGATGTGAGCTCCGTGCCGTTGGCGCTGACCAACGCCAGCGGCTTGCCACGGATTGCCGCGGTCGCGTCGATTTCATGCGCGCCCCTGGCACCCGACAGCGACGTATCGGGCACGAACGCCAGGCATTCGCGCTTGACGTTGTCCACCACCCACAGGACGCGGAAACGCCGGCCACAGCCAAATGCGTCAGAGACGAAGTACAACGGCGCTGGTTCAGCCACTACGGCAGGGTCATCGGAGCCCTGGTTCCCAGCGCCAGTTTCCGGCCACCGCAGCGGCCCATCTTCATGCCCTCCTTGCGACAGAGCCTGAGAAGATTCTCGTCGTTCGGCTTCAGTCCTTCTCGCGCCGGCAGATAGCCTAGGCGCCGATAGCCAAACCGTCACCGCTCGGCCGCCGGCTCACGCTGCCGCTGCCGCAGACTGGTATCGTCCGGCCGGTTCGGCTGATACCGCGCCACCTGCCTGGCAATTCCGATCAGATGGCACGCCCGGCGCTCGCTCCGCCCGTATCAGCCTCGGGAATGAGCGACCGCATTATGCTTCGAACCGGGCGTCGCCATTTTGTGCCGAGATGTCTTTCAGAACCGCGATTTCCAGCATCGCCTCCGTCAACAGCTTCTTCAGCTTGGCGTCCTGCTCCTCCAGCGCCCAAAGCCGTTTGGCGTCCGTCACCTTAAGGCCGCCAAGCGTGGCTTTCCACTAGTAGAACGTCGCCCCACTGATCCCGCGCCGGCGGCAAACGTCCGCCGTCGCCGCTCCTGCCTCCAGCTCAATCAGAATTCCGATGATCTGCTCATCGCTGAACCTACTGGGCTTTACTCATCAGTCCCGTTAAGAAAAGACCTCTACCGAACAATGGCACCAATTCAGGGGAGCACGTCACCGGCCAAATGCCGATGACCTGGTAGTTCCAGCACCACGCAGCGGCCACTACTGCTTCTCTGAGCTCTGCCTTCGATCAGTGTCGCTGTGGTGCAGCGTCGAACAACCGGTCGACGAGTGCGACCAAATGGGCCGCAGTCTGCACATAGCCGGCCTGGTCTGCCTCCTGCGCGACTTGGATCAGGTGGTCACACAGCATGAGAGGGCTGATCTTCGCAGCCTGCTCTCCACGCAGCAACTCCACAGACTGAATGTTGGCAGTATACTTTGGCATCGTGGCCTCGTTCGGGGTTTTCCGAAGGGACAGGCCAGCCCTGCCCCTGAGACCAATCAAGCCCGCTAATGTTTGCCTCATCGTTAACGTGAGGCGATAAGCGCGTGGACTCTTAAGGATGACGCAAGTGGCCGATCTGCCGAGCGTTCGGCATCGATCTCACTGACCAGTTGAGCAAGGCTTGAGCTTTGCGCGCTCGCCAATTGTTCCAGCACCAGCCAAAACTCGGCTTCCAACGCGATGCTTGTCCGGTGCCCCGCGAGAGTGAAGCTGCGCTTGACCAGCCAGCTCACGACGCAAGCCTTTCCGCGCTCCAACGACCGGCTTCGGCCACCACGGGATCCGAATCACCCGCGAGCGTTTGCGCAACCGACAACAGATCAGGCCGTCCACTGTTGCCGATCGCAACGGCCACGTTGCGGACAAATCGTCCTCGGCCGATTCGCTTGATCGGAGAGCCTGTGAAGCGTCTCCTGAAAGCGGCGTCGTCCAAGGTTGCCAAATCCGCCAGAAGTGGCCCTTGCAGGTCTTCGCGCGCGGTCAGCTTCAGATGCCTCGACACCTTGGCAAATCGATTCCATGGGCAGACAGCAAGGCAGTCATCACACCCATAAATCCGATTGCCAATGGCACTGCGCAACGGCACCGGAATTGGTCCTTGGTGCTCGATTGTCAGGTAGGAGATGCATCTGGTCGCATCGAGGCGATAGGGCGCCGTGAACGCGTCGGTCGGACAAGCCTGGAGACACCGCGTGCAACTGCCGCAATGATCGCTCCCAGGAAGGTCAGCAGGGATCTCAAGCGTTGTGTAGATCTCACCGAGAAAAAGCCACGATCCAAATGATCGAGAGACAAGATTGGTATGCTTGCCTTGCCATCCGATCCCTGCGGCGGCGGCAAGTGGCTTCTCCATGACTGGAGCCGTGTCTACAAAAACCTTAACCCCGCCAGGTGCTTGTGCAACGAGGAACTGGGCAAGGTGCTTCAGCATTCCCTTAACAACGTCATGATAGTCACGGTTACGAGCGTAGACCGAAATATTGCCCTTCTGCTTCTGTTCAATATTCGCCAACGGGTTGAGATCGGGCCCATAGTTGACACCGAGGCAGATCACCGTTCTCGCATCGGGCCAGAGAGCGCGGGGGTGGCTGCGTTGCTCTGCTCGCTCCGCCAGCCACCCCATCGTTCCATGATGCCCGGCCAGTAGAAACTCCTGAAGTCGATCCCGAGCATCTTCGCCCAATTCAGCGCGCGCGAAGCCAATCGCGTCGAACCCAAGTTTAAGCGCCCTGCTTCGAATCGCTTCAGCCAGCTTGGCTGTCACCTATCCCCGTCCTCGATACGTGGGAACGCCCTGGTCCGGTACCCACACCCCACCAGGCGGGGCCCCAGTCTGCCAAAACACGTCGATCGGTATTCCACCCCGCGGATACCAGTATGCACCGATCCGCAACCAAGCTGGTGCGAGCAGATCAACCAAGCGCCGCGCAATCATCATGGTGCAATCCTCATGGAAGGCACCGTGATTACGGAAACTGGCGAGGAAAATCTTGAGAGACTTGCTCTCTACGATCCAGTCAGCCGGCACATAGTCCAAAACAATATGCGCAAAATCAGGCTGCCCGGTCAGTGGGCACAGGGACGTGAACTCCGGGCATGTGAAGCGAATCAGATACCCGTTTCCTAGGCTCGGGTTCGGCACCCGTTCCAGAACCGCAGCTTCAGGCGAAGCGGGAACTCGTGTCGACTGA
The DNA here is from genome assembly GCA_027483995.1 of Acetobacteraceae bacterium. GTDB lineage: Bacteria > Pseudomonadota > Alphaproteobacteria > Acetobacterales > Acetobacteraceae > CAMDGX01. The sequence goes on from JAIXTK010000409.1 coordinate 32,721, forward strand.
CCCAGTTGTGTCAGCCCCTCAATGCCCTGACTCATAACGGAGTATCTCCTTCCAGCCAGAGTTGGCGTGTCTCGGAACTGAACTGCGACAGTTGGCCAGCGAGGATAGCAGCTCGGGTGCCCTCCATAAGCTTTTGATAATAGGTCAAATTGTGCCACGTCAGCAGTATCGGACCCAGCATCTCATTGCACCGAAACAGGTGATGAAGATACGCCCTAGTATGCTTGGTGCACCCTAGACACCGGCACCTTGGATCGAGGGGCCGATCGTCAGTAGCAAACCTGGCGTTGCGAAGGTTAGCAACGCCAAAGGACGTAAAGGCGCGCGCCGTGCGGCCAGCACGAGTTGGCATTACGCAATCGAACATATCGATGCCTCGGGCGATAGCTCCCAGAAGATCATCCGGAGTGCCAACCCCCATCAAATATCGCGGTCGGTCATGCGGCAGACTTGGGACCGTGCAGTCGAGCACCGAGAACATCATCTCCTGCCCCTCCCCTACAGCCAAGCCACCAACGGCGTAACCGGGAAAGCCAAGACTCACGAGCGCATCAGCGCTTTGCTTGCGCAAGTTGGGATAAACGCTGCCCTGCACAATGCCGAACAGCCCGTACCCAGGGCGTTCCACGAACGCCCGCTGCGACCGTGCGGCCCAAGCCAGAGATAGGTTCATGGATTCGCGCGCTTGTTCCATCGTAGCTGGAAAGGGCGTGCATTCGTCGAGCACCATGGAGATAGTGGCATCAAGCTTGTGCTGGATGTCGATTGAGCGCTCAGGCGTAAGCCTGTGGCGACTGCCGTCGAGATGTGACTGAAACGTAACACCATCAGGATCCAGCTTACGGAGCTTCGCCAGAGACATGATCTGGAACCCGCCTGAGTCAGTCAGGATCGGCCCCGGCCAATCCATGACCCGATGCAGGCCGCCCATCGCAGCGATCCGCTCCGCGCCCGGGCGCAGCATAAGGTGATAGGTGTTCCCCAAAACAATGCGCGCACCCGTGCTTCGCACAGCATCCGCCGTCATCGCCTTCACTGTCCCAGCCGTGCCGACCGGCATGAAGACCGGTGTCGGTATCGGTCCATGGGCAGTGGACAGCATGCCAGCGCGCGCCTGTCCGTCCACCGCCTCGGTCGTCCATGAGATTGTCATGCACGCTCCAAAAGGGTGGCATCGCCATACGAATAGAATCTATACCCTTCGGCTATGGCATGCGCGTACGCCGCCTTCATCCGATCTGTGCCAGCAAAGGCACAAACGAGCATGAAGAGTGTTGAGCGCGGCAAATGAAAATTGGTCAGCAACAGATCGGCGCTACGCACCGGAGTACCTGGTCGAATGAAGATCGCGGTTTCTCCCGCGAAGGGAACGATCTTTCCATCGGGTTGAACCGCCGTCTCAAGCAGACGGAGCGTCGTGGTGCCGACAGCAAGGATCCGCCCGCCATGAACCCTCGCATGATTGATCGCAGCAGCGGTGCCGGGGCTGATTTCACCCCGCTCGGCGTGCATCCGATGCGCCGAGACGTCGTCCACCCTTATGGGCAGGAACGTCCCAGCGCCCACATGCAGCGTCACGGTAACCAGTCCAACACCCCGCTCGCCAATGCGCCTAAGCAAGTCTGGCGTGAAGTGAAGGCCGGCTGTCGGCGCCGCGACGGCACCCTCATGCGCGGCAAAGACTGTCTGGTAGTCGCTACGATCCTGCTCGCGGTTGCCTTCGGGCCGATCGATGTAGGGGGGCAATGCGAGCGCGCCGGCGATCCGCAGCGCATCCCGGAAGGCACTTCCCTCAAGGTTAAAGCGGAGCAACACCATACCGTTTTCGTTGCCCCTGATAACCTTTGCCTGGAGCACCGGACTGCCATCAAACGTCAGATCATCCCCATCCCGTAGCCGCCGGGCGTTGCGTGCAAGTGCGAACCAGTTTCCGCACGCATCAGGCCTGTCCAACGTGATGCTGATTCTTGCGGCCTGTCGTCGTGCCACCAACTGCGCAGGGATAACCTTCGTGTCATTCACCACCATCAGATCGCCAGGCCGCAGATGATCCGGGAGATGAGCCACAACCCTATCCTGCAGCCCATCAGTCCGGACATGAAGCATCCGGGCACTATCCCTCGGACTGGCGGGCGCCTGGGCAACCCGCTCCTCAGGCAGATCGAAGTCGAAGTCACTCGTCTTCATCAACGCGGAACAGCCGTGACCCGTCGAACCAGCTGCACCAAGGGATATGCGAACAGAAGCGCCCAGGCCTTGCCGATGATCTGCCCTGCCAAATAGTCGAGGCTGCCAAATGCAAGGAGAAGAAATACGATCGAATCGACTACCAATCCAACCAGAGACGAGGCAATCACGGCAAGCAAAAGGCGCCGCTGTTGGAGTGGGGTGTAAACAGCAAAATCCGCCAACTCGCTCAACAGGAACGCAGTGCTCGAGGCGATGACCAGGGAAGGGGGCGCCAACCAGAACGACAAGACTGCACCAGCCAGGATCGCAGCAAGCGACCACGCCCCGCCCATCAGTCGCTGCACAATGTCCCGCATGACCAGCGCCAGACCAACCATCAGCACCCCGGAGGGAGCCATCACACCGGGTGCGACCGGCACCAGGCAAGGGCCATTCGGAACGCATACAGTACCGACATGCCCGATCATCCAGTTTGCAAACGGTATGCAAAAAAGGAATAGGGCGAGCGAAATCACGCCCAGAGCGGATCGCTGATACATCTGGCTAATCCCGAAGATACGTCCCGATCTCGATAAGATTGCCATCGGGGTCACGGCAATAGACCGAGGTCAAGGGACCAAGTGCGCCCACCTTCGCAGCGGGCCCCTCAACGATCGCAACGCCGCACAGCCCAAGATGTTCAACCACATCTGCCGGTCTGATGGCGGTGATAAAGCAGAGGTTTTGGGACCCGGGAACAGGAGCGGCAGCCGTGTTCGGCCTTGCTTCCTGCGTTACCGGATCCAGATTAATCTTCTGCCCGCCGAACCTTAGCGCAGTCCGGTTGCGTGGACCGAACTCTTCGCGCTCCATCCCCAGAACGCGCTGATACCAGGAAGCCGTGACCTCCATGTCGCGGCAGGAGAGTACCATGTGATCCAGCCGGTCGACGGTGAACCGCATCTACTCGGTGCTCTCATAAAAATCGTTGCCCTTATCGTCGATTACGATAAAGGCCGGAAAGTTCTCCACTTCGATCCGCCACACAGCTTCCATGCCGAGTTCGGGGAACTCCAATACTTCCACTTTCCGAATGCAG
>JAIXTK010000192.1 GCA_027483995.1 Acetobacteraceae bacterium
CGTTTGCCCCCGGCTCGCCGTGGAGAGGCGGGTGCAAACGGATGAAGTCTTTTTTGCTTCTTTTTTCTTCAGAAAAAAGAAGACTCTTGCTTGCTTAGAGCGAGCCGAACAGCGCCGCGGTATCGGACATACGGTTGGAGAAGCCCCATTCATTGTCGTACCAGGTGAGCACGCGCACCAGCCCGCCATCGACCACCGCGGTCTGCGTGGCATCGAACACGGAGCTGTAGGCCACGTGGTTGAAGTCGCTGCTGACGAGCGGGGCAGTGTTGTAGCCGAGGATGCCCTTCAGCGGGCCAGACTCGCTGGCGGCCTTCATGGCGGCGTTGATCTCGTCCTTGGTGGGGGTCTTCTTCAGCACCACGTCGAGCGACACGACCGACACGTTCGGGGTGGGCACGCGCATGGAGGAGCCGTCGAGCTTGCCCTTCAGGTCCGGCATCACCAGGCCCACGGCGCGGGCGGCGCCGGTGGAGGTCGGGATAATGGAGAGGTTGGCGGCGCGGGCGCGGTGCAGATCCTTGTGCAGGCCGTCCTGCAGCATCTGATCCGAGGTGTAGGCGTGGATGGTGAGCATGTAGCCGCGCTCGATGCCCCAGGTGTCGTGCAGGACCTTGGCCACGGGCGTGAGGCAGTTGGTGGTGCAGGAGGCGTTGGAGATGACCGTCATGTCCTTGGTCATCGTGCCGTGGTTCACGCCATAGACGATTGTGGCGTCCACGTTGTCACCAGGGGCTGAGATCAGCACCTTCTTGGCGCCGGCCTGGAGCAGGGCGGAGGCCTTCTCCTTGCTGGCGAAGATGCCGGTGCATTCCATCGCCACGTCGACGCCCTGGTAAGGCACCTTTGTGGGGTCGCGCTCGGCGGAGACGGTGATCGGGCCCCAGGTGCGGCCGTTGTACTTGATGGTGATCTGGTTGCCGTTGACCTCCACCTCGCCGGGGAAGCGGCCGTGCACGCTGTCGTAGCGGAACAGGTGGGCGCTGGTGGCAACGTCGGCGAGGTCGTTGATGGCGATGCACTCGACATCGGTGCGGCCGCTTTCGACCATCGCGCGCAGCACGAGGCGACCGATGCGCCCGAACCCGTTGATCGCAACCTTCACAGCCATGTCTCTACTCCCCTGATCCTGTCTGATAACGCTGGATGGGGGCGTATAGCGGCAGATTTATGGCTTTGGAAATGCCGCCCGACCCGGCTGCGGTGGCCCCGCATGGCCGGGTAGGCGACGCAGCCGGGGTCAGGCGGCGCGGATTTCCTCCAGGAAGGTGCCCATGGCGGTGGAAAGGTCGCCGGAACGCCCGGCTAGGCTGGCCGCGGCTTCCAGCACCGCATCGGCCGAGCCGCGCGAGCGGGTACCGGCGCGGCCCACCTCGGCGATGGCGCCGCCCACTTCCTGGGCGGAGGCAGCGGCGGCGGCGATGGTGCGGGCGATCTCCACCGTGGCTTCGGCCTGCTGGCGCATGCCTTCGGAGATGCTGCCGGAGATGGTGCTGACCTGCTCGATCGTGCCGGTGATCCCGCGGATGGCGGCGACGGCCTCGCTGGTGGCGCTCTGGATCTGGCCGATCTGCTGGCCGATCTCGCCGGTGGCCTTGGCGGTTTGGGTGGCGAGGTTCTTCACCTCGCTGGCCACCACGGCGAAGCCCTTGCCGGCATCGCCGGCGCGCGCCGCCTCGATGGTGGCGTTCAGCGCCAGCAGGTTGGTCTGGGCGGCGATGTTGGAAATGAGGCCGACAACCTGGCCGATGCGGTCCGCGCTGTCGGCCAGGGCGCGCACGATGGCATCGGTACGCTGCACGTCGGCCACGGCGCGGTTGGTGATGGCGGCGGAGCCGTCGATCTGCTGGGTGATCTCGCGGATGGAGGCGGACAGTTCCTCGGCGGCGGAGGCGACGGTTTGCACACTGTCGTTCACCTCGCCGGCGGAGGCTTCCACCACCGAGGTTTGCGAGGCCAGCGTGCCCGTCACGTCGGCCATGCCGCGCGCGGTCTGCTCCAGCGTGCGGGAGGCCTCGCCGATGGCGGCGACGGTGGCGCCGATGCGGGACTGGAAGCCGGAGGCCAGGCGTTCCAGCGCGGCGTGCCGGCGGGTTTCGGCCTGGCGGGTTTCCTCGATATCGACCAGCGAGCCGCAGGCGCGGCGCGGGCGGCCGTTGGCATCCAGCACCACGCCGCCGGTGGCGCGGAACCAGCGCCAGCTGCCGTCGCGCATCTTCAGACGGTAGGTGACATCGTAGCCGACGCCGGTGCGGCAGGTGTTGCCGAAGGCCTCGAAGGTGCCGGGCGCATCATCGGGGTGCAGCCGGTCGGACCAGGACTGCACCACATCGGGGAAGTCCTGCGCCGAGGAGAAGCCGAGCAGGCGGCGGAATTCCGCCGACCAGGTCCAGCGCGCCTGGGGGTGCAGGGCGTCCCCTTCGTGGAACACGGCATCCCACAGGCCCACGCCGCAATGGGTGGAAAGGGTATCGAGCCATTCGACCCTGCTGGCGAGGTCCTTGCCACCGGCACCAAAACCAAACATGCGCGCTCCCGTTCGTTGCACTGGGAGCTTGCAGTTAGGCCGGCGATGTTAACCCGCCATGAAGGACGCGGGTTGCAGCTCCTGTCAGAGACCCAGGCGTTTACGTACGGCGGCCGCCGTGGCCTCGGCGGTGATGCCGAAGTGGCGGTAGAGCTCGCCCTCGGGCGCGGAGGCGCCGAAGCCGTGCATGCCGATGAACACGCCGTCCGCACCCAGCCAGCGGTCCCAGCCGAAGGATACCCCGGCCTCGATGCCGACGCGCGGGGCTTCGCCGAGCACGTCTTCGCGATAGCCGGCATCCTGGGCCGCGAACAGCTCCCAGCAGGGCAGGGAGACGACGGCGGCGCGGATGCCGTCGGCGGCCAGCAACTCGCGTGCCGTCATGGCCAGGGCGACCTCGCTGCCGGTGGCGATCAGCGTGGCCTGGCGCGGGCCGCCGGTGGCTTCGGCCAGCACGTAGCCGCCGCGGGCGCAGCGGTTCTCGGCGGTATCGCTGCGCAGCGTGGGCAGGCCCTGGCGGGAGAGGGCGAGCAGGCTGGGCCCGTCGGTGCGGCGAATGGCGAGTTCCCAGCACTCGGCGGTTTCCATCGCGTCGGCCGGGCGGAACATGTGCACGTTGGGCATGGCGCGCAGGCTGGCCAGGTGCTCCACCGGCTGGTGGGTGGGGCCGTCTTCGCCCAGGCCGATGCTGTCATGCGTGAGGACATGGATCACGCGCTGGCGCATCAGCGCGGCCAGGCGCAGGGCCGGGCGCATGTAGTCGGTGAACACGAAGAAGGTGCCGCCGTAGGGGATCACGCCGCCATGCAGCGCCAGGCCGTTCATGGCCGCGGCCATGCCGTGCTCGCGGATGCCGTAATGGATGTAGCGCCCAGCGAAGTTGCCGGGGGTGACGAAGCCCATGCCCTTCACCAGCGTGAGGTTGGAGCCGGTGAGGTCCGCGGAGCCGCCGACCAGTTCCGGCAGGGCCGGCACCAGGGCTTCCAGCGCCTTCTGGCTGGATTGGCGGGTGGCGAGCTTGGGGCGGGTTTCGGCGATGCCGGATTTCAACTCGGCCACCGCCTCGTGGAAGCTGTCGGGCAGCTTGCCGGAGAGGGCACGCTCGAACTCGCCGCGCTGGGTGTGGCGGGCGAGGCGCTTGAGCCAGCCGCGGCGCGGGGTGGCGCCGCGGGCGCCGGCGGCGCGCCAGGCTTCGCCGATCGCCTCGGGCACCTCGAAGGGCGCGGCCTCCCATCCCAGGGCGGCCTTGGCGGCGGCGGCCTCGTCCTTGCCCAGCGGGGCGCCGTGGCTGCCGGCGGTGCCGGCCTTGGTCGGCGCGCCGAAGCCGATGATGGTCTTGCAGGCCAGCAGCGTGGGCTTCTTGGAGCGCATCGCCCAGGACAGCGCCGCGGCGATCTGCGCGGGATCATGCCCATCCAGCTTCTTCACCGCCCAGCCGGCGGCGGTGAAGCGCTTCAGCTGGTCTTCGGAGGTGGAGAGATCCGTGCCGCCATCGATGCTGATCGCATTGTCGTCCCACAGGACGCAGAGCTTTTCGAGCTTCAGGTGGCCGGCAAGGCCGATTGCCTCCTGGCTGATGCCCTCCATCAGGCAGCCATCGCCGGCGATCACCCAGGTGCGATGATCGACCAGGCTCTTGCCAAAGCGGGCAGCCAGCATGCGCTCTGCCAGCGCGAAGCCGACGGCGGTGGCCAGGCCCTGGCCGAGCGGGCCGGTCGTGGTCTCGATCCCCGGGTGCTCGCCGAATTCCGGATGGCCGGCGGCGGGCGAATGCAGCTGGCGGAAGCGCTTCAGCTCCTCGATGCCCATGCCTTCCTGCCCCGTGAGGTGCAGCAGGCTGTAGAGCAGCATGGAGCCGTGGCCGGCCGACAGGATGAACCGGTCGCGGTCCGGCCAGCGCGGGTCGGCGGCGTCGAACTTCAGGAAGCGGGACCAGAGCACGGTGGCCACGTCCGCCATGCCCATGGGCATGCCGGGATGGCCGGATTTCGCCGCCTCCACCGCGTCGATCGACAGGGCGCGGATGGCATTGGCCATCTGGCGCTCCGGCGTCATCGGCCGGGCCAGGATCTCGGCCTGGGCCAACAGGGCCGGATTATCGGCGTTCACCTCGGCGATCGATGCCATGCAAGCTCCTCCACGGGCGGGGGTCTTAGCCCCCGGGGGGGCAAGCGGGCAAGTTTGGGGGGCTAGCCCAGCGTGAGGGTGTGGTACTTGCGGGCGAAGTACACCAGCGCCTCGCCGGGATCGCCGGCATGCACCGACTGCACCTCCAGGAAGAACACGGTGTGGGTGCCCACCTCGCTCACCTGCGCCACGCGGCATTCGAACGAGACCAGCGCACCGTGCAGGGCGTAGGCCCCGTTGGGCAGCGTGGTCCATTGCGCGTTGCCGAAGCGCGCCTCGTAGTCGCCCTCGCCCATGCCGGCGAAGATGGGCGACAGGTGCTGCTGGGGTGCGGCCAGCACGTTCACGCAGGCGGCCTGGTTCAGCTTCAGTGCCTCGTTCGAATCGCTGCTGCGGTTGAGGCAGACCAGCAGGGTGGGCGGCGAATCCGTGACCGAACACACGGCGCTGGCGGTGAAGCCGCGCTTTCCGCCCGGGCCATCGGTCGTGATGATGTTCACCGCGGCACCCAGGCGGGCCATCGCATCTCGGTAGGCTTTCTGATCGACCACGCGCCGGCTCCGCATTCTGTCCCCGGCGCGATCATGGCCTGTCTTGGCGCCGAACCCAAGCCGTGGCGGCATCGCTTGCGCTTGCGGGGGGCTGCGTTGCGCCGGCATGCTGCGCCCCACATTGCCGGAGGCCGCCATGAACCAGATCGCACCCGCCACCCGCAGCATCGATCCGCGCTTCGCCGGCGGGGCCGCCTATGCGAACGGCAGGTATGTGCCGGTGGGCGAGGCCAGCGTCTCCGTGCTCGATTTCGGCTTCACCCGCTCCGATTCCGCCTATGACGTGGTGCACGTGAGGGATGGCGCCTTCTTCCGGCTGGATATCCACCTGGCGCGCTTCGCCGCCTCCATGCAGAAGCGCCGCCTCGCCCCGCCGGAGGGGCTGGCGATGATGGAGGCGATCCTGCATCGCGTGACCTGGCTCACCGGCCTGGCCGATGCCTACGTGGCCATGGTGGCGGTGCGCGGCCGGCCGAAGCCCGGGATGCCGCGGCTGATCGCCAATTGCGAGAACCATTTCATTGCCTACGCCATCCCGTGGGTGGACGTGCTTTCGCCGGAGGTGCAGGCGCGCGGCGGGCATATGTGGATCGCCAGTACCCCGCGCATCCCCGATGCGAGCCTGGATCCCACCGCCAAGAACTACAACTGGATGGATTTCAACCAGGGGCTGATGGAAGCGCAGGACCACGGCTTCGACACCACCGTGCTGTGCGATGCCGAAGGGCTGGTGACGGAGGGGCCGGGCTTCAACGTGTTCGTGGTGAAGGGGGACATGCTGTCCACCTCCGGCCACGGCGTGCTGCAGGGCATCACCCGCCGCAGCGTGCTGGAACTGGCGCCGGAGCTCGGCCTCACGCCCCGCGTCGGCCCGATCACCCGCGCGGAGCTGGAGGACGCCGACGAGGTGTTCCTGACCAGCACCGCCGGCGGCGTGATGCCGATCAGCCGGGTGAACGGGCGGATCATGAACAATGACAGCCCCGGCCCGGTCTCGCGCCGGATGAAGGACCTCTACATGCTGGCCCACGGGCGCGAGGCATGGCGCACGCCGGTGCGCGGCGAGGGTTGACCGCCCCGCCCTGCCGCCGCCGCGCGCCTGCCCGCATTTCGAGGAACTGGAGACCGGCGGGAATGCGATGGAGGGCCTGATGGTGGGGCTCGCCACCCGCCAGGCCCCGTCCTTCAGCCAGCGCACCGCGGCCACGGGAACCGAGGCGGTGCTGATCCCGGAGGACTGAGCCCTAACCTCGCAGAGCGCCCCACAGACACAGCAATGCCGCGACGGCGATCGCCCCGAAGGTCGCCATCATGCCGGCCACGCGAAAGCCGAACACCTCCCTCGGCTGGGACATGCCCCAGGCATGGGAGAGGCGGCCGGCCAACAGCGCCAGGCCGATGATGTGCAGCAGCCATGCAGGGGTGCCAAGGCTCTCCGCCAGCGCCAGCAGCAGCAGGGCGAACGGCACGTATTCGGCGAAATTCGCCTGCACCCGCATGCGGCGCTGCAACAGCGCGTTGCCGCCATCGCCGACCGCCACGCGCGCGCTGCGCCGCGCCGCGATCACCCGAATTGCCAGCAGCACGAACAGCGGCGCCAGCAGCGCGGCGTAAAGGGCCGTGATCCGCATCGTCTATCTCCCGAACAGCAGCCGGGCCGCGTGTTCGGCCATGCGCCCGTTGGAATGCCCCACGCCGCTGACCGTTGCCACGCGCCAGGCAAACGGCACGCCCTGCGCCTCTGCCGCGCGGCGCATCGTATCGAAGAAGAACCAGCCGCGGGCGAAGCGATGGTCGCCCTGCGCCACCGCCCAGGGCTGGCTGGGCAGGGAGGCGTGCTTCGGGTCCGTATCCGCCTCGCCCAGTTGCAGCACCACCGGGCGCGCGAACACCGCGCGCAGCGTGGCGGGGTCGGCGGCGGTGCCGCCCAGGCCTTCCGGGAAGGGGCGGTCCGGGAAGGGCAGGGTGTAGCTGCCGGCATTGGCGATCACCACGCTTTCGGCCAGGGGCGCACCGGTCAGCAGCAGGTAGCGGTGCACGAACTGCGCGCCGGCGGAATGGCCATACAGCGCGAAGCCCGGCCGCGTGGCCCCGGCCGCGCGCATCGCCGCCAGCACGGCGCGGTCGAAGGCCGGGAAGGTCCAGGCCGCCGGGGGTACGGGGCGGCCTTCGCCATCGACCAGATTGCCGAAATTGTACCAGCGTGTGCCGGGGAACTTGGCGGCGGTGAACTCCGGCACCAGCAGCAGGAAGCCGTTCGCTTCGGCAAGGTCGCGCCATTCGTCGCGGTAGCGGTCGCCGTCCCGCTGCACGCCGTGCATCACCACCACCACGCGCCCATCCGGCGCCCAGGCGGCGGGGCGATGGTACCAGACCGGCATCGGATCGGGCGTGGCGCCGCCAGCCTCCGCCACCTCGATGCGGCCGCTGCCGGGGGCCATCGCGCACGCGGTGTGGGGCAGGGCGATCAGCCCCGCCGCGCCGGCCAGCACGCCGCGCCTTGTCGGGCCGTGTTTCACGCTGCCGGCGCCTCGCGCCCGCGGATCATGTCCGCTCCCTTCTCGGCGATCGCCATGGTGGTGGCATAGGTGTTGGCCGAGATCATGCTGGGCATCACGGAGGCATCCACCACCCGCAGCCGTTCCAGCCCGCGCACCTGCAGGCGGTCGTTCACCACCGCCATCGGGTCGGTGTCCGGCCCCATCTTGCAGGTGCCGATCAGGTGGTAGGTGGTCGATCCGTTGCGGCGGGCGAAATCCAGCCACTCGTCGTCGGTCTGCACCTGCGGGCCGGGCAGCACCTCCGCCTCCGCATGGCGCTGGATCTCGGGCGTGGAGAGCAGGCGGCGCATCAGCCTGAGCCCGCCCAGCAGCACCTGCCAGTCGCCGGGGGCGGAGAGGTAGTTCGGCTGGATCACCGGATCTTCCCACACATCCGTGCTGCGCGCGCACACATGGCCGTGGCTTTCCGGCCGGTGCTGCCAGGCGCCGGCGGTCATGCCGGGATAGTCGTCCAGCTCGTAGTTCTTCCCCTCCTTGTAGCTGCCGGGGGTGAACACGCATTGCAGGTCGGGCGCGTCCAGCCCCTCGAAGCTCTTCCAGAACACGAAGACCTGGCTGGGCACGACGGAGAGGATGGAGGGCCGGCCGGCCGCCCAGCGCGCCACCTGGCCCACCAGCCTTGGCCCCGTGGCCAGTTCGTTCAGCGTAACGGTGCCCTTCTTCGCCCGGCACACCAGCCGCACCGCGTAGTGGTCGCGGAAATTCTGGCCGACGCCGGGCAACTCGTGCCTGATCTCCACGCCGAGCTCACCCAGCAGCCCCGCCGGGCCGATGCCGGAGACCTGCAGCAGCCGCGCCGTGTTCACCGTGCCGCCGGAGAGAATGACCTCCCGCCGGGCCCGCACCTCCTTCGCCGGCCCGCCGCGGGTGGACTGGTAGCGGATGCCGACGGCGCGCTTGCCCTCCAGCATCACCTCGCTGGCGCGGGCATTGGTGCGCACCTCCAGGTTCGGGCGGGACATGGCGGGCTTCAACAGGCCGCGCGCGGCGCTCACCCTCTTGCCGTTCTCGATGGCGCGCTGGAAATAGCCCACGCCGCCCTGGTCGCCGCTGTTGTAGTCCGGGTTGCGCGGGATGCCGGCATTCACCGCGCCCTCGATGAACGCCTCTGACACCGGGTGGAACCAGTCCTGGGCGGTCACCGGGATGCCGCCCTGGCGGCCGTGCCGATCCTGCGGGTCTGCGCCGATGCGGCGTTCGGTGCGGCGGTAATAGGGCAGCATGTCGGCATAGCCCCAGCCGCGATTGCCACGCTGCGCCCAGCTGTCCAGATCCGCCGGCTGGCCGCGATTGTAGATCATGCCGTTGATCGAGCTGGACCCGCCCAGCACGCGGCCCTGCACCGTGGCGATCTGCCGCCCGCCGGTGTTCTCCGTGGGCTCGGTGCGGAATTGCCAGGTCACGTCGGGGTTGGCCATCGTCTTGATGAACCCGGCCGGGATGTGGATCCAGGGGTTGCTGTCCGGCGGCCCGGCCTCCAGCACGCACACCGTGGCGCCGGCATCCTCGGAAAGGCGTGCGGCCAGCACCGAACCGGCCGCGCCCGCGCCCACGATCACATAGTCGAACTCGTCCGCCATCCATCCGTCCCCGTATCGCCCGCGCAGGGTGGCGCGGTTCGCGGCGATGGGCAATTCTCCGGCCTCCGCGCGCGCAGGAGGCACAGCATGACCTTCCCCGAACTCACCGAGGCGATGATCCGCGCCTGGCACGGCGTGGAGCCGCCGAATGACCCCGGGCGCCGCATGGCCGCCGACCTCGCCAACACCATCGCCGCCTTCGAGGCGGTGCGCGGCCGCCTGCGCTTTGAGGACGAGCCCGCTTCCTTCGAGGCGGCGCTGCGGGAGTGCAAGGAATGAAGGACCTCGCCGATCTCGGCCTGGTGGAGGCCGCCGACGCCATCATGGCGCGCGAGATCACGTCCACCGAACTGCTGGAGGCCTATCTCAAGCGCCTGGACGCGGTGAACCCCACGCTGAACGCCACCATCTGGGTGGACCGGGACCGCGCCCGCGGCGATGCCTTCGGTGCCGACAGCGCGATGGCGGCCGGGCGCGCCAAGGGCCGCCTGTTCGGCATCCCGCTGGCCCACAAGGACATGTACTACCAGGCTGGCCGGCCCTGCACCTGCGGCAGCGCCATCCGCCGGGATTTCGTGCCCGACATCACCTGCACCGTGGTGGAGCGGATGGCCGAGGAGGGCGCGTTCAGCTTCGCCGGGCTCAACATGGCCGAGTTCGCCCAGAACCCCACCGGCCACAACCGCGCCTTCGGCGATTGCCACAACCCCTGGAACCCGCCCTACATCACCGGTGGCTCCTCTTCCGGCTCCGGCGCCGCGGTGGCTGCCGGCGTGACGCCCGCCTCGCTGGGCTCCGATACCGGCGGCTCCATCCGCCTGCCGGCCGCGGCGTGCGGCGTGACGGGCCTCAAGCCCACCCAGACCCGCGTCTCCCGCTACGGCGTGATGCCGCTCTCGTTCTCGGCAGACAATGTCGGCCCGCTGGCCCGCTCGGCACTCGATTGCGCACGGATCATGGCGGTGATCGCCGGCCACGATCCCAAGGACCCCACCAGTGCGCGCGAACGCGTGCCGGATTACGAGGCCGCCTGCGACGGCGATCTGCGCGGCCAGCGCATCGGCGTGCCCGAGAACTACTTCTTCGATACCGCCGCCCCTGAAGTGCGCGCGGCGTTCGATGCGGCGATGGAGGTGCTGCGCGCCCGCGGCGCCATCATCGTGCCGATGGCGCTGCCGCTGATGGATGCGGTTTCCGCCTATGGCGGCGTCGTCTCCCGCGTGGAGGCCGCCGCCATCCACAGCCAATGGATGCGCACCCAGCCCGAAAGCTACGCCCAGCACCTCTCCGGCCGCATCTATCCGGGCCTCGCCATCCCCGGCGCCTATTACGTGGAGGGACTGGCCCAGCGCGGCCCGATCCTCAAGCAGTTCTGCCGCGAGGTCTTCGCCCAGGTGGACGCGATCGCCACCCCCACCATCCCCACCACCCTGCCTACCCTGGCCGAGACCGATATCGACCACGGCCCGCCGGGCACGGAACAGAAATTCCTCGCCGTCTCCATCAACACCCGCCCGTTCAACTATCTCGGCCTGCCGGCGATCAGCGTGAACTGCGGCTTCGATCCGAATGGCTGCCCGATCGGCCTGCAGCTTGCCGCCCGGCCCTTCGCCGAAGCCCGGCTGTTCCGCCTGGCGGACGGCTTCCAGCGCGACACGACCTGGCACACGCAGCGCCCGAAGGTGGTGGCATGAGCAAGCCGCCCCCCACTCTCCCAAAGGTCGCGTTCATCGGCACCGGCGGCACCATCGCCTCGCTGGGTGACTCGCCGCTGACGCTGATGGACTATGGCGGCCCCGGCAAGATCATGCAGGCCAGCGCCATCCTCGAACGTTTCCCGGACGCGAACGAGGTGGCCGAGGTGATCCCGGTCGACTTCAAGGCCGTCGCCAGCCATCACATCACCTTCACCGAATGGCGTGCCCTGGTGCTGGAATGCGACCGCCTGGTGGCCGAACACCCCGATCTCGCGGGCATCGTCATCGGCCATGGCACGGCCACGATGGAGGAAACCGCCTACTTCCTCAGCCTGACGCTGCAAGTGTCCATCCCGGTCGTGATGGTCGGCAGCCAGCGCCCGGCCACCGCGCTTTCCACCGATGCCGGCCTCAACCTGGTCAACGCCATCCGCGTTGCCGCCAGCCCGGAGGCGCGCGGCATGGGCGTGCTGGTGGTGCTGAACGACGAGATCTCCGCGGCGCGCGAGGTGACGAAAACCTCCACCACCCGGCTGCAAACCTTCCGCACCCCCGATTTCGGCGTGCTCGGCCACGCCGATGGCGACGCGGTGGCCTTCTATCGCCGCCCCTTGCGCCGCACCTACCCCGGCACCGAGTTCGATATCCGCGCGCTCGATGCCCTGCCGCGTGTGGACATCGTGCTTTCCTACGTGGGCGCCGACGGCACCGCCGTGCGCGCCTTCGCCGCCGCCGGCGCCCGCGGCATCATCTCCGCCGGCTTCGCCCCCGGTGCGCCCACCGAAGGCGAACGCGACGCGCTGGTCGAAGCGGTGAAAGCAGGCGTCACTGTGATGCAATGCACCCGCGTCGGATCCGGCCGCCTGTTCCGCGGACGCAAGATGCGCGAGGCAGGGTTCCTGATCACCGACAACCTGTCGCCGCAGAAGGCGCGGATCCTGCTGGCTTTGGCGCTGACGCGGACCAGCGATGCCGGGGAGATCGAGAGGGTGTTCAGGGAGTATTAAGCGCGTTCTTTTTTGAAAAAAAGAACCAAAAAACTTTTATTCGCTCGCGCGCGTTTCTCCATGGAGAGGCGGGTGAAATGTCATGAAAGTCTTTTTGCTTCTTTTTCTTCAGAAAAAGAAGACTCTTTCTTTAGGCTTGAACGATGCTGCCCCGCTCGTTCAACTCGCCGACATCGAACCCCGCCAACCGCTTGTACCCCGCTGCCGCCGCCTCCAGCTCCTCGGCGCTCAGCACGTCCTCAATCCGGGCGAACCCATCGGGCGCCCGTTCCTGCACCATCTGCATCACCTGCTCCGGCCCATTGCCGCGATTGGCCAGCACGATGCGCGAAGTTGCCGGCCGTCGTTCCGCCTCATAGGCCTCCATCGCCGCCGTCCCCACCCCGTGGCGCAGGAACTCCCGCGTCAGCACCCGCGCATCCAGGATGCTCTGGGAGGCGCCGTTGCTGCCGATCGGGTACATCGGGTGCGCGGCATCGCCGAGCAGCGTGGCGCGGCCGTGTGTCCAGCGGGGCAGGGGATCGCGGTCCACCATCGGGTATTCGAACACCGAGGCCGCGCCGGCGATCAGGCCGGGCACATCCAGCCAATCGAACCGCCAGCTGGCGAAATCCGGTGCGAAATCGGCCAGGTCCGCCGCCCGGTTCCAGTCCTCCCGCCGCCAGGCATGGTCGGGGCTGAACTTCTTTTCTGCGATCCAGTTCACCCGCGAGCGCCCGCGCGCATCCGCCTCGGCGGAGATCGGGTAGGCGACGAATTTCTGGAACTCGTGCCCGGCCATGATCATGGTGCGCCCGCCCAGGAATTGCGCCGCCTCCGTGGTGCCGCGCCACAGGATCGCCCCATTCCAGATCGGTGGCCCCTCGTTGGGATAGAAACTGGCCCGCAGTGCGGAGTGGATGCCATCTGCCCCCACCAGCACCGCCCCACGGGCCTCGCCCCGCACCGCACCGCCGCGCCGGTCCGAGAACCGCACCATCACGCCGTCGCCGTGCTGCTCCACGCCGGCGAGGTGGTGCCCCATTCGCACCGCGTCCTCGCCCAGCCGCGCCCGCACAGCCTCCAGCAGGATCATCTGCAGCGCGCCGCGATGGATCGAGAATTGCGGCCAGCGATACCCCGCCGCCAGGCCGCGCGCCTCGCGCCAGATCAGCTGGCCGTGCCGGGAGTGATAGGCGAGTGCGGCGGTCGGGATCGCCGTGGCTGCCAGCTGCTCCTGCAGGCCGAGTTCCGTCAGCTCCCGCACCGCATGCGGCAGCACGTTGATGCCCACGCCCAGCGGCGCCAGCGAATCGACGCTTTCGTACACCCGGCAACCAATGCCCGCCTGGTGCAGGCTGAGCGCCAAGGTCAGCCCGGCAATGCCTGCCCCGGCGATGATCACGTCCATTCTGCGCCCTCCGCCCATGTGGCGTGGTTTCCATGCGCCCCGCCTGCCCGTCAAGCCGCGCGCTTTGCCCGATCGCTGGGCAAGAAAATGTCGGAATGGTGGCATCTTGGGCATTGCGGGGCGGCGCGGGGCACGGCACAAAGGGAGCCAGCTCAACGAGCCTGGTCATTCCGGGTATAAAAGGGAGGTTCCAATGCGTTTCGTCAGGACGATTCTGTCCGCCGCAGCGGCAGGCCTGGTGGCACTTGCCGCCGGCGCCATGCAGCCGGCCATGGCCCAGCCCACCATCAAGATCGCCTATACCGATCCGCTGTCGGGCCCCTTCGCCCAGGTCGGCGACGCCAACCTGAAGCAGATGCAGTACATCATTGACCACATCAATTCGAAGGGCGGCGCCCTGGGCCGCAAGTTCGAGCTGGTGCCGTTCGACAACAAGTCCCAGCCGTCCGACGCGCTGATCGCGCTCAAGACCGCGACCGACCAGAACATGCCCTTCATCATGCAGTGCAGCGGGTCCAACATCGCCGCCGCCCTGATTGACGGCATCAACAAGCACAACGACCGCAACCCCGACAACCGCATCATCTACCTGAACTGCGGCGCGGTCGCGACCGAGCTCACCAACGACCAGTGCAGCTTCTGGCACTTCCGCTTCGACCTGAACGTGGCCCAGAAGGCCGAGGTGATGGTCCGCGCCCTGCCCAAGACCACCACCAAGGTCTACCTGCTGAACCAGGACTACCTGTTCGGCCAGTCCGTGCAGCGCGATGTCACCGCCTTCATCAAGAAGCTGCGGCCGGACATCCAGATCGTCGGCGATGAGCTGATCCCGCTCGGCAAGATCCAGGATTTCTCGCCGTACATCACCAAGATCAAGGCCTCTGGCGCCCAGGCCCTGCTCACCGGCAACTGGGGTCCGGACATGAACCTGCTCATCAAGGCAGGCATCGATGCCGGTATCGACCTCAACTACTACACCTTCTACGCCCATCTCGCCGGCGGCCCCACCGCCATCGGCCCGGGCGGCGAGAACCGCGTGTATGCGGTGATGAGCTTCGGTGAGAACATCGCGCCGGAAATCGGCAACAAGGAAGCCGAGGACTGGACCAACGGCTTCCGCGCCAAGCACAACTTCGATTTCTCGGCCGCCGTCTTCCGCACCATCTTCGAGCATGTGCAGGCCGCGGTGAACAAGGCCGGCGTGGTCGATGCCACCAAGATCGCCTATGCCATGGAAGGCCAGGCGATGAAGGACTTCCTTGGCTACGACACGCTGATGCGCAAGGACGACCACCAGATCATGACCGCCTACTACGTGGGCGTGTTCAAGAAGGGTGTGAAGTACGACGCCGAGAAGACCGGCCTCGGCTGGTCCACCGCGGCGACCATCAAGATGGACGACGTGCAGCAGCCGACCACCTGCAAGATGCGCCGTCCGCGCATCTAGCAGCGCCACGCCAACCCGCCCCGCCATTCCGGCGGGGCGGGCCCGCGCCTGACCGCGCGCCCTCCTGACCAGGCCCCCCATGGAAGTCTTCGTCGTCTCGCTGCTCAACGGCCTGGTCTACGGCATGCTGCTGTTCATGCTTGCCAGCGGCCTCACGCTCATCTTCAGCATGATGGGCGTGCTGAACTTCGCCCATGCCAGCGCCTACATGGTCGGGGCCTATTTCGCCTACACGCTCAGCCTCTATCTCGGCTTCTGGGTCGCGTTGATTGTTGCCCCCATCCTCTGCGGCCTGCTCGGCGCCGCGATCGAGATGTGGGGCCTGCGCCGCGTCCACAAGAACGGCCACATCGCCGAACTGCTCTTCACCTTCGGCCTCGCCCTCATCATCGAGAAGGTGGTGCAGATGACCTGGGGGCTGATCGCGGTGCCCTACCGCATCCCCTCCGGGCTCGATTTCCCGCTGTTCGATCTCTGGGGCACCCAGTTCCCGGCCTATCGCGCCTTCATGCTGCTGATCTCGGCGCTGATGTTCCTGTCGATCTGGCTCGGCCTCACCCGCACCCGGATCGGCCTCGTCATCCAGGCGGCCCTCACCCATCCCGACATGGTCGGCGCGCTTGGCCACAACGTGCCGCGCGTCTTCACCATGGTCTTCGCCGCCGGCACCGCGCTGGCGGGCCTCGCCGGCGTGATCGGCGGCAATTACCGCGTCACGGAACCCGGCATGGCCTTCTCCATGGGCCCGATCGTCTTCGTCGTCGTCGTCTTCGGCGGGCTCGGCTCGCTCACCGGCTGCTTCATCGCCTCCATCCTGATGGGCCTGATCCAGACCTTCGCCGTGGTGCTGGACTACTCCCTGGCCGACCTGCTGGAGGTGTTCGGCATCATCGTCACCAAGGCCACGCCAGGCAGCGAGTTCCTCATGGTCAGCCTGCCGCGCATCGCGGCCCTGCTGCCGTTTATCCTGCTGGTGCTGATCCTCGTGCTCAGACCGCGCGGCCTGATGGGAACCCGCGACACATGAGCACCCAAACCTCCTCGGCCACCGCCATGTCCACCCCCTCCTTCCTGCGTCGCCACGGCCTGTGGTTCTTCATGCTGGCACTGATGCTGGTGCTGCCATGGGTGTTCTACGACCATGAGAAAGGCCGCCACTCCGGCTTTGCCATCACGTTGCTGTCGGAGATGGCGCTCATGTCCATCTTCGCGCTGTCGTACAACATGCTCATGGGCCAGGCCGGCCTGCTCTCTTTCGGCCATGCCGTGCTGTTCGGCGTCGGCGCCTACTTCGTGGCCCACACGCTGAACTTCATCAAGGCATCCGGCCTGCCGATTCCGGTGGAGCTGATGCCGCTGGTGGGCGGCATCGGCGGCCTGGTCTGCGGTGTGCTCACCGGCTACGTCGCCACCAAGCAGCGTGCCACGGCGTTTGCGATGATCACCATGGGCATCGGCGAACTGCTCACCGCCGCCGCCCTGATGTTCATGACCTTCTTCGGCGGCGAAGGTGGCATCACCACCGATCGCGTGGTGGATACCTCCCTCTTCGGCATTCCCTACACCCGCCCGATCCAGGTCTATTACCTGCTCGTCGCGTGGGCGATGATCGCGGCGCTGCTGATGTATCTGCAAACCCAAACCCCGCTCGGCCGCATGGCCAACGCCTCGCGCGACAACTATGAGCGCACGCAGTTCGTCGGCTACGATCCACGGGTGATCCGCTACTGGCAGTTCATCCTCTCCGGCTTTTTCGCCGGCGTCGCGGGCGGCATGTACTGCCTGGTGTACGAAATCGTCACCTTCGATACGCTGGCCGCGGTGAAGTCCGCCAACGCCCTGCTCGCCACCTATATCGGCGGCGCCGTCGGCTTCTTCGGCCCGATCATGGGCGCGGTGCTGGTGGTGGGCATGCAGTCCGGCGTCAGCCTGCACACCTCCGCCTGGCTGCTCTATCTCGGCGTGGTGTTCATCGCGATGGTGATCTACGCCCCCGGCGGCCTGCTCGGCCTGTTCGCCAACCATCTTCCCATCATCCGCATGGGGCGGATGCGCGAATTGCTGGTGCCCTACGCGCGCGTGCTGCTGCCCGCCCTGCTGATGACCGCCGGCTTCGTGCTGTTCGTGGAAATCGTCACGCACCAGACCATCAACGCCGCCCAGGGCAAGAAATTCTCCCTGCTCGGCCTCAAGCCGGATCCCGGCAGCCTCGTGGTTTGGGCCGGCGCCATCATCGCCATGGTTGCCGGCGCGCTCTGGCTGCGCCACGAAGGCCGCTTCTTCATGGCCAAGTGGAACGCCCTCATCGAAGACGCCAAGGCCCGGGGGATCGTGGGATGACCGCCATCCAGCTTACCGACGTTCGCAAGAGCTTCGGCCGCACGGAGATCATCCGCGGCGTGAACCTCACCATCCCCAAGGGGCAGCGCCACGCCATCATCGGGCCGAACGGCGCGGGCAAGACCACGCTGTTCAACCTGATCAGTGGCCGCTTTCCCATCACCTCCGGCCGCATCGAGGTGAACGGCAACGACACCGCCGGCCTCGCCCCGCAGCAGATCAACCATCTCGGCCTGTCGCGCAGCTTCCAGATCACCTCGATCTTCCCGCGCATGACGGTGTTTGAGAACATACGCTGCGGGCTGCTCTGGTCGCGCGGCCACCGCTACTCGTTCTGGAGCCTGCTCGGCAGCCAGCGCGCCCTCACGGAGGAAGCGGAGCAGTTGCTCGAACGCCTGAACCTTTCCAGCCGCCGCAACGTCTATGCCGGCCTGCTCAGCTATGCCGAGCAGCGCTCGCTGGAAATCGGCATCACCATCGCGGGCGGCGCCGATGTGATCCTGCTCGACGAACCCACGGCTGGCATGAGCCACAGCGAAACCGACTACGTCCAGCACCTCATCCGCACCATCAGCGAAGGCAAGACCCTGGTGATGGTGGAACACGACATGGGCGTGGTGTTCGGCCTGGCGGACATCATCACTGTGCTTGTGTATGGCGAGGTGATCGCCTCCGACACGCCCGCCAACATCCGCGGCAACCGTGCGGTGCAGCAGGCCTATCTTGGCGAGGAAGCTGCCTGATGCTTGAAGTCCGCGACCTCCACGCCTTCTACGGCAAGAGCCACATCCTCCAGGGCGTGGACCTCACCATCCGCGAGGGCGAGATCGTCTCCCTGCTCGGCCGCAACGGCGTGGGCCGGTCGACCACCTGCAAGGCGATCATGGGCCTGGTCGCCCCTCAGGGCGACGTGCGCTTCAAGGGCCAGTCCATCGCCGGCATGCGACCCGATCAGATCGCCCATCTGGGTATCGGCTACGTGCCGGAAGATCGCCAGGTCTTCCCCGGCCTCACCGTGCAGCAGAACCTGGAGCTCGGGCTCAAGACCTCCGGCGTGTTTGGCCGCTGGAACTTCGAGGATGTCTACAACCTGTTCCCGAACCTCTCCCAGCGGCGGGACAACCCGGCCGGGGTGCTCTCCGGCGGTGAGCAGCAGATGCTCACCATGTGCCGCACCCTGATGGGCGACCCCGATCTGGTGCTGATCGACGAACCCACCGAAGGCCTCGCGCCGAAGCTGGTGGAGCAGGTTGGCGTGCTGCTCGATGAGATCGCCCGCCGCGGCGTGGCCATCCTGCTGGTGGAACAGAAGCTCACCATCGCGCTGAAGATCAGCACCCGGCTCTATGTGATGGGCCACGGCCACATCGTGTTCGAAGGCGATCCTGCCTCGCTCGCGGCGAACGAAAGCGTGCGCAAGGAGTGGCTGGAGGTCTGACCTTCCGCCGCCCGAGCTGCGCCCCCCAGGGCCCCAGCGGGTCCCCGTGGCGCGGCTTCGCGCCGCGACGGCAGAGCCCTGGCCTTCCCCTTCAAACCAACCTCGCCTCCAGCGTCACCTGCGCCTTCAGCAGTTTGCTCACCGGGCACCCGGCCTTGGCCTTGTCCGCCAGTTCCTGGAACTGCGCCGCATCGCAGCCGGGCACGCGCCCCTACAGCGTCAGGCGCACCGCGGTGATTTCGAACCCGTCCGCCGTTTTCTCCATGCTCACACGCGCCTTGGTATCCATCCGTTCCGCCGTCAGCCCTTCGCGGCCCAGGATGCCGGAGAGCGCCATGGTGAAGCACCCCGCGTGTGCCGCCCCGATCAGCTCTTCCGGGTTGGTGCCCTTCACATCCTCGAACCGCATCGCGAACCCGTAGGGGTGCCCGTCCAGCGCCCCGCTTTCGGTCGAGATCGTCCCTTTGCCGTCCTTGATGCCGCCCTGCCAGATGGCCGAGCCCGTGCGATTGATCGTCATGGTCATGCTCCTGCGTTGCTGCGAAGCCTAACGCACCCGGCGCCCCTTTGAGCGATGACATTGCCGTGGCAAGGTCCGTCCGGAACCGACCAAGGAAAACGCCATGCCCCGCATGACCGGCGGAGACGCCATCGTCGACTCGCTTCTCCGCCACGGCGTGGATACCGTTTTCGGCCTGCCCGGCGTGCAGGTGTATGGGTTGTTCGATGCGTTTGCCCGCAACGCGAACCGCCTCAACCTGATCAATGCGCGGCACGAGCAGACCACCGCCTATATGGCGATGGGCTATGCCGCCTCCACCGGCAAGCCCGGCGTGTTCTCCGTGGTCCCCGGCCCGGGCGTGCTGAACACCACGGCGGCCATGGCCACGGGCTGGGGCATCAACGCGCCGATGCTCTGCATCACCGGCCAGGCGCCCAGCGCCCAGATCGGCAAGCTGCGCGGTGCGTTGCACGAACTGCCGGACCAGTTGGCCACGCTGCGCACCCTGCTGAAATTCGCCGAGCGCATCGAGCACCCCACGGAGGCGCCGCAGGTGATGGCCCGCGCCTTCCAGGCGATGACCTCCGGCCGCCCCGGCCCGGTGGCGGTGGAAGTGCCGTGGGACATGTTCCCGCTGGCCAGCGAGGTCACGCCGATGGACCCGCTGCCCCGCCTCGCCCCGCCCACGCCGGACCCGGAGAAGATCACCGCCCTGGCCAAGCTGGTCGATGGCGCCAGCATGCCCATGCTTTGGGTCGGCGGCGGTGCCGCCCATGCCAGTGCCGAGATCAAGGCGCTCGCCGAACGCCTGCAGATCCCCGTTGTTTCCTTCCGCAGCGGCCGCGGCGTGCTCGATAGCCGCCACCCGCTCTCGATGAACGTGCACGAGGCCACCCGCCTCTGGCCGAAGGTGGACCTGCTGATCGGCATCGGTACGCGGCTGGATTCCGCCACCTCGCGCTGGCCGGCCAACCCGGGCCTCAAGTTCTCCCGCATCGACATCGACCCCGCCGAGCATCGCCGCCAGGCGGTGGATGTGCCGATCGTCGCCGACAGCGCCGCCGGCGCGAAAGCGCTGGAAGCCGCCGTTGCCAAGTACAGCGGCACGGATCGTGCTGCGGCCGTGGCGGCCGCCAAAGCTGAATCGGCGGAATTCCTTACCCGCGTCCAGCCGCAGATGGGCATGCTCGCCGCCATCCGCTCGGCGATGCCGGAAGATGGCATCCTGGTCGATGAGATGACGCAGGTGGGCTACGTCTCCTGGATCGGTTACCCCGTGTACCAGCCGCGCGGCCTTGTCACCTCCGGCTTCTCCGGCACGCTGGGCTACGGCTTCC
>JAIXTK010000354.1 GCA_027483995.1 Acetobacteraceae bacterium
GCTGACGGCCTGGGGCTTCGACCCGATCTACTTCGAAGGCCGCCGCATGACGGTCGCCGATCTCGACGCGATCTCCACCGAGCGCATGATCGTCATCGGCCACATCTCCGGCCACATCATGAACGTGAATTCCAAGGTGCTGGAGGCCTGCAACTTCTCGCGCGACAGCAACCTCGATGGCCTGCTGCGCGACAAGCAGGGCAACCTGACCGGGGAGCTGCTGGGCCCCGCCGTGATGGGCCGCGCGGCGCGCGCCAGCGGCGATGGCGGCATGATGCGCAAGATGGATGCGCCGGCCTACCGCACCTATGGCAAGATCGCCCAGCGCGTGGGCGTTACCACCAGCACAGACCTGTCCAACGCGCTCACCCCCGATATCGTCGATGCGATCACCACGGCCACGGCGGAGGCGGAGTATCCCATCCGCCTGGTGCCCGCCATGCAGCAGCGCGAATACGCGGTGGCCGATGGCCTCGCCCGGATCCAGGACCTGCGCCGCCTGTCCACCGACAAGCTGCATTTCGGCATGGTCAAGATCGTGGTGGACGGCTCGATCCAGGGCTTCACCGCACGGCTGCGCTGGCCCGGCTACCACAACGGCGCGCCAAACGGGCTGTGGTACGTGGCGCCGGCAGAGCTGGAGGCGATCGTGGAGGCCTACCACGCCATCGGCGCCCATCTGCACATCCACACCAATGGCGACGAGGCGGCGGAGATGGCCACCGAAATGGTCGGCCGCGCCATCGCCAAGCACCCGCGCCGCGACCATCGCCACACGCTGCAGCATTGCCAGATGGCCGATGCCGCCACCTTCCGCCGCATGGCCACCAACGGCATGTGCGTGAACCTGTTCGCCAACCACATCTACTATTGGGGCGAGCAGCACCGCGCCATCACCATGGGCCCGTCGCGCGCGCTGCGGCTGGATGCCTGCGCCACCGCGCTGGAGCAGGGGGTGCCGCTGGCCATCCATTCCGATACGCCCGTCACCCCGATCGACCCGCGCTTCACCATGTGGTGCGCGGTGAACCGCCTCACCCCCACCGGCCGCGTGCTGGGCGAGGGCGAGCGCATCACGCCGTTGCAGGCGCTGCACGCCGTCACGCTCGGCGCCGCCTACACGCTGAAGCTCGATCACCTGATCGGCAGTATCGACGTGGGCAAGTTCGCCGATTTCGCCGTGCTGGACAGCAACCCGCTGACGGTTGCGCCAGAGACCATCAAGGACATCCCGGTCCACGCCACCGTGCTGGGCGGGCGCGTGTTCGCGGCGCAGTGACAGCCTCGATCCCCCTCACTTCGGTCAACGGAAGCATTCCGTTGACCGTCATCGGCGGCTTCCTCGGCGCCGGCAAGACCACGCTGGTGAACCACCTGCTGGCGACGGCAGAGCGGCGCTGGGGCGTGCTGGTGAACGATTTCGGTGCCGTCAATGTCGATGCCGCGCTGATCGCCGAAAGCGGCAGCGACAGCGTGGCCCTGGCCAATGGCTGCGTGTGCTGCGCCATGGGCGACGACCTCGGCGACGCGCTGGCCAAGCTGGTCGCGCGCAGCCCGGCGCCGGAACACGTGATCGTGGAGGCCAGCGGCGTGGGCGACCCCTGGCGCATCGCCCAGCTCGCCCTCATCGAGCCCGGCTTCTCGCTGGAGCCGCTGGTGGTGCTGGCCGATGCCACCGCGCTGGCCTCCCAGCTGGAAGACAAATGGATCGCCGACACCGTCCGCCTGCAGCTGGAGCACGCCGAACTGCTGCTGCTCACCAAGGCAGACCTCGCCAACCCCGCGACGGCCGAACGCCTGCTGGCTGGGATCCGCCCGGGCACGCCGCTACGCCATATCGAAGCCGGAAAGGTCGCCGCCGCCGACCTCTCCTTCCCCATCGATCCCCTCGCCCGCCCGCGCCCCAGCCGCTTCATGGCGGATGCCCCCGCCCACCCCTTCCGCACCTGGCACTGGCGCCCCGCCGGCCCGATCGACCGCGACCGGCTGCGCCCGATCCTGGAAGCCCTGCCCCCCTCCGTGCTGCGCCTCAAGGGCATCGCCAGCTTCGCGCCCGGCACCAGGCGCCTGCTGCAATACGCCGCCGCCCGCTGGGCCTATACCCCGGCCGAAGACCGGGCGGAGACCGGGATCGTGATGATCGGCACGCCCGAACTGCCCGATGCCGCCACGCTGCAGGCGATGTTCGACACCGCCCTGGCATGACCGGGCTCGATCTCTCCACCCTCGGCCTGACAGGGGGCGCCTGGGCCACCGCCATCGGCGCCATCCTGTTCGCCGCCGTGCTGCGCGGCTTCACCGGTTTCGGCTTCGCGCTCGCCGCCGTGCCGCTCGCCAGCCTCGCCTTGCCGCCCTCGCGCACCGTTGCCGCCGTGCTGGTGATGCAGTTGGGCATCGGCCTGCGCGACTGCATCGCGGAATGGCGCCAGTCCGACAGGCCCGGCATCGCCCGCCTCACCGCCGGCGCGCTGCTCGGCCTGCCGCTGGGCGTGGCCGCGCTGGCCGTCACCCCCGCGCCCATCGTGCGCGCCGTGCTCGGCGTGATGGTGCTGGTGGCCGTGGCCCTCACCTGGAAGCCCCGCCCCGCCCACCACCGCCCCACCACCGCGGTCACCCTTGGCACCGGCTTCGTCTCCGGCATCTTCCACGGCCTGGCCGCCATGGCCGGCCCCCCGGCGGTAGCCTACTACCTCGCCTTCGAGAAGCGGCTGCCGGTGATGCGCAGCTCGCTGATGGTGTATTTCCCCATCGTCTCGCTGCTCGGCCTGCCCATGGTGGCCACCGCCGGCCTGCTAGATACCCCGGCCATCATTCTGGGCGTGCTCGGCATGCCACTGATGCTCGCTGGCGGCTGGCTCGGCACCTGGGGCTTCAAGCGCTTCGGCGCCCGCTCCTACCGCCCGCTGGCGCTGGCCGCCCTGGTGCTGACGGCGGCTGCCTCCCTGGCACGGGCGGCGGCAGATCTGCTATAGAAAGCAAGGATGTTCTTTTTTGAAAAAAAGAACCAAAAAACTTTTATCCGTTTGCACCGTGACTAGCCACGGCGCAAACGGATGAAGTCTTTTTTGCTTCTTTTTTTCTTCAGAAAAAAGAAGACTCTTTCTTAAGGAGACCCAGCCATGCCCCGCCGCCACCGCGTCGCCATCGTCGGAACCGGCATCGGCGCCGCGCATCTCAAGGGCTTCCTCGCCAGCCCCGACCGGTTCGAGGTCACGGTGATCTGCGGCCAGGATCCCGCCCGCACCGCCGCGCTCGCTGCCCAGGCCCCGGGTGCCGCGATCCATCTCGGCTTCAACGCGGCGCTGCTGGCCCGGCCAGATTTCGACATCATCGCCATCTGCACCCCACCCGACCTGCACCTCGCCCAGGCCACCCAGGCCCTCGCCGCCGGCAAGCACGTGATCCTGGAAAAGCCCCTGGTCGCCTCCCTGGCGGAGGTGGATGCGCTGGAAGCCGCCGTCGCCCGCAGTGGCAAAACCCTGATGCCGATCTTCCAGGCCCGCTTCGGCAACGGCCTCGCCCGCGCCAGGCACGTCCTGTCCAGCAGCCACGCCGGCCGCATCCACGTCGCCACGGCGGAAACCCACTGGTACCGCGGCCCCGCCTATTACGCGACGCCCTGGCGCGGCAAGATCGCCCACGAGCTCGGCGGCGCCTTCATCACCCACGCCATCCATTTGCACGACATGCTGACCACCCTGCTCGGCCCCGTCCGCCAGGTCAGCGCGCAGGTCGCCACCCGCGTGAACCCGATCGAAACCGAGGATACCGGCGCCGTCGCCCTCGAAATGGCCTCAGGCGCGCTCGCCACCCTCTCCGTCTCGCTCGGCTCGCCCCAGCCCAGCTCCCGCCTGCGCATCGTGGCCGAGAACGTCACCGTCACCTCCGGCGAGGCCCCAGGCAGCACCGCCTCGGGCCCGTTCCACTTCGCCCCCCGCGACGGCGAAGACCGCGCCTGGCTCGACCAACTCCTCGCCACCGCCCCCACCGGCCCCGAGGGCTTCGCCGAACAATTCGCCCTGTTCGCCGACACGCTGGACCACGGCGCCCCGCTGCCGGTCACCATGGCGGAAGCCCGCCACTCCCTGGAACTCGCCACCGCGATCTACCATTCCTCGAAAACCGGCCAGCGCATCACCCTGCCGCTGCCGCCCACCCACCCCGCCTATGCCGGCTGGGCCGCCGATCTCCGCCGCTGAGGGGGCGCCCATGACCCACGCCACCCGCATCGCCCGCTACTACGCCTTCCTGGACCGCCTGACGCAGCTCAACGTCATGCGCTCGGAATCCGGCAGCCAGGCCCAGCCCATCCACCGCGCCCTTAGGGACCCACGGTCACCGGAAGAGGGCGGAGGCCCCCCCAGCCCCACCATCATCCACCGCCTGATCCGCGAAGCCGCCACCCTGCCCGAAGCCCCCCGCGTGCTCGATGCCGGCTGCGGCTACGGCGCCACCGCCTTCGACCTGCAGCCGCAAACCGGCGGCACCTGGCTCGGCATCACCCTCAGCCCCATCCAGGTGCAGCGCGCCACCGCCGAAGCCGCCCGCCGCGGCATGGCCAACCACCTCCGCTTCGCCCTGCAAAGCTACGACGATTCCCTGCCCGGCCCCTTCGACCTCATCATCGCCATCGAATCCCTCATCCACAGCACCAACCCCGCCGCCAGCATCGCCAACCTCGCCGCCCATCTCGCCCCCGGCGGCCAGCTGGTGATCGTGGACGACATGCCGGAACCCGGCCTCTCCCCGCAGGACGAGGCCGACCTCACCCTGTTCAAGCGCATGTGGCGCTGCCCCGTCGCCCCGCCGGCCCCCGAATGGCGCGGCGCCCTCACCGGCGCCGGCCTCACCCTCACCCACGAGCAAGACCTCACCTCTCTCATCCTCCTGGGCAACCCGGCGGACCTGCGCGCCACCCGCGCCCGCCAGCAACGCCGCGCCTTCTGGCTCGGCTTGATCGGCCAGGGCTTGCGCGAACAGGCCGATATCGGCGGGCGCACCTTGGAACTGCTGCACCTCAAGGGCGCGGTGCGGTATCGACTGATAGCGGCACGGCGGGAAGTGGCGGCTGTCCAGGGCTGTTGAGGGCCACGGCAAGGAGGGCGCAGCCCATGGGTGTTCCGGTACAGGCATGGGTTGTGGCAGCCGGGCTCTATGACCTCGCCTTCGCCTCGTTCCACGCCCTGTTCCCCGTCATCTTTCGCTGGAGCGAGAGCCTGGCGCGGCTCGATGCGGTGAACCGGGGCATCCTGCACACCCTCAATATCATGCTGTCGCTGGTCTTCCTGGCCGCCGGCCTCGCCTTCACGCTCCTGGCCGACCTCGTTGCGGCAGACCGCCTGGGCCGCGGCCTGCTACTTGCGTCTGCCGGCTTCTGGCTGGTCCGCGGCGCACTGCAGGGGCCGATGTTCGGCCTCACGCACCCCTGGTCGAAGGCGCTGCTGCCCATCTTCGCCCTCGGCGTCATCCTTCATGCCGTCCCGGCATGGCCTTGAACGCTGCCCGTTCGCGCACCAAGACGATGCGCAAACAGAAATTCTTCAGGAAACGGAGGGTCCCTGCTTCGCCACCTCCTCCAGCCACGCCATCAGCGAAGGCGTGAAATCCGCCTCGGCATCCCAGTTCAGCAGATGCCGCGCATGCGCCACCACCACCAGCTTCGCCGTCGCCACCTGCTCCGCCGTCGCCACCTGCTCCGCGAGCTTCGCGAGCATCGCGAGCTTCGCGAACTCCGCGAGCTTCGCCACACCGACCAGCGCCCGTCTTTTCCGCTGCTGAGGCAGCCGCCATCTCTCACTTGAGCCTGCCGCCGCAACCCTATGCTCTGGAAGAATCGATGCACGTAGACTCAAGGTGCTGCGAGGGCACGACGCAACGTGGCACAATGTGCGCCGTCAAACGCAGCAGCCCATTCTTCGACGCCGCACCACTCCGCGGTGGCAGTCACTTCTGCACCCACCATCAGCCCGACAAATTCACAGGCACGCAGTGCGCGGGGCTCACCAAGAAAGGCATGCGCTGTCGTGTGTTCAGCCAGTCTGCCTATCACGCGGCTGCCCCACTGAGGGATGGTGCCGAGTTATGCAGTTTACACACACTTCAAGCCTTGGACCTCATCCGTTGCGCCGGTGTGACCAGCCGCCGTCGGGCGTGCATGATCACAAACCGTTCGCCGTACCCAGACGCCAATCCGCTCCGGACTGGCGGGCGGTTCTGCCAGTTGCATGCATGCCAGTGCTTCCCGTTCGAGCGTTGCGAGGGCCAGAAGCGGAGCGGAGTGCGGTGCTGGGTTACAAGCTGGCAGAGCCACATCGGCGCCAACCCGCTCCAGAGCGGCGAGGTATACTGCAGCAAACACGCCCGGCC
>JAIXTK010000360.1 GCA_027483995.1 Acetobacteraceae bacterium
CAGCACGCCCTTCGGCGGCGCGATGCCGAGATGGGCGAAGACCTCGCGGTTGCGCAGCGGCCATTCCATCACTTCGCGCACGCGCTGGACCACGCGGCCGAGGCCGCCGACATCCTCGTAGCGCGGGCCGGCGCCGGGTTCGCGGGCGGCTTCGCGCGGGCGGGCGGTGATCTCGACCGCGGTGGCTTCGGCCAGCATGCAGGGGCCGTCCGGCGTGAGGGCGAGCACGCGCAGCTCGGCCTCGCGCCCGTTGGTCAGGGCCAGTCGAAACCGCTCGCCGAGGCAGAGCGGCACGCCCGCGAGACCGCGCTGCACCATCGCGGCGGTGATGCCCGCCGGCGCCTCGATCCGCAGGCGCTCGGCCGCTTCGGGCGGCGCGTGAAGGGCGATCTGCGCCTGGCCGCCCACGGCGAGGCCGGCATTCGTGCGCGTGGCTGCGTCGATGTGCAGCAGGCCCTGGCCGCGCAGGGCCGGGCGCTGCGGCAGGGCGCGCACGAAACTGGTGCTCTTCCCCGTCACCGCCAGCAGGGTGCCGGTGCTACCGTCGAGCGCCTGCAAGGCCGCCGGGTCGATGCGCGCCACGCCGCGGCCGGCATCCTCGGCGGTGGCCTGGGCCACGGTGAGGCTGAGGGTGGCGTCAGGCCTCATCCGCCGGCTCCCCGGTCGCCGCGCCGGCCTGGATGGCGCGCATTTCCATGAGCTCCTCGAGCAGGCGGGACTCCTCGGCCTCGAACGCCTCCTCGGTGATCTCGCCGTTGTCGAGCTGCCGTTCCAGCAGCCGCAGCGCCTGCTCGATGCGGGCGGGATCCAGCATCTTCTGCAGCGCCTGCTCGGCCACCTGGCGGGCGATCCATTGCAGCGCGCCCAGCGGGCCTGCCACGGGCAGGGCGATGAGGGAGCCGAGGATGCTCATGCCTGCGGCGCCCCCATCTGCCAGTCGGCGCGCAGCTGAACGAAGTTGTAGGGCGGGACCGGGCCGACATAGCGGAACACCATGCGGCCTTCGCGGCTCTCCGACAGGCTGCGCATCCGCGCGTCGAATTGCGGCTCGTTGGCGCGGGAGACCAGGAAGGCGCGGTTGAGCACCATGTCGTCGTCCGGCGTTTTCAGCTCGGCTTCGCGGTCGGCCAGGGGAGCCAGCTCGGCCAGGATCGCCTCGGCATCGGCGGTGCGGCGCTTGGCCAGTGCCTGCTCGATCTGGCGGCCGAGTTCCACCCGCTCGTAGTAGGTTTCGCTGGCCGGGCGGTCGCGCAGGCGGTTGCGCAGCCGGGCCAGATTGGCGTCGGAGGCGATGATCTCGGCGAACACCACGCCTTCGCGCCAGCTTGCCTTCACGCCAAGCTCCACCTTGCCGTCGATCGCGGCCATCGCCGTGGAGAAGGCGGCCTGGTTGGTGGCGATGCAGGCATTCAGCGCGTCCTCGCCGGGTGCCACCGTGCCGAAGCGCACGGGCAGTACGGTCGCCTGAGTCATCACCCGCTCCAGCAGGGCGGTGTGCGCCAGCAGGTTGCGCCGGGTCTGCGCGACCTCGCCCGGCTCGACGGCGCTGACCAGCGCCTGGAGGGCGCCTTCGCCGCGCAGGGTCACGGCCGCACCGCCAACGCCCGTGCCCCAGGCAGCGGGGTCGAGACGCTGGCCGGCGGCGACGAGGCCATAGACGTAGAAGCGTTCCGGGGAGGTCATGCGCGCGTGCTCCGGGCCAGTCGCACTTCAAGGATGCCGTTCTGGAAGCTGGTCGTGAGGCTTTCGGGCACAACTTCGGCAGGGAGCACCAGCGACTTGCGATAGGCCCGTGCGCCGGCCGCCTCGATCAGCAGCGATAGCCCGTCCAGCGTGCAGCGAACCGTGGCGGGATCGGCGCCGGGCAGTTCGGCGACGATGACGATGGCGTCCGCCTCCTCGAAGACGTCGGTGATCGGCTGGCGGGAGGCCGGCTGGCTCGCCTCCGGCGATGGCCTGGCGGTGCTGTCCGGCACATCGCCGAAGCGCTCGGCGGAGACACCGTCCGCGCCCATGCGCAGGGTGTAGCCGAAGACCATGCGGGCATCCTTGCCGCCGACCGAGAAGCCCTGCTCCGCGCGACCGTCGCCGCTGGCGCTCTTGGCGGCGTCGGCGAGTTTTTCCACCATGGATTGCAACGCCTCGACGATGCCGCCGACGCCGGCGAAACCGGTGGCGTCCTTCATCGCGGCGGGGTCGGGTTGTTGCCCGGCCCGGGCGCGTTCGGAGAGCCGGCGCGCCACGCTGAAGCCGTGCCGGGGGGGACGAAGTGCCATGCCGACCTCCTATTGCCGCGCCGTGGCGGCGAGGCTGTGCTCAAGCTTGGCGATCCGTTCGAGCAGGGCGGCATTGTCGGCCTGCAGCTTGGCGGAGCCGGCGCCGTTCAGGGCGGCATCGTTCTCCCACCAGCGAATGCCCATTTCGAGGGCGCGATCGACCGAGGCCACCACCAGGCGGATGCGCACGGTGAGCAGTTCGACGCCCACCAGGCTCACCGAAATGTCGCCCGCGACAACGATCCCCTTGTCGAGGATGCGCTCCAGGATATCCGCGAGGCCGGAGCCGCCGACGCTGTGTTGCAAGGCCATGGTAGGTCCCCTTTTTGGGATTGGCGCGAGGGTGCGGCGCGAAGCGGCCGCGCGTCAGCCCTGGCCGCGGATGAAGCGGCCGGTGCGGTGCCAGCCGGTAACCTGGCCATCTTCGGCGAGCGTCACCTCGTAGCTCGCCAGCAGGTCCTGGGTGCGGGGGATGGAACGGTGTTCCAGCATGTCCATGCTCACCGTCCAGCCGCCCTCCGCCCGGTCCAGCCGGCTGATCGTGTCCGGGCTGAGGCCGGTGATGGCGGTCATTTGCCGTTTGGCCTCTTCAACCAGATTCACCAGCGCGTTCGTGCTCATCGTCCGTCTCCGTGTTGATCAGCCGCGCCACTTGCCGGGCTGCAGCCGCGTGCCGGTCCTGTTCTGCAGGGCCGCCCATTGCCGCCCGGCCTGCGGCGCCGGCAGGGGAAGATCGGCCGCGGCCACGCGCGATGCGGCGGTGCGCCCGGTGCGCGAAGCGGCTGGCGCCGGCGGCTGGATCGGTTCGGGGGGCGCTTCCAGCCCGGGGCGCAGGCTCGGGTCCAGGGCGTCGATTTGCTCCACCAGCCAGGACAGGCGGCGCTGGAGCTTGGCGAAGCTGCTGGTCGCCGCCTTCAATTGCTGCTCCAGCAGCTCGATCTGATGGGACTGGCG
The DNA here is from genome assembly GCA_027483995.1 of Acetobacteraceae bacterium. Taxonomy (GTDB): domain Bacteria; phylum Pseudomonadota; class Alphaproteobacteria; order Acetobacterales; family Acetobacteraceae; genus CAMDGX01. Next base: position 3,231 of record JAIXTK010000360.1, read on the forward strand.
CGCGCGCCGCTGCGCCAGCAGGGCGAACTCCGCAGCCAGGCTCTCGATCTGCCGCTGGCGGGTATCCCTGCTGGAGGTGCGCGTGCCGGGCGAACGGGTGGCCATGCTGCGCGCGACGGGGCGGGGCATCATGCCGCAACTCCTTGCCGGCTGCGGGCGAAGGCGGGGTCGGCGCCGCAGAAGTGATCGATCAGCTGGATGAGCAACTGGCGCTGCTGCGGATCGGGCAGCCCGTCCCCGTCCGGCTTCAGCTTGCTGCCCAGCACATCGAGGCAGAGCTGGACAAAGCGCGGCTCGTCGGAGGCGACGCGCAGCTTCATCTCGCCGGCGATGCGCGCGATCATGATGGAGGCGCGCAGCGTTGGCCGATGTGCGTAGGAGCGCGAGGCGCGGAAGTCGCGCACCGTGTCGACGATCCGCCCGGCATCGCGCGGCGTGAGGCCGGAGCGGGCGGCGACGATGGCGATTTCCGTGTCGCGATCGAAGCTTTCCAGATCGAGCGTGATCATCCGGTCGGTCAGCGCATCCTGCGCCAGGTTGGTGCCGACGTGATCGGTGGGGTTGGAGGTGAAGATGGCGCGGAACTGCGGGTGCACCGGCAGGTAGCTCTCGCCGCGCCCGGCCTTGGCCAGCACCAGCAGCCGTTCCTCCAGCACGGTCAGCAGCACGTTGTTGGCGCTTGGTGGGGCACGGTTGAACTCGTCGTAGACGAGGGTGCCGCCCTCCATGCAGGCCACGGTCAGCGCCCGGTCGAGCCAGACGGCATCGGTGTGGCTCTCCACCTTGGTGACGCTGCTGATGTAGCGGTCCACCACCCGTTTGGTGCGCTTGATCTCGTCACCGCCGACAAGCCGGCGGGTGTCGAAGCTGGCATCGCCGACCAGCAGCACGATCGGCCGCTTGAGCTGCTCGGCCACCCGCAACGCCAGGCTGGTCTTGCCGCTGCCGGCCGGGCCGCGCAGATGCAGGGGGTAGCCGGCGCCGAGATAGCTCAGCGCGCGGCGCTCCAGATCGGCGATCGCCTCCGTGGTGGCGATCTCCGTATTCTGCACGAGATGCCGCAGGGCCGGGTCCGTTTCATCGGCCGGGATGGCGGGCGGGCGTTCCGCCGGGGTGGTGAGCCGCGCCATGCGTCAGCCTCCGTTCATGTCGATGGAGAAGCCGCGCTTCCAGGCGGAGCGCAGCAACGAAAGGCTGGCGGGGTCATCCGCCCAGCCGAGGAACAGGTCGCGTGCCGCCCGCAACTGCGGGCCCGCGCTCGACAGGAACGCCGCGCCCAGGGCGCCACCGCCATCGGATGCGCCCAAATGCTCGGCCGCGAAGCCGGGGCGCTGCGGGGTGTTGAGGGAGGCGGCGACGAGGTCGCAGGTCCGCTGGGCATCGGCGCTGGGGTGCACACCCGTGGCGAGATAGCCGCAGGACGCCCCGAAATCGGTTGCCAGCTCGTCCCCGATGCCGAGTTCCCCCGCCATCGCCTGGAACATGGCAGCCAGGGTGCGCGAGACACAGGCAGGGTCATGCGGCGCGGGGCCGGCGATGGCGAGGCCATCGCGCCAGCACAGGTACGGGATCTGGCTCTGGCTGACGCGTGGCTGCAATCCGAAGGCGAAGACGTCGAGCGGCAGCGGCCAATGCCGTGCGCCATCCACAAGGACGCTCAGAACGGACTGCCACAGGGCCTGGAACGCGCCCAGCGCACCGCGCAGATCCGGCTGGAGCACGATGTCCGGGCGGCTGCCGTCCCGCAGCAGGATGCGACAGGGGAGCCCCACGAGATCGCGAAGGTCGGACGGCAGCGTCAGCTCGATACTCCCGCTGCCCTTCCCGGATGTTCTGATCTGTCGTGTGCCGAGCAACATCTGGTGCGATAACCTCGTTGGCTAGCAGGGAAGCTAGCAGCCAAAGATTAACCGAACCTCGCCAAAGCCTGAGTCATTCACGTTCGTTAAGATTTACTCTTTGAAATCGGCTGCGGCCGACGCAGATCGACAGACCATTGATATCTCATATGGTCGATCAAATTTGGGCGTATACAGGCCTGGGTGCAGAGAGCCCGTTGGCAGTGAGGGCAAGGGCATTTTGTTTACGTTTATTTACTTAATATTAACAATTCAATAAAAAATGGGATTTTGCCGATCATTCCAAACCAGCCGCCTGCCGCCTGTCGAAAACAGACAGCCAGTTGAACCGGATCAAAAATGAACGCTGTTGAGGGCCGTGTCCCTCTGGACCATATGGTCTGAGGGCAGCAGGCACTGCAGCTCCCCGGTGCGGTCCAGGGGCTCGGCCCCTGGTGGGTCTGGGCGGAGCCCAGACCCACCAGGGGGTAAGATCACGGCGGCCTGAAATGGCAGCCTGTGCGTTCAGTTCTGCGCGTAGGGGCAGCCGGCTTCCTTCACGGTGCGCCAGATCGTGTCCGGTGCGACGGCGGCGGTGATCTTGTAGACGTCGTACGGTTCCTTGGATTCGGCCGGCGACTTCACCTGGACCAGGTACATCGGGCGCAGCACATGGCCGTCGGCGCGGATGGGGACGTTCTTCATCTGGAAGTCGTTGATGGGCGTGGCCTTCATCTTGGCCATCACCGCCTCACCGTCTGTCGTGCCGGCGGCCTTGATGGCGTTGAGGTAGTGCCAGGTGGCGCTGTAGGCGCCGGATTGCAGGAAGGTGGGGGCCTTGTTGCCGAAGCGGGCCATGAAGCGGCGCGACCAGGTACGGGTTTCCTCGTTCATGTCCCAGTAGAACGGCACGGTGAACTGCATGCCCTGGGCGGCATCCAGCCCCACCGCGACGATGGTGTTGATGGTGGTGCCGGTGGAAGCGAGGGTTTGGCCGCGCTTGGCCAGGCCGAACTCGCCGGCCTGCTTCAGCGCGTTGGTGAAGTCGGCCCCGGCATTGGCGAAGGCGACGACCTTGGCGCCACTGGCCTGGGCCTGGAGCAGCTGGGAGGCGAAATCGGTGGTGCCGAGCGGGTGCTTGGCGGTGCCGAGGACGCGGCCGCCGGCTTCGCGCACGAACTGGGTGGCGGCCGCTTCCATGGCGGCGCCGAAGGCGTAGTCCACCGTGATGAAGAACCAGGTGTCCTTGCCTTCCGCCACCAGGGCGCGGGCGATCGCCTTGGGCATGACGTAGGTGTCGTAGACGAAGTTGATCGCCATCGGCGAGCAGGCGCGGCCGGTGAGGTCGGCGGTGCCGGTGCCGGCGATGAGGTGGGGTTTCTTCGCCTCCGTCATCAGCGGCTGCACGCCGAGCGCGGTGGGCGAGATGGTGAAGGTGAGGATGGCATCCACCTTGTCGTCGTTCAGCCATTTGCGCGCCATGGCCACGCCAATGTCGGGCTTGTTCTGATCGTCGCCGACCAGGAGCTGGATCGGGCGGCCGAGCACGGTCTTGCCGAAATCCTCGATCGCCATGGTGGCGGCCAGCACGGAGCCGGGGCCGCCATTGTCGGCATAGGGGCCGGACTGGTCGCCCATCACGCCGATCTTCACCGGCGCCGGCGTTTGTGCGGCGGCGGGCGCGGCGAAGCCCGTTGCCGCGTAGGCGGTGGCGGCGAGCAGGGCGGCGAGCATGGGCCTGCGGCGATGGGTCGGCAGCATGGAAATCCCCCGGCGTTTCTTGTGTTCTGGCGGCAGTTGGCCGCAAGCGTGCGCGCGGCGGGAGGGGGTGTGCCGCAGGGCAACCAGAATCACGAATGTGATATCGGCGGCGCGTCTGGCTGCTCCAGCGTGGCGCAATAGGCGGCCAGCGCTGCCTGCACCACGGCGACGATGCGGGTGCGGTTGCGGGCAATGCGGCTGCGTGCGCCGCCCACGCCGATGGTGAGCGGGATGCCGTGCGGCGCATCGGGCATGGGCAGGGAGATGGTGGCGGCTTCCGGAAAGGGAATGCCGGCCAGGAAGCAGTGGCCGTGCTCGCGGATCCAGCCCAGTTGTTCGAACAGCTGCGGCAGGTCGGTGCGCGGCGCGGTGCCGCGGGCCTGGATGTCGATATGGCGCACCAGCCGGGCCACGGTGCGGTCCTGCATGCGGCTGAGCAGCACCAGCCCGGCGCCGGATTGGGTGAGCCGGCGCATCCCGCCCTCGGGGACGGGATAGGTGTGCGGGTGGTCCGGCACGATCACGCGCAGATATTGCACGTAAAGATCGTTCTGCGAGACCAGGGCGACGGTTTCGTCTGTCTCCTCATGGATGCGGCGCATCATCTCCATGAGCTGGCCGGAGCCGTAGATGTAGTGGTTGATCCAATCGCCCACCGCGGCCACGCGGGTGGTGGGGAAGTAGGTGCGGCTGGCGCGGTGGTAGTTGAGGTAGCCGAGCGCCACCAGGCTCTTGAGCAGGCCGGTGGTGCTGGATTGCGGATAGGCCAGCCGCTCCACGATCACCTTCTGGCGCAGGGGGGTGCGGCTGTCGGCGAACAGCTCCAGCACCTCCAGCACGCGGGCGGCGGACTTGATCGGGCTGCGGGCCATGTCCTCCCCCCCTGGTGTGTCGGCCCCGTGGTAGCAGGGTGGGCGGCGGTGGAAAATCGCCATGGTGATATTTCCGGGCGGGGACTGTGGGGCTTTGACAGCGTGGGGGTGGCGTTCCCACGCTGTGTTCCACGTTCCAACCTCCGCGAGGCCCGCCATGAAGTTCGGCATCTTCTACGAGCACCAGCTTCCCCGGCCCTGGACCGAGGACAGCGAATACAATCTGGTGCAGGAGGCGCTGGACCAGGTGGAGCTGGCGGACAAGCTGGGCTTCGATTGCGCGTGGGAGGTGGAGCACCACTTCCTGGAGGAATACTCCCACTCCTCCGCGCCGGAGGTGTTCCTGGCGGCGGCATCGCAGCGGACGAAGAACATCCGGCTGGGGCATGGCATCTGCCTGACGGCGCCGAAATACAATCATCCGGCCCGGGTGGCGGAGCGGCTGGGGATGCTCGACCTGGTTTCCGGCGGGCGGGTGGAATGGGGTTCGGGCGAATCCGGCTCCTTGATGGAGATGGCGGGGTTCGGGATCGATCCGCCGCAGAAGCACCCGATGTGGCGCGAGGCGACCGAGCAGATCGCCAACATGATGACGATGGCGCCGTATCCGGGCTTCGCGGGCGAGCATTTCAGCATGCCGGCGCGCAACGTGCTGCCGAAGCCGAAGCAGAAGCCGCATCCGCCGATGTGGCTGGCGTGTTCGCGGCGCGACAGCATTTTGCGCGCGGCGCGCTACGGCATGGGCGCGCTGGTGTTCGGCTTCGTGACGCCGGAGCAGGCCGGGGAGTGGGTGAAGGAGTATTACGACATCATCCGCTCCGAGGAGTGCGTGCCGATCGGGCATACGGTGAACGCCAATTTCGCCTGCCTGGCCGGCATGAGCGTGCATCCGGACCGGAATGTGGCGATGGAGCGCGGGATCGATGGGTTCCGCTTCTTCGGCTACTCGCTGGCGCATTACGCGATTTTCGGCATGCACAAGCCGGGCGTGACCAATGTGTGGGAGGCCTATGAGAAGGTGCGGGACCAGATGCCGCCGACGCCGGGGGAGAGCTGCATCGGCACGCCGGAGGAGGTGCTGGCCAACCTGAAGCCCTATGACGAGGCCGGGGTGGACCAGATGATCTTCATCCAGCAATGCGGCAAGAACCGGCATGCCGATATCTGTGAATCCATGGAGCGCTTCGCCGAGGGCGTGATGCCCTGGTTCAAGGAGCGTGAGGCGGCGCGCGAGGCGAGGAAGCAGGCGGAGCTGGCGCCGTATCTCGCCGCCGCACTGGCGCGCAAGCCGCGCATGGCGCCGCTGGCGGCGGAGGATGTGCCGGAGGTGATCTCCCTGGGGCGCAAGCTGCAGCAGGAGAAGGGGCTGGATTACTCCAACGCCGGGGGGGTGTATTCCGACAAGACGCGCGGCGGCTCCATCCCGGTGCCGATGGTGGATCCGGCGCTGATGAAGGCGCGGGCCTGAGGCGATGGCGATGCAGCTGACGGCCGAGCAGGAAGCGTTCAAGCAGGAATACATCCGCAAGCGCGGCTACTGGGTGGAGTTCAACGACGGGCTGCTGAAATACAGCCAGGCCTTCCTTGAGACCTACATGAAGTATGCCGCCCTGCCGGCGGCGGAGGGGCCGCTGAGCCCGCGCATGGTGGAGCTGGTGTATGTGGCCGCCGACGCCTCTGCCACGCACATGTTTGGCGAGGGGCTGCTGATCCATACCAAGCTGGCGCTGGCCCGGGGCGCCAGCCCGACGGACGTGGTGGAAACGCTGCAGATCGCCACCGCCCAGGGGGTGGAGGGCGTGACGATGGGCGTTGAGATCCTGGTGGAGGAGCTCCAGGCCGCGGGGAAGGACACCGGCTTCCTGCAGGCGCCGTTGACTGCGGAGCAACTGGCG
>JAIXTK010000495.1 GCA_027483995.1 Acetobacteraceae bacterium
CCCGCCCGCCAGCGATATGCCGGATGCGGCGTCGAGGTGAAGCAAAGAGGTTGCGGCCTTCCGGGTGTCGAGGTCGGCCCGCAGCGTGATGGCGCCTTTGCCGCTGGCCAAGCGTAGTGTGCCGGTTGTGACCGCCGTGATGTCTGGCTGCAGCAGGGAGAGCTCGCCTGGGGTGTTCAGGCCGAGGCTGATCCCGGTATTGGCTCGGATCTCGACGGTTCCGGAGGGTGCCGAGATCGCGCCGGTCGAAACCGTGAGTGCATCCGCCGCAATGCTGATTGACCTGTTCGTGTCTACGGTAAGAGGGCCGGACAGCGTGAACCCTGTGCCGGCCTTAGTCGCCAGGGCGATGCCGCCCCCTTTGGCCACCACGCCACCCACGCTGGTGAATGTGTTCGCCGTGTTGGTGGCAGAAAATGTCCCTACCGAGCCGAGGCTGCTGAGCAGCATTCCGGCGCTGATCGTGCCTGGTACGGAAACGCCGCCAGCGCCGGTGACAGAGAGGTCCAGCGTGCCAGCGGCGGCAATCGTGCCGCCGATGCCGATGGCGCCCGTCGCACCGCGACCGATCAGCGTGACATTCTTGCCAATGATCGTGCCCGGCACCGAGAGGCCGCCCGCCAGTGGGTCGGTGACGTCCAGCAGCAGGTTCCCTGATGTCACGGCGACGGTGCCCACGACGGCCATCCGGCCTGTGTTGGTCAATGCCATGCTTCCGGCGGTGACGGCGATGTTGCCAAGGCTGGCGAGTTCGTTTTGGGTGGATCGGAGGTCCACAGTCCCCCCGATCCCAGCCGAACTGGCGAGGCGGGTTGCCTTCAGCCTGCCGGCGGATTGTGCAACGCCCCTGCCGGCCACCAGGTCGATGGTGCCGCCTGGCGTACTGACATCCGCGCCGAGCTGGATCGCGCCCGCAGGGTTGGTCGCAAGCAGGGAGACGCCCGCCTTGTTGGTCGAGATCGGCCCGGCAATGTCGAGCGTGCCTGCCGCGGTTGTGAGCAGCGTGATCTTGCCGGTGCCGGATATGATGGGCCCGTTGACTTTGAACGACGTGCTATTGGCCAGGGTGAATTCGCTGGCGTCTCCCACAAGAAACGACCCCAGGGACGCGATTGCATTGCCTGGTGCTTCCAGCCGCACCGAGCCCCCGCTATCGCCGCTACTCTGAAGTATCGACGCAGTCAGGACACCACTGGACTGTGTGATGCCCCCCGTGCCGGCGTTGAGATCGACCACGGCCGCCGCGATTGTGCCCGACAACGAGAGGCCGCCTGCATTGTCCAGCGCCGACAGCGTGACGGAGCCGGTGGCATTGATGGTGCCCGTCACGTTTAAGGCACTCGGATCTGCTGCGCCGCTACCGAGGACGACATTGGTCGCAGATACGGGGCCACCAACCGTCGTGGCAACGGCACTGCGGATTTCCAGCCTTCCGCCTGCGGACAGCGCGCCGAGGGAGGGGAACTGATTGTCTGAGGTGTCCAGGCGGAGTGAACCAGACGTGTTCCCAATCAGTACACCGGCTGCGACTGTACCGCTGGTCTGGGTGATGCCACCGGTGCCCGCCGTCACATGAAGCGTGCCCAACGCCGATGCGTCGAGCCCTCCGGATATGGCTATGCCACCGACTGCATGACTGGCTGACAGCGTGACCGCGGCACCCGTATCGCCCGTGAGTTGGCCTGTGATGGCGATGGCCTTCGCATCGGCCGCCGTGGATTCGATGCTTGCGCCCTTGGCGGCAACCTTGCCGTTGATGTCCAGGGCCACGCTTGTTGCCAAGGCGAGTGTCCCGGCGATCTTCGCATCGCCCAACGCGCTGATGCCGTGAACGCTGGTCGCCAGTGCGACATCGCCGACGATGCCTGTCGTGCTCTGCAGCCGGTTGGCGATGATGGATGAACCGGCAAGGCCATGTACGCCGCTGTCCATGGTGTTGAGATCGAGCGTAGTGGCTCGCAGCGCGGCCCCGGCTTCGAGTGTGATTCCGCCAACGCCCGCATCGAGGCGAAGCGTGGACGTGGCGGCCGTGGAGGCGTCGAAGAGGCCGCGCACAATGACACTTTCCGCGACGACCGGATCGGATGTCGTTCGGCCAAGACGCAGATTTGCACTGGTGATACGGGCAAGAGCAGCATTGGTGATGGCCAGTTCGGCTGCTGCTGCATTGCCCAAGGTCATGCTGCCGGCATGAAGCGGTGCGATTTCGACCGTACCGCCAGCGGCAGCGATCGTCCCTGCGGAGATCGTCAGGCCCACAGGGCGAAGCGCGATCGTGCGTCCCGCGTCGATCGTCAGTGTTCCCGCCACATCAAGCGTGGACTTGGTCGCCAGCAGAAGGTCACCGGTGGTGATCCTGATGCTGCCAAGCGAGCCGATCACGTTATCGGCGCTCGCAAGCACAAGGCTCGCGCCGATGGTTCCGGCGCCGGCGAGGGTTGGTGTGGTGATGCTGCCGGAGGTTTGGCGAATGCCGCCGGCACCCGCCGAAAGTCCAACCGAACTCTTGCTTGTGACACTGCCGGACAGCGTGATGCCACCCGCGGTGGCGTCTGTTGCGGCCAGGATCACGGTGCCGCTTGGACTCTGTGCGGCAATGGTTCCGGGGACGGAAATGGCGGAGGCGCTCGCAGCGCTGCCTGCGATGAAGACCGTGTTTGCCGTGACAGTACCGGCAACCGTGACGGGTGCTGAACTGGCGACAACGAGGTTCCCGCCGGCAACGGCGATGTCTCCGATGGTGCTGATGGCGTTCGCGGCCCTGGGCAACGTAACGCTGCCGGTGGTTCCCCCGGAACTGGCCAGCGTGCCGGCAACGATAATGCCGCCGGTTTGGGTCACTCCGTGAGTGCCGCTGATGAGGTTCAGCACCCCGCTGCTGGTCGTGTCGATCGTTCCGGCCAGCGTGATGCCGCCGGCGCCCGGCGCGGAGAGCGTGAGGGAAGATCCCGGTGATGTCAGGGCAACACTGCCCGTGACCTCAATGGCCTTTGCCGAAGTCGCCAGGCTCTTCAGGCTGCTGTCGCCGCCGAGGGTCACTGCGCCGGTGACGTTGAGCTCGCTGGCATTGGTCAGGGCAAGACCGCCGCCAGTGATGACGAGCTTGCCGAGGGTGGCAATGGTGTTGGCCGGGGAGGTCAGCGAAAGCGTGCCGGTAATGCCGCTGCTGCTCAGCAGGGAGGTTGCGGCCAAACTGCCCGCTGTCTGGAGAACGCCGCCGGCGGTGGTCGAAAGGTCAACCGTACCGGCCAGGATGTCTGCGCCGAGGGTGATGGCATTGCCTGCCCTCAGCGACAGGGTCCGGGCCGGGTCGATGGAGATCGGGGCATTGACTGTGATTGTGCTGCCGGCCTTGAAGGTAACGTTGCCAATGGTGGCCGTGGTGGTCGTGTCGACCGCGGTATTGATGGTAAGGGCGCCAATGGCCTCGATCTTGATGTTGCCAGACAGCAGCAGAATATCGGCCACGTTGAGTTGGGTCGTGCCCGCACCGGCCTTCGTGGTGATGCTTCCCTTGGTCTTGGTCGGCGCACCGGCACCCGTCGTGCTGCTGCCGCTGGTGATGACGAGATCGATGGGATCGAGCACGATGGTGCCGATGGCTCCGGCAGCGGCCGTCACGTCTGCCCGGCCACCCAACGCGACGGTATCACCTGATACCTCGATGTAGCCGCCGTCGCCGCCCCTTGTCCCTCCGCGCGCGGAGGCCTCTCCTTTGTGCTCGGTTGAGCCGCCCTGGCTGAGGATGGTGACATTGCCGCCAGGGCCATTGAGGGTCGCGTCTGCGGCGATGCGCGCGCCGGATTCGATGATGACGTCGCGGGCGGTCGGAGCCTTGACCGTGGGACCGCCCTTTGCCCGGGCGATGGTGGTGCCGATGGCGGCCGTGCCACCTCCCGAC
>JAIXTK010000358.1 GCA_027483995.1 Acetobacteraceae bacterium
CCAGATGTCCTTCTGGGGCGCCACGGTCATCACCAACCTGTTCTCCGCCTTCCCGATCGTGGGCGAGCACATCGTGACCTGGCTGTGGGGCGGCTTCTCGGTGGACAACCCGACGCTGAACCGCTTCTTCAGCCTGCACTACCTGCTGCCCTTCGTGCTGGTGGGCGTGGTGTTCCTGCACATCGCCGCCCTGCACATCACCGGTTCCAACAACCCGCTGGGCATCGACGTGAAGGGCCCGCAGGACACGCTGCCGTTCCATCCGTACTACACGATCAAGGACAGCGTTGGCATCTGCGTCTACTTCATCGTGTTCGCGCTGTTCGTGTTCTTTGCGCCGAACTACCTGGGCCATGCCGACAACTACATTCCGGCCAACCCGCTGGTGACGCCGGCGCATATCGTGCCGGAGTGGTACTTCCTGCCGTTCTACGCCATCCTGCGCTCGGTGCCGGACAAGCTGGGCGGCGTGCTGCTGATGTTCGCCTCCATCGGCGTGCTGGCGGTGCTGCCCTGGCTGGACACCTCCCCGGTGCGTAGCGCCCGCTTCCGCCCGGTGTACCGCATCCTGATCTGGGTGCTGGTGCTGTGCTGCGTGGTGCTGGGCGTGTGCGGTGGCAAGCCGGCCGAGGGCATCTGGGTTGTGCTGTCGCGCATCGCCACGGCCTACTACTTCCTGCACTTCCTGGTGATCCTGCCGGTCCTGGGCAAGTTCGAGCGGACGCTGCCGCTGCCCGAGAGCATCAGCCGCGCCGTGTTGCCGACAGGTGGCGGGCCCCTGCCCGGTGGGGCCGCCGCGAAGCCGATGGAGAAGGCGTGATGAAACTCCTGCGCAACATCGCCGCCGCCGCGCTGCTGGCGCTCGGCACGCCGGCGGCCGCCCTGGCCGCTGGCGAGGAGATCAAGTTCCCGCCGCAGATCTGGAGCTTCAGCGGGCCGTTCGGCACCTTCGACCGGGCTTCCGCCCAGCGTGGCTTCCAGGTCTATTCGGAAGTCTGCTCGGCCTGCCATGCGGTGAAGCAGGCGTACTACCGCGACCTGAAGGGCATTGGCCTGTCCGAGAAGGAAGTTGAAGCCATTGCCGCCGCGGTGATGGTGCCGGCGATCGGCGACGATGGCGCGCCGACCGAGCGCAAGGGTATGCCTTCGGATCGCTTCCGCTCCCCGTATGCGAACGAGAAGGCGGCCCGCGCGGCGTTCAATGGCGCCTATCCGCCGGATCTTTCGGTGATGATCAAGGCGCGGTCCGGTGGGGCGGACCAGCTCTATGCGCTGCTGGTCGGCTACTCCGACCCGCCGGCGGGCGTGACCGTGGGCGACGGGATGTACTACAACAAGTACTTCGCCGGGCATCAGATCGCCATGGCCCCGCCGCTGGCCGACGGGCGCGTGACCTATGCCGATGGCACCCGCGCCTCTGTCGAGCAGATGTCCCGCGACGTGACCACGTTCCTGGCCTACATCGCCGAGCCGGAGATGGAGACGCGCAAGCGCCTGGGCGTGAAGGTGGTGCTGTTCCTGCTGTTCCTCACCGGCCTGACCTATGCCACCAAGCGCAAGGTTTGGGCTGACGTGCACTGAGACCCGGCCGCATCGGCCGAGATGAACGCCGCCGCGCCCCATACGGGCGCGGCGGTTTTCTTTTGAGAGAGACCCACATACCGGAGGCGCGGCATGAGCAGCATCCAACCCGTGATCGGCATCATCGGCGGCTCCGGCCTGTACGACATCGATGGGCTGGAGCGCACGCGCTGGCACAAGGTCTCCACCCCCTGGGGCGACCCTTCCGATGAGCTGCTGGAAGGCTGGCTGGGCGATGTGCGCTGCGTGTTCCTGCCGCGCCATGGCCGCGGCCATCCGCTGTCGCCCACCGACCTCAACTACCGCGCCAATATCGACGCGCTGAAGCGCATGGGCTGCACCGACGTGCTCTCCCTCTCGGCTGTCGGCAGCCTGAAGGCGGAGCTGCCGCCCGGGCACTTCGTGATCGTGGACCAGTTCATCGACCGCAGCTTCGCGCGCGAGAAGAGCTTTTTCGGCGCCGGCTGCGTGGCGCATGTGTCGGTCGCCCACCCGGTTTGCCCGCGGCTGGGCGATGCGGCCGAAGCGGCGGCGCGCCAGATCGGGTTGCCGGTGACGCGCGGCGGCACCTACCTGGTGATGGAAGGGCCGCAATTCTCCACCAAGGCGGAAAGCGAGCTGTACCGCTCCTGGGGCTGCTCGGTGATCGGCATGACCAACATGCCGGAGGCCAAGTTGGCCCGCGAGGCGGAGCTTTGCTACGCGACGATCGCCATGGTGACCGACTATGATTGCTGGCACCCGGACCATGACCACGTGACGGTGGACGCGGTGGTGAAGGTGCTGCTGGGCAATGCCGAGAAGGCGCGCGACCTGGTGCGCGCCCTGGTGCCCACGATCGGTGCCGCGCGTGGCCCCTGCCCCGCCGGGTGTGACCGGGCGCTGGACCATGCGCTGATCACGGCGCCGGGGAAGCGGGATCCGGCGTTGCTGGCGAAGCTGGATGCGGTGGCGGGGCGGGTGCTTGCGTAAGGAAGCGGTTCTTTTCTGGAAAAAAGAACCAAGAAACGTTTGAACGCTGGCGCGCGAGCACGTTGGCTTGGCTTTGGGGGCGGTGGCGGGTCCGCTTCGCGACACGCCCTACGCGGGGCATGAGTCGTCGCCGCGGGGCGCGGGGTTTTCGCGACGGATTCGGGGTGAGTTTGGGCGTGCGGGACCTATGGGGGGGCGCGGGCGGCCTGCGCCGGGCGGAGTTTGGGCGCGCGTTGGCCCGCGAGGGCCATGCCACGATGGGGCTTGCCGCGCATGAGCCAGCCGATCTCGGCCCGCAGTTGGAGAAGGCGGCGCAGGACATGGGGATCCTGAGCGCAGTCCAGGTCGTCGCTGAGGTCGGTGTTCCCGAAGAGCCAGTCCTGGCGCAGACGGCGCAGCGTACGGCCAGGGGCGTCCGCCTTCGAAACGGCGGCGAGCAGGGCCAGCAGCAGGAGCTTGAGGATCGCCGGAATCCGGGCGTGCAGAATCGCCCGCGCCCAGGGGCGCGGTGCGTCGGCTTCGCTCGGTGCGGCGTGTTGATGGGTCATCACCGGTTATTGTGCCAAACGCAACACCGGTGGTCCAGAGATTTTTAACCTATTTTACCGAATTAACGGCATCTAACGTACGTTGACGCTAACCATCCCTCTTCCCGAGAGCGGTCGCCGACCCGATAGAAGGTCGGCCACCACTCCAGCTCTTTGTTTTGGCGAGCCACTTAAGCCTATCGGATGATTCCATCCGATAGGCTGTTGCTCTAGCACCCCGGCTTGGGCACGCTGAGTTCGGTCAGTTTCCCGGCCAGCACGTAGTCGCCGAAATCCATGCTGAGTTGGTCGGCGATGCCGTTTTCCCAGTAGCGCATGCCGACTTCGTATTCCGGCTGCTGGTTGCCGCCGCTGCGTTCGAAGAAGGCGATGCGCACGCGGACGCTGGAAAGCGGGGTGAGCGCGGGCCAGCGGGTTTCTGCCGGGGCGGCCAGGCCGGCGATGGCGGTGGTGCTGTCTTGCGCGCCGTCGACGCTGGTGCCGTCGAAGAGCGGGATGGCGACGAAGCGCTTGCCTTCCTTGGCGGCTTTCAGGATCGCCTCGGTATGCGCTGTGGGGAACATGGTGCCGGCGGGGAGGTCGCGCACGGTATCGGGCGGCGTGGTGTAGGTGGCGCGGCCGGTGCCGCCGATGCGGTCCAGCGTGGCGGCGCCGGCGAGGTCGTTCACCACCGCGTCTTCCGTGGTTTGGCGCAGGCGGAAGCGCATGCGCAGGCCGTCCTTGCTTTCCCAGGTGGTGTAGTCCGACGTGAGGTCGATATCGGTGCCGTCGCGGCTGGTGACGGTGATGGCGAGGCGCTGGCGGACGGCCCAGGCGTCGCAGGCATCGATCACCTCGAACCCCATGGTGCCGCTGGCGCCGACGATGTCGCCGCGGGCGGATTCGAGGGTGAGGTTGTAGAGCGCGCGGTGCCCGGTGATCTCAACGGCGGCGGCGGCCAGCGGTGCGAGCAGGGCGGCGGCGCAGAGGGCCGCGACGCTGCGGGGCAGCACGGGCCGGAGGAAGGCGGACAGGCGCATGCGGGCATCTCCGGGAACGTGCCCGCACAATAGGTAGCAGAGCGCCACCGCGCCAGCGCGTGTCATGCCGACCCACCGAGATGTTGACCCATGACGGATGGGTCAACGCGGGCCGGCACGGGTCTTTGCTTGGCGGGCGGCCGCCGGCCAGCCCCGCGCGCGACACCGGCCTGTGCCATGGCCGGACGGGTCGGCCATGGCACAGGCCGATGTCAGCCCAGAAAACGCACGATCACGCCACTCGCCTGCGCCGTGAGCACGCTTTGTGGCGCCTGGCCGAGCCGGCGGGCGATGGCGGCGTTGCCGTCCTCCGTGCGGACGGCGATGCCGAGGATGGCGGGGAGGGAAGGAAGGGAGGCGCCGGGCAGCAGGTGCTGTGCGGCCTCGGGCGGCAGCACGCGTACCGTCCCGTGCGGCAGGCGCAGGGCGACACCGCCCATGGGGTCTGGCACCACCGGGCGGCCGGCGGCGCGGGAGAGGCGGGCGGGGAAGGCGGCGGGGGGATCGGCGGCCACGATCACCTCCTGCAGGGCGATGGCGTGGTTGGGGTGGGCGAGGAAGGGCGCCTGCCAGACGCGTTCGGGCGTGAGGTGGCGCAGCAGTTGGAGGCGGGGGTCGGCCTCCGCCAGTGGGATGCGGGCGAAGGCGGCCTCGCCCTCGGCCGGGGGGGCGGGGCGGCTGGAGCGGGCGATGGCGGCGGCAAAGCCGGCGCGGTGGAGGCGGGCCTGGGCGGCGTTCTCGTCGTCGGTGGCCAGGGTGAGGACGTGGATGCCGATGTGGTGGGCCAGGAAGCGGGTGATGGTGCCGCTGGGCTTCGCCGGGTCGATGGTGGCGAGGAGTTCGATATAGCCCTCGCGCAGCATGATGTTGCGGTTGCCGGTTCCGGTGGGAGTGCCATCGGAGATGTGCGGCAGCAGGGGCTGGACGGAGAAGCCGAGCGCTTCCCATTCGGCCGCCGCCGCGCCGAGTTCCGGCACGGCGACGCCGACATGGTCGAGGCCGGTGGCCAGGCCAGCGGTCGGGGGGCCATTCATGGTGCGGCTTCGTATTTCTCCAGGTGCCATTCGGCCGGCTCCTGCGCTGCTTCGGCGTACCATTGCTCCATCAGCGGATGTGCGCGCACGGCGGCGCAGTATTCCTGCGCGGCGGGCGGGAGGGGCGGCTGGTAGGTGAGCAGGCGGCAGACCACCGGGGCGTACATCATGTCGGCATTGGTGAAGGTGGCGCCGAACAGGTAGGGGCCGCCGGCGCCGAAGCGGGCGCGCGTGTCGGCCCAGAGGGCGCCGATGCGGGCGATGTCCACGGCGGCGCCGTCCGTGAGGCATTTGCCGGCGGCACCCGGGCGGAACAGGGTCATCGGCATGGCCATGCGCAATTCGCGGAAGCCGGCATGCATCTCGCTGGCGATGGCGCGGGCATGGGCGCGGGCGATGCGGTCGGCGGGCCAGAGGGTGGGGGCGAATTCGGCGCAGTATTCCGCGATCGCCAGGCTTTCCCACAGCCTGGCGCCCTGGTGTTCCAGATAGGGCACGGTCCCGCCGGGGGAGACGGCCCTGACGCCCGGGGTGACGCCGCCGGCCAGCGGGATGACCACCTCGGCGACATCGAGCCCTGCCAGCTTCACCGGCAGCCAGCCGCGCAGCGACCAGGAGGAGTAGCGCTTGGTGCCGATGTAGAGGGTGCCGTCGGTCACTGCAGGACGTCCTTGTTGACCACGTTCTCGGCTTCCGGCTTGCCGTCGATGGCCGACAGGATGTTGCGGACGCAGGCGACCGCCATGCGGTCCAGTGCCTCCTGCGTCACGCCGGCCATGTGGGGGGCGAGGATGACGTTGGGCAGGTCGAAGAGCGGGTTCTTGGGGGCGGGTTCGGTTTCGAACACGTCCAGCCCGGCGCCGGCCAGTTTGCCGGTGGTCAGCGCCGCGTGGAGGGCGGGTTCGTCGATGATGCCGCCGCGGGCGGTGTTCACCAGGAAGGCGCCGGGCTTCATCTTCGCCAGGCGGGCGGCGTTGAACAGGCCGATCGTGTCCGGCTTCTTGGGGCAGTGGATGGAGACGAAATCGGCCTTTGCCAGCGCGGCATCGAGATCCGGGGCCGGGGTGCAGAAGCGGGCGCGGATCATGTCTTCAGCCACGAAGGGGTCGTGGACATGGACATCCATCTCCAGCGCGCGGCAGCGGGCGGCGAGGCGCGTGCCGATGCGACCGAAGCCGACGATGACCAGGGTTTTGCCGTAGAGGTCGAACAGCTTGTGGGCGTATTTGCCGGCCCAGTTGCCCTCGCGGACGACGCGGTCCTGCGCGGTGCCGTTGCGGGCCAGGTGGAACATGAAGAACAGCGCCTGTTCCGCCACGCTGACGGAATTGGCGGTGCCGGCGATGAAGAGCGGGATGCCGCGGGCCGACAGGGCCGGCACGTCCACCGCGTCGTAGCCCACGCCGATGCGGCTGACGACTTCCAGGTGCGGGGCTGCGGCGACGGAGGCGGCGGGGAAGGGGCGGCCCCAGAGGGCGACGCCGGCGGCGGTGGCCAGCATCTCGTGGAAGGTTTCGGTGGAGAGTTCGGGGCCGAAGGGCACCGGCTCCAGGTCCTCGCGCCCATCGAGCACGGCCCAGCCGGCGCGCGCCATTTCGGTGGGCAGCAGGATCTTCTTGCGGTTCACGGCCATCAGTTCTTCCTCCCGGCGTCTTTGGCGGAAAGTGCGTCTGTTCCACCTCCTCGTGCAAGCCCGGGGGCCTTGAGATTTCGGCAGGCGTCGGAGCAGAATTTCACCGCGTCCCAGTCCTTCGCCCATTTCTTGCGCCAGGCGAAGGGGCGGTGGCAGGCGGCACAGGGCTTGGTGGGCAGGTCCGCCTTGCGGCGCATGCGGGGCATCAGCGGGCGGGCATGGCGGGGGCGGCGGGGGGCGCCGGGGGGGTGGCGCGGCGGATCAGCAGCAGCATGGCCAGCGAGGGGATGGTGAGGTAGCTCAGCAGGCGGAAATCGTTGCTGTAGGCGATGATCGCCGCCTCCCGGCTGACCATGGCGTTCAGCCGCGCCACGCCGTGCTGCGTGTTGGGATCGTAGAGCTCCGCGGTGCGCGGGGAGACGTGCATGGGCCGGCCATAGGGCGTGACGGTGGCCGACAGCCCGGCCTGGGAGACCTGCATGCCGCTGACCAGCATGAAGGAGGTGACCGAGATGCCGGCCGCACCGCCGATGTTGCGGGCGAGTGCCTGCAGGGCGGCCGCATCGCCGCGGAACTGGGCCGGCAGGGTGGTGAAGGCCAGCACCGTCAGCGGGTTGAAGATGCAGCCCATGCAGAAGCCCTGGATCGCCATGCCGGCGACCAGGGTCGGGATCGGCACTTCCGGTGTCCAGGTGCTCATGTCGCGCAGGGCCCAGCCGAGCAGCAGCAGACCGAAGCCGACCATGTAGCGCTGGTCCACCCGCGTGCCGAGCTTGCCGGCGATCAGCATGGCGCAGACCGTGCCCATGCCGCGCGGCGCCAGCAGGAGCCCGGTATCGCCGACGGGATAGCCCGAGAGCTTCTGCAGGTAGGGCGCCAGCAGCGCGGAGCTGGAGAGCAGGATCGCCATGGTGAACAGCATCATCACCAGCCCGCCGGTGAAGTTGCGGTCCCTGAACATCGCCGGCGGGATGAACGGCTTCTGCGCGGTGAACATGTGCACCAGGAACAGGTAGAAGCCGAGCCCGGCCAGCACCGCCTTGGCAATGATCTCGTTGGAATCGAACCAGTCCTCCGTCTGGCCGCGATCCAGCATCAGCTGCAGCATGCCGATGGCCAGGGCGAGGGCGGCGAAGCCGGTCCAGTCGAAGCGCAGGTCGGGCTTGGTGGGGGTTTTCGGCATGAACAGGGCGAGGCCCGTGACCGCGATGATGCCGAAGGGCAGGTTGACGTAGAACACGAACCGCCAGGACAGCGTGTCGGTCAGGAAGCCGCCCAGCGTCGGGCCCATGATCGGCCCCACCATCACGCCGATGCCGAAGATCGACATGGCCTTGGCGCGCTGCTCGAAGGGGAAGATGTCCAGCATGGTGGCCTGGGAGAGCGGCACCAGCGCGGCGCCGGTCATGCCCTGGAGCACGCGGAACAGCACCATCTGTTCCAGGGATTGCGCCGCGCCGCTCAGCATCGAGAAGCCGGTGAAGCAGGAGATGCAGACGATGAACAGGTTCTTGCGCCCATAGCGCTGGGCGAGCCAGCCGGCCGGCGCGGTCATGATGGCGGAGGCGATGATGTAGCTGGTCAGCACCCACGTGACCTGGTCGAGCGTGGTGTTCAGGCTGCCCTGCATGTAGGGCAGCGCCACGATGGAGATG
Source organism: Acetobacteraceae bacterium (assembly GCA_027483995.1). GTDB lineage: Bacteria > Pseudomonadota > Alphaproteobacteria > Acetobacterales > Acetobacteraceae > CAMDGX01. The sequence goes on from JAIXTK010000358.1 coordinate 8,443, forward strand.
GTGGAATCCAGCACCGTCATCATCGTGGCCATCATGGCGCAGCCGGCGATCAGGGCGCGGTGGCGCACGACCGGGGCGGCGGGCACGGCAGCGGTGGGGGCGGCGCCGCTCATGCGCCGTCAGCGCGAGGGGGCGGCGGCGGCGCGCGAGGGCCGCTCCGCGCCACCCGCGGCCGGCACCTCGGCGGGGACCGCGGGGCGCCCCTGCGGCGGGGGCTGCGGCGCGCGCGGGG
>JAIXTK010000323.1 GCA_027483995.1 Acetobacteraceae bacterium
CGCGGTTGATGTTGAACCCATCGGGCGCCACGCCGACGCGGATCACCTCCGCCCCCAGCTCCCACAGCACCGTGGGCGCGACCTTGTAGGCGGCGCCATGGGCGCAATCGACGACGATCTTCATGCCATCGAGCCGCAAGCCGCGGGGGAAGGTGTTCTTGGCGAACTCGATGTAGCGCCCGCCGGCATCCTCCATGCGGCTGGCGCGGCCGAGCTTGCGCGCGCCGGCCATGCGGGCGGCGAGGTTGGATTCCATCAGCTGCTCGATCTCCGCCTCCGTGGCATCCGACAGCTTGAAGCCGTCGGGGCCGAACAGCTTGATGCCGTTATCCTCGAAGGTGTTGTGGCTGGCGGAGATCATCACGCCGAGATCCGCCCGCAGGCTGCGGGTGAGCATGGCAATGGCCGGCGTGGGCAGCGGGCCGACCAGCACCACATCCATGCCGGAACCGATGAAGCCAGCCACCAAAGCAGGCTCCAGCATGTAGCCGGAGAGGCGTGTGTCCTTGCCGATCACCACGCGGTGGCGGTGCTGGCCACGGGTGAACAGCAGGCCGGCGGCCTGGCCGAGGCGGAGCACGGTCTCGGCCGTCATTGGCTCGGCATTGGCCGTGCCGCGGATACCGTCGGTGCCGAACAGGCGACGTGTCATGTCCATGCGGGCGCGCGCTCCCCGTGCCAGATCTGGCGTGGATGTATCGCACCCGGGCGCGGATTGGTATCCGGCATCCCTCAGCGCCCGTTCAGGCCGCGCCAGACGCGAACGGCCTGCACGGTTTCGGCGACATCGTGCACGCGCAGAAGGCTGGCACCACGGTCCAATGCCGCCAGCGCCGCGGCCAGGGAGCCCGGCCCGCGCTGGGCGGCGACGGCCTCGCCGGTCAGGTGCCCGATGAAGCGCTTGCGGGAAACGCCGGCCAGCACGGTGCAGCCGAGACTGTGCAGGATCGCCATTCGGTCCAGCAGCTCGATATTCTGGGCGTGGTCCTTGGCGAAGCCGATGCCGGGATCGATGGCGATGTCCCCGGGCGCGATGCCGGACGCCACCGCGGCGGCCACGCGCTGGGCCAGTTCGGTGGTGACCTCGGCGGCCACGTCGGCATAGCTGGCATGATCCATCATCGTCTGCGGCGTGCCGCGCATGTGCATCAGCACCACGGCGGCCCGGGCCGACGCCACGACCGCGGCAGCAAGCGGGTCGTGCGCCAGGGCGGTCACGTCGTTCACCACCCGTGCCCCGGCCTGCAGGGCGGCGCGCATCGTGGCGGCGTGGCGGGTATCCACCGACACCACCACGCCTTCGCGCGCCAGGGCCTCGATCACCGGCAGGATGCGCGCCTGTTCCTGCTCCGGCGTGACGGGGGCGGCGCCCGGGCGCGTGCTCTCGCCGCCGATATCCACCAAATCGGCTCCGGCGGCGCGCATGGCCAGCCCGGCTTCCACCGCCGCTTCCAGGGTGAAGTGCCGTCCGCCATCGCTGAAACTGTCGGGCGTGACGTTCACGATGCCCATCACCCAGGGGCCACGCCCAGGCAGGCCGGCGAAAACAGGGCGCGGGGCGCAGACGCGGGCACAGGCTTCGGCGAACTCTGGCGGCACCGCGGTGGCGGGCACCACGCCGCGCGCATCGCCCACCAGCCGCGCCAGCGAAAACGCCGCCGGGCCTCCTGCCAGGGGCAGGGCCAGGCGGCGTTCGATCGCCTCAGAGGCGCCGGGGCCGTGCAGCAGCCCCAGCGGCTCGATCAGGCGCAAGCGTCTAGCCGGGCTGCGGTGCCGGCCCCAGCCCACCCGGCGCGGGCGGCATCGGGCGGCCGGCGGAGGGCACGGAGGCGCGGCGCGAATCCGCGGGCTCGTCCACCACCACCTTGATCACCTGTTCGCCGCGCAGCACGGTGCGGATCTCATCGCCGGACAGGGTCTCATGCTCCAGCAGGGCCCGGGCCAGCAGGTGGAGCTGGTCCAGGTTCTCCGTCAGGATGCGCTTGGCGCTGGCATAGGCGTTGTCGATGATCGCCTTGATCTCGCTGTCGATCTCGCGCGCCGTGGCTTCCGAGACGCTTTTGTTCTGCGTCACGGAGTGGCCGAGGAACACCTCCTGGCTGTTGTCGCCATAGGCGATCATGCCGAGCTTGTCGCTCATGCCCCATTCCTGGACCATGCGGCGGGTCTGGTCGGTGGCCATCTTGATATCACCGGAGGCACCGTTGGAGACCTTGTCGGCGCCGAAGATGATCTCCTCCGCCGCGCGGCCGCCCATCGCCATGGTGAGCTCGGACAGGCACTTCAGCTTGCTCTTGGAGTAGCGATCGCCCTCCGGCAGGCTCATCACCATGCCCAGCGCGCGGCCGCGCGGGATGATGGTGGCCTTGTGGACGGGGTCGCATTCCGGAAGGTTCATGGCGCAGAGCGCATGGCCGGCCTCGTGATAGGCGGTCATTTCCTTCTCGGCGTCGGACATCACGAGCGAACGCCGCTCGGCGCCCATCATCACCTTGTCCTTGGCGTTCTCGAACTCCAGCATCGCCACCACGCGCTTGCCCATGCGGGCGGCGAGCAGGGCGGCCTCGTTCACCAGATTGGCGAGATCCGCACCGGAGAAACCCGGCGTGCCGCGCGCGATCACCTTCGGATCGACGTCGCTCGCCAGCGGCACCTTGCGCATGTGCACGCGCAGGATCTTCTCGCGGCCGTTCACGTCCGGGTTCGGCACCACCACCTGGCGGTCGAAGCGGCCGGGGCGCAGCAGCGCGGGGTCCAGCACGTCCGGCCGGTTGGTGGCGGCGATCAGGATCACGCCCTCGTTGCTCTCGAAGCCGTCCATCTCCACGAGCATCTGGTTCAGCGTCTGCTCGCGCTCGTCGTTGCCGCCGCCCAGGCCCGCACCGCGATGCCGGCCGACCGCGTCGATCTCGTCGATGAAGATGATGCAGGGCGCGTTCTTCTTGCCCTGTTCGAACATGTCGCGCACGCGGCTGGCACCGACGCCGACGAACATCTCGACGAAGTCGGAACCCGAGATCGAGAAGAAGGGCACGCCTGCTTCA
>JAIXTK010000457.1 GCA_027483995.1 Acetobacteraceae bacterium
ACGCCGGAGACGGCGAGCGCCACGGCCGAGGAGCCGCCTTCGACGACGATGTCCACGCCATCACGGTCGTACCACTGGCGGACCAGGTTTGAGCCGACGTCGGGCTTGTTCTGGTGGTCGCCGATGAGGACTTCCACATCGAAGCCGCGATCGCCGAAATCCGCCACCGCGAGGCGGGTGGATTCGACGGCGAGCGGGCCGACGATGTCCTGGTAGACGCCGGAGAGGTCGGTGAGCACGCCGATCTTGACCACGGGGCGCTGGGCGCGGGCGGAGCGGAAGGTGGCGGCGGCCGGCACGGCGGCGGCGGTGCCCAGGAGGGCGCGGCGGGACAGGCTCATTCTCGGTTGTCTCCAGGAAGCAGCACCGGGCCGCGGAAGTGCGGCCCGGCTTGGGCGGTTCGGGTTCAGGCCTTCACGAGGCTGCAGACGCCGGCGGACAGGGGCCGGAAGGCTTCCTCGGCCGGGGTGGAGGCCAGGGTCTTGTAGTAGTCGTAGGCGCCCTTGCTCTCCGACGGCTTCTTGACCTCGTAGAGATAGGACGGGTGGATCTTGCGGCCGTCCTCACGGATGATGCCGGGGCCGAAGCAATCGTCGTCGGCGGGCAGCTTCTTCATCATGGCGATGGTGCCCGCGCCGTCGGCCTTGGCCTGGGCGTAGCCCATCTCCTTGGCGGCCTTGAGGTAGTGCAGGACGCAGGCGTAGTTGCCGGCCTGGACCATGGAGGGGCGCTTGCCCTGCATGCGCGGGCTGTAGCGGCTGGAGAAGGCGCGGGTGCGGTCGTTCTGGTCCCAGTAGAAGCTCTCGGACAGGATCAGGCCCTGGCAGACATCGAGGCCGAGGGCGTGGACATCCGACAGGAAGACCAGCAGGCCGGCGACCTTCATGCTGTTGCTGACGCCGAATTCCTTCGCCTGCTTGATGCAGTTGATGGTGTCGGTGCCGGCATTGGCCAGGCCGAGCACCTTGGCGCGCGAGGCCTGGGCCTGGATGAGGAAGGAGGAGAAATCGGTGGTGCCGGGGAACGGGGTTTTCACCGAGCCGACGATGCGGCCGCCGGCGTTGCGGACGAAATCGGAGACGTCGCGTTCCAAAGCATGGCCGAAGGCGTAGTCGGCGGTGAGGAAGAACCAGCTGTCGCCGCCGGCCTTCACCATGGCGCCGCCGGTGGACTTGGCGAGCATGTAGGTGTCGTACACCCAGTGCACGGTGTTGGCGTTGCAGGCGCGGCCGGAGATGTCGGACGTGGCGGCACCGGTGGCGATGACGGCCTTGTTCTTCTCGCGGCCGATGCCGGAGACGGCCAGGGCCACGGCGGAGTTGGAGAGGTCGATGATCACGTCCACGCCATCACGGTCGAACCACTGGCGGGCGACAGAGGATGCGATGTCGGCCTTGTTCTGGTGGTCGGCCGAGACGATCTCCACGCGGGCGCCGGGGTTGGCGGCCATGAACTCGCTGGCGACGAGCTGGGTGGCGGCGATGGAGCCGGGGCCGGCGAGGTCCTGGTAGGGGCCGGACATGTCGGTGAGCACGCCGACCTTGATGGCGGGCTGCTGGGCACGGGCGGGAACGGTGAGGGCGGCGGCGGCACCGAGGCCGGCGGCGGAACCCAGGAGCGAACGGCGAGAGAGGCGCATAGGTGTAGTCTCCCTGTGTGTGAGGTGGCGGCCACTCGTGGTGGTGGCTTCGCGTGGGGCAGGCGGCGCTTCGGGGTGACCCCCTAGACGCCCAGGTATTCGTGGAGCTTGTCCATGCTCCGTTCGAGCTCGGCATTGGGGATCATGTCGATGACCTTGCCGTGCTCCATGACATAGTGACGGTCGGCGACCGTGGAGGCGAAGCGGAAGTTCTGCTCCACCAGCAGCACGGTGAAGCCGAGCGCCTTGATCTCGCGGATGGTGCGGCCGATCTGCTGGACGATGACGGGGGCCAGGCCTTCCGTGGGTTCATCGAGCAGCAGCAGGCGCGCGCCGGTGCGCAGGATTCGGGCGATGGCGGGCATTTGCTGTTCGCCGCCGGAGAGCTTGGTGCCGGGGCTGCGGGCGCGTTCCTTGAGGTTGGGGAACAGCGTGTAGATGCGATCGAGATCGAGCCCGCCCTCGGCGATGCGGGGCGGGAGCATCAGGTTCTCGGTGACGTCCAGCGAAGCGAAGATGCCGCGCTCCTCCGGGCAGAAGGCGATGCCGCGGCGGGCGACGAGATCGGGGCGCAGGCCGACGATCTCCTCCCCCTTGAAGCGGATGGAGCCGGCGCGGCGGCCGACGAGGCCCATGATGGACTTCATCGTGGTGGTCTTGCCGGCGCCGTTGCGGCCGAGAAGGGTGACGACCTCGCCTTCCCGCACCTCGAAATCGACGCCGTGCAGGATATGGCTTTCGCCGTACCAGGATTCGAGGTTGGCGACCTTGAGCATTGCGTCAGCCATCGGTGCTTCCCAGGTAGGCCGCGATCACCTCGGGGTTGGCGGAGACGGTGGCGTAATCCCCTTCCGCGAGCACGCGGCCGCGGGTGAGGACGGTGATCTTGTCGCACAGGCCTTCGACGACGCTGAGGTTGTGTTCAACCATCAGGATGGTGCGGCCCTGGCGGACGCGGCGGATGAGGGCGACGATGCGGTCCACGTCCTCATGCGTCATGCCGGCCGTCGGTTCGTCCAGCAGCAGCATTTCAGGGTCCAGCGCCAGGGTGGTGGCGATTTCCAGCGCGCGCTTGCGGCCGTAGGGGAGCTCGACGGCCAGGGCCTGTTCGTAATCGGTGAGGCCGACATCCTCCAGCAATTCGCGGGCCCGCTCGTCGTACACGGAGAGCACGCTTTCGGAGCGCCAGAAATCGAAGCTGGCACCGCGGGCGCGTTGCAGGGCCAGGCGCACGTTCTCCAGCACCGAGAGATGCGGGAAGACAGCGGAGATCTGGAAGCTGCGCACCAGGCCCAGGCGGGCGATGGCGGCGGGCTTGCTGCCGGTGATGTCCTGCCCCTTGAAGCGGATGGTGCCGCGGGTGGGGACGAGGAAGTGGGTGAGGAGATTGAAGCAGGTGGTCTTGCCGGCGCCGTTGGGACCGATCAGCGCATGGATCGAACCCTTCTGCACGCGCAGCGACACATCGTCCACGGCGACGAAGCCGCGGAATTCCTTGGTCAGCCCTGCCGTCTCCAGGATGGTGTCGCTCACCCCAGGCCGTCTCCCCGATTGTTGCCCTGCGCGGGGTGCGCTGGGCTGGCTTGCATGTGTGGGCGCGCTGAGTTGCATATCGCGCGCGCCAGCGCAAGATTGTTTCAAAGCGTAGATAGGGAGCGAGGCGGACGATGCCAGGGTTGTGGTTCGAGGATTTGGTGCCGGGCAAGGTGGTGGATGCGGAATGGAGCCGCACCGTGACCGAATCGGACAACGTGATGTTCTGCGCGCTGACGATGAATGTGCAGAAGCTGCACCTGGATGCGGAGTTCGCGGCGCAGACGGAATACGGGCGGCCGCTGGTGAACTCGATCTTCACGCTGGGGCTGATGATCGGGATGAGCGTGCACAACCTGACCGACGGCACGACGCTGGGGAATCTGGGGATGACCGAGACGGTGTTCCCGAATCCGGTGTTCGCCGGGGATACGATCCGCACCACGAGCACCGTGGTGGCGGCGCGGGCCAGCAAATCCCGACCCGATGCGGGGATCGTGACGTTCCGGCATGAGGCGCACAACCAGAAGGGGCAGCTGGTGGCCAAGTGTGAGCGGCAGGCGCTGATGAAGCGGCGGCCGGTGGAAGGAGCAGGCGCGTGAGGATCCGGTCACTGCTGTTCGCGCCCGGCGATTCGGCGCGCAAGATCGAGAAGGCACTGGGGATCGGGGCCGACGGGGTGATCCTGGACCTGGAGGATTCCGTGGCCGCCGCCGCCAAGGACGCGGCGCGGGCGCAGGTGGGCGGGTTGCTGCCGGGGCTTTCCGCGCGTGGGGATATCGTGGTGCGGATCAATCCGCGTGGCACGCCCTGGTACCTGGCGGATCTCGCGGCGGTGGTGCCGGGGCGGCCGGATGCGATCCTGCTGCCGAAATGCACGGGCCCGGCGGATCTTGCGGCGCTGGATCATCACCTGGAGGTGCTGGAGGTGGCATCGGGCCAGGCGGTGGGGCGGATCAAGGTGCTGGCGCTGGTGACGGAGACGGCGGCTTCGCTGCTGGCGATGCCCCGGGCGGGCGATACCGGGATGGGGCGGGTGCTGGCGTTCTGCTTCGGGGCGGAGGACCTTTCCAGCGATCTCGGCATTCCGCCGCGGCTGCCGGACCAGAGCTACCCGGCGGCGATCGCGCATGCGCGGGCGGCGATGCTGGTGGAGGCCTCGGCGGCGGGGGTGGCGGCGCTGGATACGCCGTGGCCGGATCATCGCGACCCCGTGGGGCTGGCCAAGGAGGCCGGCGTGGCGGCGGCCGACGGATTCGCGGGCAAGGTGGCGATCCATCCGGAGCAGGTGGGGCCGATCAATGCGGCGTTCACGCCCGATCCGGCGAAGGTGGAATGGGCACGGAAGGTGCGGGATGGGTTCGCGGCCAATCCGCAGGCCGGGGTGTTCGCGCTGGATGGGAAAATGATCGATCGGCCGCATTTGCGGTTGGCGGAGCGGATTCTCGCCTCCGTATAAGGCAGCAAGCGGTTCTTTTTTGAAAAAAAGAACCAAAAAACTTTTGTTTGCTTGCGGCGTCGCCCTGGGTGGTGACGCCGCGGACTCATGAAGTCTTTTTGCTTCTTTTTCTTCAGAAAAAGAAGATTCTTGCTTGGAAAGGGTGAAGGTGCCGGGGATGCGCTGTCGTCCGAGGTGGTGGAGATGGCTCTCTGAGGGTTAACTCGCGCATCGGTGGGAGACGGGGTAGAGATTGGGGCATGAGTGCTGCCCTGCCCCGTGTGTGCGTTGCGCTGTTGATGCTGGCCGGATGTTCGGTGGGCCCGGTGTTTGCGCCGCCGCAGGCCGAGGTGCCTGGGGCGTATCGGGCGGGCGGGCCGGCGGCGCCGGTGTGGCCGGAGGCTGAGTGGTGGCGGGGGTTCGGCTCCGTGGAGCTGGACGCGCTGATCGCGGAGGCGCGGGCGAATTCGCCGGATATCCTGGCGGCGGTGGCGCGGGTGCGGCAGGCGGAGGCTTCGCTGCGGCTCGCGGGGGCTTCCTTGTGGCCGACGGTGGGGGTTTCGGCGGATGCGCAGTGGGCGCGGTCCTCCATTCCGCGCCGGGTGGGTAGCCAATCCGTGCCGAGCGGGCGGTATGCGGAGAGCCGCAGCTACGGGGTCGGGCCCAGCATCTCCTGGGAGGTGGATTTGTGGGGGCGGCTGGCGGCGGGGCGTGAGGCGGCGGAGGCGGCTGCGCTGGCCACGGCGCTGGATGCGCGCAGCGTGGCGCTTTCCGTGGTTTCCGCCGTGGCGGGCACGTGGTTCCAGGCACTGTCGCTGCAGGACCGGCTGGATGTGGCGGAGCGCAACCTGGCGGATTCCGAGCGGGTGCTGGCGGCGGTGACGGCGCGGGCGCAGGTGGGAACGGCGAACCAGCTGGATGTGGCACAGCAGGCAGCACTGGTGGCGAGCCTGCGGGCGCGGGTGCCGGGGCTGCGCAGCCAGTTGGAGCAGCAGTTGAACGCGCTGGGTGTGCTGACGGGGCGGCCGCCTGCGGCGATCACGGTGCGGCCGGGCACACTTTCGGCGTTGGCGTTGCCGGCGGTGGCGCCGGGGTTGCCGGCGGAATTGCTGGCGCGGCGGCCGGATATCGCGGCGGCGGAGGCGGATCTGCGCGGGGCGAATGCGAATATCCGCGCGGCACGGGCGGCGTTTCTGCCCAATGTGACGCTGTCTGGCCGGGCGGGGTTCGAGAATATCGCGCTGGCGACGTTGTTCGGGCCTGGTTCGCTGTTCGTGTCGGCGGTGGGGTCTGCTGCGCAGACGATTTTCGACGGGGGCGCGCGGCGGGCGGTGCTGGCGCGCAGCCAGGCGCAGGAGGAGGAGTTGCTGGCGAACTACCGGCGCGTGGTGATCCAGGCGTTCACGGATGTGGAGGACGCGGTGCAGGCATACCGCTACAGCAGCGAGCAGGAAGACTTGACGCGCGAGGCGGTGACGACGAGCCAGCGGGCGGCGGATATCGCGCGGGCGCAGTTGCTGGCGGGTACAATCGATATCGTGGCGACGCTGAATGCGCAGACCACGCTGTTCACCAACCTGGATGCGCTGGCGCAGGTGCGGCTGTCGCGGTTCCAGTCCTTGCTGGCGCTGTACAAGGCGCTGGGCGGGGGGTGGAGCACGGCGGATATGGCGGTGCCGCCGGCATGACCCCATATTGCGAAACATGAGCATTGCATGCGCCGCCTGATCCTCCTGCTGGTGCTGCTGGCCGCCGCCGCGGGGGGCGGTGGGTACTGGTGGTTCTATCTGCGCGCGCCGGCAGAGACGGCCGGGGCGCAGGCGCCGGGAGGGCGGCGCCGGTTCGCGCCGCCGGACAGCGTTCCGGTGCTGCTGGCCACTGCCGAGGCGCGCAACGTGCCGATCTGGCTGGATGGGCTGGGGACGGTGCAGGCTTCGGCCAGCGTGGTGGTGCGGCCGATGGTGGATGGGCCGCTGGTGGAGCTGCGCTCCCGCGAGGGGCAGGACGTGGCGGTGGGTGACGTGCTGGCGCGGATCGACAGCCGCAGCTACCAGGCGAACCTGGATGCGGCGCTGGCGCGCAAGCAGCAGGACGAGGCGCAGCTGGCCAATGCGCGGCTGGATGCGGCCCGTTACGCGCGGCTGGCGGCGACGGCCTATACCTCGGCCCAGCAGGCCGACACGGCGCGGGCCCAGGTGGCGCAGCTGGAGGCGCAGGTGGCGGGCGACCAGGCGCAGATCGACCAGGCGCGGACGCAGCTGAGCTACACCACGATCACGGCGCCGATCGCCGGAAGGGTGGGCATCCGCAACGTGGATGTGGGCAACATCGTGCGCGCGAGCGATGCGACCGGGCTGGTGACGATTGCGACGCTGCGGCCGATCAACGTGCAGTTCACCCTGCCGCAGCAGGCGCTGGTGGCGGTGAAGGCGGCGATGGCGGCGGGCGAGGTGGAGGTGCTGGCGCTGCCGCAGGCCAATGCGCCGGTGACGGAGCGCGAGGTGCTAGACCGCGGCACGCTGACGGTGCTGGACAACCAGGTGGATCCCTCGACCGGGACGATCAAGCTGAAGGCGACCTTCGCCAATGATCGGCTGGTGCTGTGGCCCGGCGCGTTCGTGACGGTGCGGCTGCGGGCGCGGGTGTGGCGCGATGCGGTGACGGTGCCGCCGGTGGCGGTGCAGCGCGGGCCGCGCGGGGCGTTCGTGTTCGTGGTGGGCGACGAGATGAAGGCCGAGCGCCGGCCGGTGACGGTGGGGCATGAGGACCTGACGGTGGCGATCGTGGCCGAGGGGCTGAAGCCCGGCGAGCGGGTGGTGGTGGATGGGGCCTCCCGCCTTTCCGACGGCACCAAGGTGACGGTGACGACGCCTGCCCGCCCGGCGGGGCCGCGGCCTGTGGCGGGTGGGCGCGAGCGGCCGCCGGGATAGGCCACGGTGAATATCTCCGCGCCCTTCATCGCAAGGCCGATCGCAACGACGCTACTGGCGCTGGCGGTGTTGTTGGCGGGGGCGCTGGGGTATCGGGTGCTGCCGGTGTCGGCGCTGCCGCAGGTGGATTTCCCGACCATCCAGATTACCACGCAGATGCCCGGGGCCTCCCCGGAGGTGATTTCCAACCTGATCACGGCGCCGCTGGAGCGGCAGTTCGGGCAGATCCAGGGGCTGGAATCCATGACCTCCGTCAGCTCGGAGCGGACCAGCCAGATCACGCTGACCTTCACGCTGGGGCGCAGCATCGATGCGGCGGCGCAGGATGTGCAGGCGGCGATCAATGCGGCGGCGGGGACGCTGCCGGCGAACCTGCCCTACCCACCGGTGTATGCGAAGGTGAACCCGGCGGATGCGCCGATCCTGACGCTGGCGCTGTTCTCCGATGCCATGACGATGGACCGGGTGAGCGACGCGGCGGATACGCTGCTGCAGCCGAAACTATCGGAAATCTCGGGCGTGGGGCGGGTTTCCGTGCTGGGCAACATGCGGCCGGCGGTGCGGGTGCGGGTGGATCCGGCGCGGGTGGCGTCCTACGGGCTTGCGCTGGATGACGTGCGGCAGGCCATTGCGGCGGCGAATGTGAACGGGGCCAAGGGCGGGTTCGACGGGCCGCGGCAGGCGATCGCGCTGGGCGCCAACGACCAGCTGATGTCGCCGGAGGCCTATCGCGGGCTGGTGGTGGCGTGGCGCGGGGGGGCGCCGGTGCGGCTTTCCGATATCGGCACCGTGGTGGGCGGGCTGGAGAATGTGCGGGCCGGGGCGTGGTATTTCGGCACCCGGCCGGACGGCACGCCCACGCCGGCGATTCCGGCGGTGGTGGTGGATATCCAGCGCCAGCCGGGGGCCAATATCGTGGAGACGGTGGAGCGGGTGCGGGCCGCCCTGCCCCAGCTTCGCCGCACGCTGCCGGCGCAGCTGCGCATGGTGGTGGTGGCGGACCGTACCGAGACGATCCGCGCCAGCGTGCGCGACGTGCAGTTCACGCTGATGCTGGCGATCGGGCTGGTGGTGGGGGTGATCTTCCTGTTCCTGCGCTCGCCGCGGGCGACGCTGATCCCGGCGGTGGCGCTGCCGCTCTCGCTGGTGGCGACGTTCGGGGTGATGCACCTGCTGGGGTATTCGCTCGACAACCTCTCCCTGATGGCGCTGACCATCGCGACGGGGTTCGTGGTGGACGATGCGATCGTGATGATCGAGAACGTGGTGCGCCATATCGAGGAGGGGAAATCGCCCCTGGCGGCGGCCTATGAAGGGTCGGCGCAGATCGGGTTCACCATCATCTCGCTGACCGTCTCGCTGATCGCGGTGTTCATTCCGCTGCTGTTCATGACCGGGGTGATCGGGCGGCTGTTCAGCACCTTCGCGGTGACGTTGAGCGTGGCGGTGATTGTCTCGGCCGTGGTTTCGCTGACGGTGACGCCGATGATGTGCGCCTATCTGCTGAAGCCGCATGGTGCGGAGACGCCGGGTGCGGTGTCGCGGCTGTTCGAACGGGGGTTCGAGGCGACGCTGGGGTGGTACCGGGTTTCGCTGGGCTGGGCGATGCGGCGGCAGCGGGCGGTGCTGGTGGTGTTCGGGCTGACGCTGGCGGGGACGGGGGGGCTCTACCTGGCGATGCCGAAGGGGTTCCTGCCGCTGCAGGATACCGGGGTGATCGTGGCGACGAGCGAGGCGGCGCAATCGGTGAGCTTCACGCGCATGGCGCAGCTGCAGGGCCAGGCGGCGCAGGTGGTGCGGCAGGACTCGGATGTGGCCAGCGTGGTGGTGTTCGTGGGCGCGGGCAGCGTGAATGCGACCGCCAATTCCGGGCGGATGACGATCGTGCTGCGGCCGCGGGCGGAGCGGAAGGCGACGGCGCAGCAGATCGCCGAGCGGCTGCAGGCGGCGCTGTATTCGATCCCGGGCCTGGTGACCTACATGCAGCCGGTGCAGGACATTCAGATCGGCACGCGGGTGAGCCGGACGCAGTTCCAGTACACGCTGGTGGATACGGAGGCGGCGACCCTGGCCGAGTGGGCGCCGCGGCTGCTGGCGCGGCTGCGGGCGGAGCCGGGGCTGCGGGAGGTGAATTCCGACCAGCAGGGCGAGGGGTTCCGCGTGCTGGTGCAGGTGGACCGCGATGCCGCGATGCGGCTGGGTGTTTCGATGCAGGCAGTGCAGGACACGCTGTACAACGCGTTCGGGCAGCGGCAGATCTCGACGATTTTTGCGCAATCGAACCAGTATCGCGTGGTGCTGGAGGCCGATCCCTCCTGGCAGGCCGATCCCAGTTCGCTGTTGCGGCTGCGGGTGCCGGGCACCGGCGGGGCGCAGGTGCCGCTGGCGGGGTTTGCGACGATCTCACGCACCGTGGCGCCGCTTTCGATCACGCGGGAGGATCAGTTTCCCTCCGCCACGATCAGCTTCAATCTGGCGCCCGGTTTCTCGCTGGGGCAGGCGGTGCAGGCGGTGGCGCGGGCGCAGGAGGAGATCGGGCTGCCGGCGACGATGACCGGCGCCTATTCCGGCGATGCGGCGGAGTTCCAGCGATCCCTGGAAGCGGAACCGTGGCTGATCCTGGCGGCGATCGTGGTGATCTACATCGTGCTGGGGGTGCTGTACGAGAGCTTCATCCATCCGGTGACCATCCTGTCCACCCTGCCCTCCGCGGGGATCGGAGCGTTGCTGGCGCTGTTGGCGACGGGACAGGATTTGTCGCTGGTGGCGCTGGTGGGGATCGTGCTGCTGATGGGGATCGTGAAGAAGAACGCGATCATGATGATCGACTTCGCGCTGGATGCGGAGCGCACGCGCGGGCTTTCGCCGGAGGCGGCGATCACCGAGGCGTGCCTGCTGCGTTACCGGCCGATCATGATGACGACGGCCGCGGCGTTGCTGGGGGCGCTGCCGCTGGCGCTGGAATCCGGCAGCGGCAGCGAGTTGCGGTTTCCGCTGGGGGTGACGATCATCGGCGGGCTGCTGCTGAGCCAGGTGCTGACGCTGTACACCACGCCGGCGATCTACCTGGCGTTCGAGCGGCTGCGGTTGCGCTGGGTGCGACCGGTGGCAGCGGAATAGCGCGGTGACGTTTTCCGCCGCCTTCATCGCGCGGCCGGTGGGCACCATCCTGATGGCGCTGGGGCTGATGATCGCGGGGCTGGTGGCCTGGCGGTTCCTGCCGGTGGCGCCGCTGCCGAACGTGGATATTCCCACCATCGTGGTGTTCGCCAGCCGGCCCGGCGCGGACCCGGAGACGATGGCGAATTCGATCGCGGCGCCGATTGAGCGAAGGCTGTCGGAGATTGCGGGGGTGACGGAGCTGACCTCCACCAATTCCGTGGGGGCCAGCTCCATCGTGATCCAGTTCGAGTTGAGCCGGAACATCGACGACGCGGCGAAGGATGTGCAGGCGGCGATCAACGCGGCCACGCCCGATCTGCCGGCGGACCTGCCGACGCGGCCGTTCCTGCGCAAGTTCAACCCGGCGGCGGCGCCGATCATGAGCCTGGCGTTGACCTCTGAGACACGCTCCATGGCGGAGCTGTACGACATGACGGACAGCGTGTTCGCCCAGCGCATCTCCCAGTTGGACGGTGTGGGCAGCGTGCAGATCAATGGCGCGGAGAAGCCGGCGGTGCGGGTGCGGCTGGACCCGGCGGCGCTGGCCGCGGCGGGGCTTTCGGGGCAGGACGTGTTCAACGCGATCCGGCTCAGCAATGTGTTCGGGCCCACCGGCGGGTTCGACGGGGAGGATCAGGCGGAGCTGATCGGGCTGAACGGGCAGATGGTGCGCGCGGCCGAGTATCGCCCGCTGGTGCTGAAGACCGTACCGGGCGGCGGCGTGGTGCGGCTGGGGGACGTGGCCGAGGTGGTGGACGGCGTGACCAACGCGCGCTTGGCGGCGTGGCTGGGAACGAAGCCGGCGATCCTGATGAACGTGACCAAGGCGGCCGGGGCCAACGTGATCGAGACGGTGGACCGCATCAAGGCGTTGCTGCCGCAGCTTCAGGCCTGGATGCCGCCCGACGTGGCGATGACGGTGATCGTGGACCGCACCCAGACGATCCGCGCCAGCGTGGCGGAGGTGCGCAACGCGCTGCTGATCTCCTGCGTGCTGGTGCTGCTGGTGGTGCTGCTGTTCCTGCGCCGGCTGGTGCCGACGCTGGCCGCGGCGGTGACGGTGCCGCTGTCGTTGGCGGGGAGCCTGGCGGCGATGTACCTGCTGGGCTTCTCGGTGAACAATTTCTCGCTGATGGCGCTGACGATTGCGGTGGGGTTCGTCGTCGACGATGCGATCGTGATGATCGAGAACGTGGCGCGGCATGCGGAGATGGGGAAATCGCCGCTGCGGGCGGCGCTGGATGGGGCGGCGCAGATCGGGTTCACGGTGATCTCGATCAGCATTTCGCTGGTGGCGGTGTTCATCCCGATCCTGTTCATGGGCGGCATATTGGGGCGGATGTTCCATGAGTTCGCCGTGGTGCTGACGGTGGCGATCGCGATTTCCGCGGTGGTGTCCTTGAGCCTGACGCCGATGATGATGGGGCAGTTCATGCGGGCGCGGCCCCTGCCCCCGCGCGGGGTGCTGGGGGCGATGGACCGGGGGGTGGAGCGGGCGCTGGCGGGGGTGCAGCGTGGCTATGCGCGCTCGCTCGATCTCGCGCTGCGGGTGCGCTGGCTGATGCTGGCGGTGACGGTGGGGATCCTGGGGCTGACCGTTTGGATGTATGGCCATGTGCCCAAGGGGTTCATGCCGATCCAGGATACCGGGATGCTGCAGGGGACGGTGATCGCGGGGCCGGAGATCTCCTTCGCGGCGATGGCGGAGCGGCAGCGGCGGGTGATCGAGATCATCGAGCGCGATCCGGCGGTGGCGCAGATCGGGTCGAATATCGGGGTGACTTCCGGCTGGGCTTCGCTCAATCGCGGGCAGCTGGTGATCGGGTTGAAGCCGGTGGCGGAGCGCGGGGTTTCGGCCGAGCAGGTGGTGGCGCGGCTGCGGCCGCAGCTTGCGGGGCTGGCGGGGATCCAGGCCTTCACCTGGTCGGCACAGGAGATGCGCGGCGGCGGGCGGCAGGGGAGCAGCAACCAGTTCGTGCTGCTGAGCGAGGATCTCGGCCTGCTGCGCGAATGGTCGCAGCGCCTGGTGGACCGGCTGCGGGAGGAGCCGGGGATCACGGATGTTTCCAGCGACCAGGACCGGGCGGGGCCGCAGGTGAACGTGGTGATCGACCGGGAGGCGGCGGCACGGCTGGGGGTTTCGGTTTCGGCCATTACCGCGGCGCTGAACAATGCGTTCGCGCAGCGGCAGATCTCGATCATCTACACGGCGCGCAACCAGTATCGCGTGATCGAGGAGATCGACCCGGCGTTGCAGGCGGACCCGGCGGGGCTGGAGCGGGTGTTCGTGGGGGCGACGGGGGGGCGGCAGGTGCCACTGGGCAGCGTGGTGCGGCTGGAGCGCGGCGGGGCGCCGCTGGCGGTGCGGCACCAGGGGCAGTCACCGGCGGCGACGATCACGTTTTCGTTGGCGCCCGGCATGCCGGCGGGGACGGGGCTGGCCACGGTGCAGCGGGTGGCGTGGGACATGCGCATGCCGGATACGGTGCGCACCAGCTTCGCCGGCAATTCGCGCTGGCTGGCGGACAGTCTTTCCACCCAGCCGCTGCTGATCGGGGCGGCGCTGCTGGCGATCTATATCGTGCTGGGGGTGCTGTACGAGAGC
>JAIXTK010000034.1 GCA_027483995.1 Acetobacteraceae bacterium
CCCAGCGAGGGCGAACCCGGCGGCAGCCCGAAGCCGAGGAAATCCAGGCTCGCCAGGATCGTCACGGAGCCGGAGAGCGTGAACGGCAGGAAGGTGAGGGTGGCGACCATCGCGTTCGGCAGGATGTGCCGCCACATCACCCCGACATCAGACACGCCGAGCGCCTTGGCGGCGCGCACATAGTCCAGGTTGCGCCCGCGCAGAAACTCCGCGCGCACCACGCCTGTCAGGCTCATCCAGCTGAACAGCAGCAGGAACACCAGCAGCACGGTGAAGCTGGGGGTGATGATGCTGGCCAGGATGATCAGCAAATAGAGCTGCGGCATGCCCGCCCAGATCTCGATGAAGCGCTGGAACAGCAAATCCGTCAGCCCGCCGCGGTAGCCCTGGATCGCCCCGGCCGCGATGCCGATGCAGGAGGAGATGATCGTGAGGGTGAAGCCGAACAGCACGGAGATGCGAAACCCGTAGATCACCCGCGCCAGCACGTCCCGCGCCTGGTCGTCCGTGCCCAGCAGGTTCATCGCCGAGGGCGGCGCAGGGGCGGGGACTTGCAGGTTCTTGACCACGGAGCGGTGGCTGTAGGGGATGGCGGGCCAGAGCATCCAGCCCTTCTCGTGGATAAGGGCAGCGAGGGTGGGGTCGGTGTAGTCCGCCGCTGTCGGCAGCAGGTCCGGCGAGAAATCCTCCTCGGCGTATTCCACGAACACCGGCGTGAACCACCGCCCATCGTAACGCACCAGCAGCGGCCGGTCGTTGGCGATGAACTCCGCGAACAGGCTCAGCACGAACAGCGTGGCGAAGATCGCCAGGGACCAGCTGCCCCGCTTGTTGGCGCGGAAGGCCGCAAGCCGCCGGCGCGTGAGGGGCGAGAGCTTCATGTTGTGCGCGCCGCCACCCGCAAGCCCGGCGCGCGATGCCCGGAGCCGGGCATCAACCGCGCGCCTCGAAATCAATGCGGGGGTCCACCACCGTGTACATCACGTCGCCCACGATGTGCATGACAAGGCCCAACAGCGTGAAGATGTAGAGTGTGCCGAACATCACGGGATAATCGCGCCGAATGGCGGATTCGAACCCCAGCAGCCCCAGCCCGTCCAGCGAGAACACGATCTCCACCAGCAATGCCGACGAGAACAATATGCTGATGAACGCCGCCGGAAACCCGGCCACGATCAGCAGCATGGCGTTGCGGAACACATGCCGGTACAGCCCCCGCCGCCCGCTCGCCCCCTTGGCCCGCGCCGCCCCCCCATACTGCTTGCGGATCTCCTCCAGGAAGGAGTTCTTCGTCAGCATCGTCAGCCCCGCGAAGCCGCCGATCACCAGCGCCGTCGTCGGCAGCACCATGTGCCACAGGTAATCCAGCGCCCGCGCCGGCCAGGCCCAATGCTCGCTCCCGGCACTCGCCAGGCCGCGCAGGGGAAACAGCGTCAGGAAACTCCCGCCCGCGAACAGCACCACCAGCAGGATCGCGAACAGGAACCCCGGCACCGCATACCCCACCAGCACGGCGGCCGATGTCGCCACATCGAACCGGCTGCCATGCCGCACCGCCTTGGCAATCCCCAGCGGAATGGAAATCAGATAGATCAACAGCGTGGACCACAAGCCGAGCGAAATCGACACCGGCATCTTCTGCCGCACCAGCTCGATCACCGTCTGGTCGCGAAAGAAGCTCCGCCCGAAATCGAAGCGCAGATAATCGCCGAGCATCTTCAGAAACCGCTCATGCGCCGGCTTGTCGAAGCCGAACATGCGCTCAATGTCCTTCACGATCGCCGGGTCCAACCCCCGCGCCCCGCGATACGCCCCATCCTGCGGCGGCGCCGCCGCAATCGATTCCGCCCCCGTCCCCGTCATCCGCATGGTGGCGTCGCCACCCTTGCCCTTGATGTCGGAAATCATCTGCTCCACCGGCCCGCCCGGTGCGAACTGAACCACCACGAAATTGATCGTGATGATCCCGAACAACGTCGGAATCACCAACAACAGCCGACGCAGGATGTAGGCGGTCATCCGAGAAAGGCCGAAGGAAGGAAGGCCAGGGGCTTTGCCCCTGGACCCCACTGGGGCCTTAGGCCCCAGACCCCGATACCTTTTCCGCCTTCGGCGGGAGGGGCCGTCTCGGCGCGCGACACAGACCGGGTCGGCCCCTCCCGCCGAAGGCGGAACTCATGTGGGTCCAGGGACCTCAGGTCCCTGGCGGGTCCAGGGCAGAGCCCTGGCCTTGCTGCCTTCTGCCCCATCCTACCCGCGCCCTTCGCCGATCGGCGGGACGTCGTTGGTCATCCCGGCCAGCACTTCGGCGATGTGGCGGACGCGGATGGGGCTGCCTTCGCGCTTCAGGCGACCGGCCATGTTGAGCAGGCATCCGAGGTCGCCGGCCAGCAGGGTATCGGCGCCGGTGCTGGCGATATCCTTGGTTTTGTCGGAGACCATGCGGGTGGAGATATCGGGGTATTTCACGCAGAACGTGCCGCCGAAGCCGCAGCAGGTTTCCGGCTCGGCCATTTCCTTGAGGGTGAGGCCGGAGACGCTGGCGAGCAGGGCGCGGGGCTGGGCCTTGAGGCCGAGTTCGCGCAGGCCGGAGCAGCTGTCGTGGTAGGTGGCGGTGCCCTGGTAGAGGCCGGGCACGGTGGTGACTTTCATCACGTCGGCGAGGAAGGCGACGAGCTCGAAGGTTTTCCGCTGCAGGGCTTCGGCGCGGCTGCGTTGCTGGGGGTCGTTGTCGAACAGGCCGGCGAAGTGGTGGCTGATCATGCCGCCGCAGGAGCCGGAGGGGACGACGACGTAGTCGTAGCCGGAGAAGGCATCGAGGATGCCGGCGGCGAGGTCGCGGGCGGTGGCGCGGTCGCCGGCGTTGTAGGCGGGCTGGCCGCAGCAGGTTTGGGCGCGCGGCACTTCCACCTGGCAGCCGGCCTGCTCCAGCAGGCGGATGGCGGCAAAGCCCACCGTGGGCCGGTGCAGGTCCACCAGGCAGGTGACAAAAAGGGCGACGCGGGGGCGGCGGGATGCTTCGGGCATGCCCCTTGTTATAGGGATTCCGCCTGGTTTGGCGAGGTATCCGCGCGCGCGGCGACGGATTCCTCGGGAAAGCCCGGGGTTACGCCGGGGTCGTCATCCAGCGTGGCCACCGCGATGCCGTAGGTTTCCAGCATGGCGGGGTTGCGGCGGCCATACTCGGAGTCCGCAGTGTTCCAGTTCACCACGGGCGCGCCGCAGTTTCGGCAGAAGCCGCGGTGGAAGCCGGGGGTGGATTCGCTGGAGTGCAGCAGGTCCTGCCCCGCCAGCCAGCGGAAATCGGCCCGGCGCACGCGGGCACGGGTGCGGAAGGCGGCGCCCTGGGTTTTGCGGCAGGTGGTGCAGTGGCAGTTGCCGACGCCCATGAGGCGGCCGTCGATCTCGAACTTCACGCAGCCGCAGCGGCAGCTTCCGCGCAATGCCATGGTGGTTTCCTTGTCGCTCCGGTGGAACTGCGCAGGGCGCGGCGCTAGGCTGGGCCGATGGTTGATGCACTGCCGGCGCGCCCGGACGATATCGCAACGCCGCGGCTGGTGCTGCGGCTGTTTCCGCCCGCGGCGGTGGAGGCCGGGCTGGCCAGCGACGTGGCCGGGGTGGCGGCGCTGCTGGGGGTGGCGGTGCCGGAGGACCTGCTGGCGCAGGCCAGCGGCCTGGCCTTCGCGCGGGAGCGCTTGGCGGAGGACTCGGCGTATCAGCCCTGGTCGATGCGGGCGATCGTGCTGCGGGCGGAGCGGAGGATGGTCGGCAGCATCCGGTTCCACACCCGGCCGGACCCGGAGGAATTGCACGGCACTGCGCGCAATGCGGTGGAGTTCGGCTACGGCGTGTTCCCGGCGTACCGCGGGCGCGGCTATGCGCAGGAGGCGGCGCGCGCGGTGATGGGCTGGGCGCAGGCGGCGCATGGGATCAGGAACTTCGTCGCCTCGGTCTCCCCCGGCAATGCGGCTTCGCTGGCGGTGGTAGCCCGGCTGGGCTTCGTGCGCGTGGGCGAGCAGATCGATGCGATCGACGGCATCGAGCACGTATTCCTGCGCCAGGAACGCGGCTAGGCCTCGGCCTCCAGGCGCTCGGCGGCGATGGCCACGTAGCTGGGATCGATATCGATGCCGATCCCATGCCCGCCCTCGCGATGGGCCGCCACAAGCGTGGTCCCGGTCCCCATGAACGGGTCCAGCACCACCGGGGCGGGCTGGCCGTGCAGGCGGATGCACCATTGCGGCAGCGCCACCGGGAAGGTGCCGGGGTGGTGGAATTTCTCGGCGCGGCTTTGCACGGTGCGATAGGGAATGAACCAGGTATTCCCCCGGCAATGCAGGTCCTGCGCGTGGCCGCGGCGGGCGATGTTGGACTTGTCCTTGTAGGGCACGCCGATGGCCAGCCGATCCAGCTTCACCTTGCCGTCACGGGTCAGGTGGAAGATGTGCTCGTGGGCGTGGTTCAGGAAGCGGCTGCCGTTCACCGGCTTGTAGTGGCCGGAGCTGTCCTCCCCGATGGCGATCGATTTCACCCAGGTGATGTGGTTCTGCAGCGCAAACAGCGGGCGCAGCCGCACGATCAGTTCGAAGGGCAGCCACGGCCGGCTGGAGGAGCCGGAGATGTTGAGAAAGAAGCTCCCTTCCGGCTTCAGCACCCGGCGCAGCTCGGCGCAAACCGCCACCATCCAGTCCAGGTAGTCCGCCTCCTCCCGCGTGTCGCGGTAGGCCCGATAGCGCAGGTCGATGTTGTAGGGCGGCGAGGTGACAACCACGTCCACCGTCTCCGCCGCCATGGCGGAGAGCACCGCCAGGCAGTCGCCGGTGATCAGACGGTGGCGGCCGAGGGCGAGTGCCTCAGCGGGGGAGCAGGACATACAGGCTGCCGGGCTGGCGCATGCGGCCGGCGCGTTCCTCCGCCTCCGTGCCCCAGCCGAAGAAGACATCGGCGCGGGTGGGGCCGCGGATGGCGCCGCCGGTATCCTGCGCCATCATCAGCCGGCGCAGCGGCGTCGCGGGGGCCAGCGGGTCGTTGCTGTCGAGCCAGACCGGAGTGCCGAGCGGGATGTGGCTGCGATCCACCGCCACCGAGCGCATGGGCGTCAGCGGCACGCCCTGGGTGCCCGGCGGGCCCTGGTCCGGCGCCAGCCCGGCCACCTCGCGGAAGAAGACGAAGCTGGGGTTCTGGTCCATCACCGCCTCGGCCTCGCCGGGATGCGCCTTCAGCCAGGCGCGGATGGACTGCATGGAAACCTGGTCCAGCTTCATCTCGCCGCGATCCACCAGCACGCGGCCGATCGGCACGTAGGGCTGTTCGTTCTTGCCGTCATAGCCCACGCGCACCACAGACCCGTCCGGCAGGCGGGCGCGGCCGGAGCCCTGGATATGCAGGAAGAACGCGTCCACCGGGTCCGCCACCCACAGCATCTCCAGGCCCCTGCGGGCGAGCACGCCCCGGTTGATCTGGGCGCGGGTGGGCAGCAACTGGCCGGCGACGTGGCCGCGCGGGCGGCGCAGCAGCGGCGTTTGGTACTCGCCGCCGCGGGTGCGGGAGGCGCGGAACTCCGGCTCGTAGTAGCCGGTCACCAGCCCCTGGGCGGTGCCGTCGGCGGAGGCGAGGTGGGGCTGGAAGCCCTGCTCGAAGAACGCCCGCGCCGCGGCATCATCGCCCGGCGGCAGGGCGCGGGCCTGGCTGCACAGCGCCGGCAGGCGGGGATGGGCGGCGGAATCCAGCCGGGCGCAGCCGGCCAGGAAGGGCGGGATGGCCTCGGCCGGGCGTTCCGAAGCCCAGCCGGGCACTTGGTCGAAGCGCACCGGGGTCAGGGCGGCGCCGGGGCCGGCGGGCACCGAAACCGTGCCGGGCGGCTGCCCGGCAGTGGTTTGCGGCGCGCAACTGGCCAGCAGCGGCAGCAGCAGCGCGGCGGCGGCCAGGGCGCTGGCGCGCCGCCCTTGCGCTGGCGGCATCAGGCGCTGCGGGCGGCCACCAGCCGCCAGGTGGGGTCGGGCGAGCCCAGATCGCGCTCGAAGGTCCAGATGTCGTGGATCTCGGTCACCGCATCGGTGCCGGCCACTTCCTTGCCGTCGCGGTCCAGCGTCAGGTTCACCTGGTCGCTGGTGAAGGCCACGCTGATGCTGGCCAGGCCGCCGCGCAGGGCGGCATCGTCGATGCGGGCTTCCGGGATCTCGCGGATTTCGGTGCGCTGCGACTCGCCGGCCTGCTCGCGGGCGGTGATCGCGCCCTCGAACGCGGCATAGGTCTCGTCAGACAGCAGCGGGCGCAGCGCCACGCGGTCGCCGGCGGCATAGGCGGCCACGATCATGCGGAACGCGGCCTCCGCGCCGTTCAGGAAGCTGTCGGGCGCAAAATTCGCGTCCACCGCGCGCATCGCACCCAGGGTGCGCCCCATCGGGCTCATCGGGTCGGGCAGGGTGCGCGCCGGGGCGGCCGGGGCAGCGGCGGCAGGTGCGGGCGCGATGCCGTCCTCCACCACGCGCAGGTCGGGCCGGGCCACCGCTTCGGGCGGGCGTTCGAAGCCCGTGCGCTTGCCCAGGATGCTGCGCAGCCGCAGGACCAGGAAGGCCGCGATCATGCCGAACAGGACCAGGTCGATCGGGAATCCGCCGCTCGCGCCCATCATGTGCCACTTTCTCCCTGCCCGCCGCGGCGGGTGCGCCCCAAGACATAGGGAAGCCTGGGTCGGTTCACAACCAAAGCCATGCCCGTACGGCGCCGCAATGGCATTGCAAGCGCGTCATGCGGCCTGTATCCGGCCGTTATGATCCTCCTGCGGCACGCTCAGAGCGAATTCAACCTGCACATGACGGCCAACCGGCGCGACCCCGGGATCGTCGACCCCAAGCTGACCCCGCTCGGCCACCGCCAGGCGCGCGAGGCCGCCACCCGGCTGCAGGCGCTGGGCGAGCCGATCCGGCGCATCATCGTCTCCCCTTATACCCGCGCCCTGCAAACCGCCGCCCCGATCGCCCGCGCCCTCGGCGCCCCGGTGATCGTGAACCCCGTGGTGCGCGAACGCTACGGCTTCGTCTGCGATGTCGGCACCCCGCGCAGCGCGCTGGCCCGCGCCTGGCCGGAGATCGATTTCTCCCATATCGACGAGGTCTGGTGGCCGTCGGAAGACGAACCCGCCGAGAGCATCGCCGCCCGCGCCGTGCTGTTCCGCGCCGAGATGGCTGCGCTGCCGGATTGGGCGGATACGCTGGTGATCAGCCACTGGGGCTTCATCCTGGCCATGACCGGGGAAAAGATCACCAATGTGGAGCAGCGCCGCTGCGACCCCACCCAGCCGGCGCCGGAAGGGCTGAGCTGGACGCATTGAGGCCAGCCGTGGCGCCCATGCGCCTTTCGCCGGGCGGCCCGCTGTGCTACCGCCCCCGCTGACTCATCGCGCATTGTAACACGGAGAAGATCATGTCGGAGACCACCGTCGCCAACGGCGCCCAGCAGGCCCCCCCGTTGGTGGTGAACATCCAGTACATCAAGGACCTGTCCTTCGAGGTTCCCGGTGCGCCCGCGATCTTCACCACCCTGCGCGCCGCCCCGCGCGTGGACATCAACCTCGACGTGCAGGCCCGCCGCGTGACCGAGGGCCAGGACGTGTTCGAGGTGACCCTGCAGATCCGCGCCGAGGCGCATGACCCGAACGCCCAGGCCGGCGAAAGCCGCGTGTTCCTGGCCGAGCTGTCCTATTCCGGCGTGTTCACCCTGAACGGCCTGCCGGCCGAGACGGTGGAGCCGGTGCTGCTGGTGGAATGCCCGCGCATCCTGTTCCCCTTCGCCCGCAACATCCTGGCCGACATCACCCGCGACGGCGGCTTCCCGCCCGTGCTGGTGCAGCCGATCGACTTCCTGGCGCTGTGGCAGAGCCGCCGCCAGCAGGGCCAGGCCACCGCCCCGGTGACCGCCTGATTCCACGACTGCGAGAGCCATGGGGGCAGGCCGAGTTGATGGCTCGGCCCGCCCCCACTAGCTTGCGCCCATGTCCGATACTCTCCGCATCGCACTCGCCCAGCTGAACCCGCACGAGGGCCAGGTGCGCCACAACCTGGCCAATATCCGCCGCGCCCGCGCGGAAGCGGCCAGGCAGGGCGCCGACCTCGTCGTCACGCCGGAATTCTCGATCGCCGGCTATCCGGCCGAAGACCTGGTGCGCAAGCCGGCCTTCGTCGCCGCCTGCGAGGAAGTGCTGGCCGAACTCGCCGCCGATACCGCCGATGGCGGGCCGGGCCTGATCGTCGGCGGCCCCTGGGCCGATGGCGACAAGCTCTACAACGGCGCCTTCCTGCTCGATGGCGGCAAGATCATCGCCCGCCGCGCCAAGCACGAACTGCCGAACTACGGCGTGTTCGACGACAAGCGCGTGTTCGACCAGGGCCCCGCCCCGGGCCCGGTCAGCTTCCGCGGCGTCCGCCTGGGCCTGCTGATCTGCGAGGATTGGTGGTTCCCCGCCGTGGCGGAAACGCTCGCCGAAAGCGGCGCCGAGATCCTGCTCAGCGTCAACGGCTCCCCCTACGAGGTGGACAAGCACCAGAAGCGCATCGCGCTGGCCGTGCACCGCGTGGTGGAAACCGGCCTGCCCTTCGTGTTCTGCGCCCAGATCTGCGGCCAGGACGAGCTGGTGTTCGAAGGCGCCAGCTTCGTGCTGAACCCCGACCGCTCGCTCGCCGTGCAGATGCCGCATTTCGCCGAAGCGGTGACCGTGACGGAATGGACGCGAGAGGGCGAAACCCTCGTCTGCACCCCCCAGCCCCTCGCCCCGGAACCCGGAAGGCTGGAATCGATCTACCACGCCATGGTGCTGGGCCTGCGCGACTACGTGCGCAAGAACGGCTTCCCCGGCGTGATCCTGGGCCTCTCGGGCGGCATCGACAGCGCGATCTCCGCCGCCGTGGCGGTGGATGCGCTGGGCGCCCCCATGGTCCGCACCTTCATGCTGCCCAGCCCCTACACCAGCCAGGACAGCCTGGACGACGCCGCCCACTGCGCCCAGTTGCTCGGCATCTCCTGCGACAGCATCTCGATCGAGCCGGCCATGCAGGCCTTCGGCGCCGCACTGACCCCGGTCTTCGCCGGCCGCCAGGCCGACATCACCGAAGAGAACATCCAGTCCCGCTCGCGCGGGCTGATCCTGATGGCCATCTCCAACAAGCTCGGCCACATGGTGCTGACCACCGGCAACAAGTCCGAGATGTCGGTCGGCTACGCCACGCTCTATGGCGACATGTGCGGCGGCTATTCCGTGCTGAAGGACGTCTACAAAACCACCGTCTTCGAGCTGTGCCACTGGCGCAACGCCCACCACCCCGCCGGCGCCCTCGGCCCCGCCGGCATGGTCATCCCCGAGCGCATCATCACCAAGCCCCCCAGCGCCGAACTGCGCCCGAACCAGACCGACCAGGACAGCCTGCCGCCCTACGACATGCTCGATGCCATCCTGGAGGGCCTCGTCGAAGGCGAGCAGAGCGTTGATGCCCTGGTCGCAGGCGGCCACGACCGCGCCACCGTGCTGCGCGTCTGGAAGCTGCTCGACCGCGCCGAATACAAGCGCCGCCAGGCCCCCCCGGGCGTGAAGATCACCC